>JADYUX010000002.1 GCA_021532125.1 Arcanobacterium haemolyticum
GAGCGTCGCTTCGAAGATCGCGGTGGACGCGGCTTTGATCGCCGAGACGACCGTGGTTTTGACCGTGGCGGTCGCCGTTTTGAGGACCGTGGCGGTTACCGCGATCGCCGTGATGACCGTCGTGGTTTTGACGACCGTCGCTCCGATCGTGGTGGTCGTCGCTTCGAAGACCGCGGATACCAGGATCGTCGCGGCTACTCCTCAGACCGCCGTTTCGACGATCGTTCCGAGCGTCGCTTCGAAGATCGCGGTGGACGCGGCTTTGATCGCCGAGACGACCGTGGTTTTGACCGTGGTGGTCGTCGCTTCGAGGACCGTGGCGGTTACCGCGATCGCCGTGATGACCGTCGTGGTTTTGATGACCGTCGCTCCGATCGTGGTGGTCGTCGCTTCGAAGACCGCGGATACCAGGATCGTCGCGGCTACTCCTCAGACCGCCGTTTCGACGATCGTTCCGAGCGTCGCTTCGAAGATCGCGGTGGACGCGGCTTTGATCGCCGAGACGACCGTCAGAAGAATCCTCGCCCACGCGACCCATTCATCCCAGAAACCGTCTCTGCGCAGGATCTTGATAAGGAATCGCGCCGCCATCTTCAGAGCCTGAGCAAGGAGAACGCTGAGCGCGTTGCCCGACACCTCGTTTATGCCGGCGCGCTGATGGACACCAATCCGGAGCTCGCTTATGAGCATGCGCAGGCGGCGTACCGCCACGCCGCACGCATTGATGTTGTGCGTGAGGCGCTTGGATTGGCTGCGTACCTCAACGGGCACTACTCAGAAGCCCTGCGCGAACTGCGCACATACCGCCGTATGACCGACGATTACAGCCACGTGGCAATCGAAGCAGATTCGGAACGCGGTTTGGGTCGCCCGGCAAAGGCCCTTTCGTTTATTGCTGAGATTCCGCTCAAGAAGCTCGCTCCAGAAGCGCAAATTGAATTGGCTCTCGTAACATCTGGCGCCCGCGCCGATACTGGTGATTCCGAGGGTGGACTCTCTGTCCTTGAGAAGATCAAAGTGGAAAACCTCGACGACGAGCTGCGTTCTCGCGTCGAACTTATCCGGGCCGATCGTCTTTCCGAGCTCGGCCGTGACGACGAAGCAGAGGAACTGCGTGCCGTGTGGGCACCGGTATATGAGGCTGATATTGCTGTCGATCTCATTGACGATGAGGATGACGACGAGATCACTGAAGAATCTGAGCTTTCCGCTGAGTCGGCTGAGTCGGCTAGCTCTGCAGTTTCGGCCGATGAGCCGGACTGGGATGAGGACGACGAGACAGAGACGGACAGCGAGTCCGATGATGCCGAGTTCGATTCCGACGATGAGATCGAGAACGAGGACGAAATGGAGGACGAGGAGGCGTGAGCCAGTCATTCGTCAGCCACTTTGATGTCGGCCTTTTCGATCTCGATGGGGTGTGTTATCTCGGCCCGAATCCGGTGATCTATGCGCCGGAGAATATTACGACGGCTGTTGAGGCAGGGATGCGCCAGGCTTACGTGACGAATAATGCGTCGCGAACCCCGGAGGCGATGGCGGAGCAGTTATCTAGCCTCGGTATTCCAGCGTCGGGCGAGAACGTCATCTCCTCGGGACAGGTCGGTGCGAGGATGCTCGCTCAGCGCGTCCCGGCCGGATCGAAAGTTCTCGTCGTCGGAACGGAAGCCTTGCGTGCGGATGTACGTAAGGAAGGGCTCGTCGTCGTCGATTCTGTTGACGACGAACCAGTAGCAGTCATTCAAGGATTTACTCCGAAGGTTGATTGGGAGTTGATGTCGGAGGCGGCTCTCGCAATTCGTGCGGGTGCGCTCTACCTTGCGACGAATCTCGATGCGACTATTCCGCGCGACCGTGGCCTCATGATCGGTAATGGTTCGATCGCGGCGGCGATCACGAATTCCACAGGCGTTAAGCCGTTGTCTGCGGGCAAACCGGAACCAGAGATTTTCAAGATCGCGGCGCGCATGATGGATGCTGAGCGTCCTTTTGCGGTGGGCGACAATCTCGACACGGATATTCAGGGTGCGGTCGCTGCAGAGATTCCGGTGCTTCATGTGCTGACGGGCTTGGCGACGGCGCGCGACGTGTGTATTGCTCGACCGGAGCAGCGCCCCACCTATCTTGCGGATGATCTTCGGTGCTTGAACGAGCCGTATCCGGAGGTTGAATCTGATGGTGACTGGATTGTCGTTGGGGAGCATCGTGCACGCTGGTCAGCAGATAGCCTTGAAGCCGAGTCTCGAGGTTCCCGGGTCGACGTCACCGACGGCAGCGTGATTGCGCTGAATCTCTACCGGGCAATTGCACATTCGACGTGGTCATATGTGGATAGCGGCGCGAGCAGTGGCGATGTTGAAGGATTGCTTGCGGATTTCTCGGTATCGCGTGATGTCTGATTCGGTTCCAACGCCGAGTGGTATTCCATTGCCCCAGGCTCCTGTGGACCCGGAGAAGGTTCTTGGAGCTGTCGGGGAGATGGGCGACGGTGAGGCGCTGGACGCCTTGGATAATCTTCTTGCGGTTCTGACAAGGGATCTGGGCAAGGCACAGGCATAGAGTGATGGGGTCGGTATGAGGTGTTGGGCTTCGTACCGAATCCCGCCTCCCGCAGGGTCGAGCAGGCGTGGGACGAGTGGAAAGTGAGGGGTCATGGCACGGCTTATTCGGGTAGATGCCGAGCTGGTTCGGCGTGGTCTCGCACATTCTCGCCAGCATGCGAGTGAGCTTATTTCTCGTGGTGTTGTCACGATCGACGGGGATACTGTGCGTAAGCCTGCCCGGCAGATGAATCCGGCGCAGGCGCTTGAGGTCGTTGAAAAGGGTGAAGAATACGTTTCTCGGGGCGCATATAAGTTGATTGGGGCACTCGACTATTTGGGGGAATCTGGGCCGGAGATTCGTGGCCAGCGATGCTTGGATGCGGGTGCCTCAACTGGGGGCTTCACGGATGTTTTGCTGCGTCGTGGTGCGGAGCACGTGGTGGCAGTAGACGTGGGGTATGGCCAAATCGCCTGGCGCTTGCGTGAAGATCCTCGGGTGAGTGTCATTGAGCGCACGAATGTGCGCACTCTCGATCCGCAGGTTGTTGCGCCTGCGCCGGGCCTTGTCGTGGGTGATCTCTCTTTTATTTCGCTGACACTTGTGATCCCGCCGCTCGTGCGTGCATCGGCGGATGGTGCTCATTTCCTTCTCATGGTCAAGCCGCAGTTTGAAGTGGGGAAGGACAACCTCGGAGCAGGGGGCGTTGTGCGTGATCCTGAGCTTCACGCGAAGGCGGTCGCTGATGTTGCCCGTGCTGCCCGAGAGTCGGGGCTGGGAATTCAGGCTGTGGCTCCGTCTCCGTTGCCGGGGCCGGCAGGTAATGTCGAGTATTTCCTCCATATGATCTCCGGGGGCGACGATCTTCTTGGTGATGGGCTCGACGAGGCAATTGCGACGGCGATTGACGAGGGTCCTGTTGGTCGGCGTCGCCGTGAGGAGTCATGATGGCACGGAAAATTGCGTTAATTGCTCATCCCGATCGTCATGATGTCGACGAGAGCTGCCGTATTGTGACCGAGGCGCTGTCGAACCTCGGCATCAGTGTAGATTCGTCGGCTACTCCCGATGCAGTTGCTGATGCTGAGCTTGTTCTTGTTTTTGGGGGCGACGGGACGGTTCTGCGGGCTGCGGAGCTTGGCCGTCCGCACGGTGTGCCGGTCTTAGGAATTAACTATGGGCATGTCGGGTTTTTGTCTGAGGCTGATCCGGATGATCTTCCTCAGGTGATCGACCAGGTTGTTGATCGAGCGTGGAGCGTGGAGAAACGCATGACGATCGATGTAGTTGTGACCCGTCCTGATGGCAGTATCGAGAGAAGTTGGGCTCTCAATGAGGCTGCGATCTCGAAAGACGATAACGCTCGGATGATTGAAGTCTCGATCGGTGTCGATGGACGAGAGTTGTCGGCTTTTAAGGCAGATACGGTCTTGTTCTCGACGGCTACCGGCTCGACGGCCTACAACTTCTCAGCTGGTGGCCCGATTGTGTGGCCGGACGTGGAGGCCATGCTTCTCACGCCGATTGCAGCCCACGCATTATTCACAAAACCGCTGGTTGTGGGGCCAGATTCGACTCTCGAATTGCATGTCCAGGAGGAGAACGCGTGTGTGTGGTGCGATGGTCGGCGCACACTTTTTGCCCCAGTTGGTTCGCGCGTGAGAGCGACGAAGGGTGAAGCCCCTGTTCTTCTTGCCCGGTTAAGTGATACTCCGTTCTCTGGTCGCCTTGTGACAAAGTTTCAACTTCCAGTGAAAGGCTGGCGTTCGTCGGTCCTGGGGCAGGATGCACAATGATTGAAGAGCTGCGAATTAGTAATCTTGGAGTTATTGAGGAGGCGCAGCTCGCCTTGTCGTCAGGTTTGACGGCGCTCACAGGAGAGACGGGTGCCGGCAAGACGATGGCCGTGACATCGCTTCAGCTTTTGCTTGGAGCTAAGGCAGATCCGACGAAGGTGCGCCGAGGTGCCGATGCTGCACGGGTGGAGGGGGTGTTCTCGCTCCCGGCTGATTCTCCGTTGCTTGATCGCATCTCGGATGCTGGCGGCGTCTTCGATGTTGAGGGCGACGAGGCAGTGGTGGTTGTTTCTCGTCATGTTCCGGTATCGGGGCGCTCGCGTGCGTATATTGGCGGGCGCACGGTCCCAACGGCTGTGCTTGCGGATATTGCGGGTTCCCTTGTGACGGTACACGGGCAGTCTGACCAGCTTCGTTTGGCGACCGCTAGTGAGCAACGACGAGCCCTGGATACATTTGGCGGTGCTCAAATACGCCAGGTTCGCGAGGAATGGCAGGCTGCTCTTGATCGTTTTCACGAGGCCGAAGCACGCCTTGTCCGCCACGACACTCGTTCTCGGGAAGCTGCACGCGAGCGCCTTGCGATGGAGGCCCTGCTGAGCAAGGTGGAAGAGGTTGATCCCCAGGAAGGGGAAGAGGATGAGCTGCGAGTTGAGGCGCACCGCCTAGAGAACACTGAGAGCCTCTACACTGCATTTTCTGAGGCTGCGGCGCAGCTTGCCGGCTCCGATGGCGTGGAGTTTCCTGCTCTCTCCGGTATTGAGATTGCGCGTCGTGCTCTCGATGAGGCAGACGACGACGATCTCCATTCGCTTATCGACCGGTTAGATTCCGTACACGCGGAACTCTCGGATATCGCGGCGGAACTGGCCGATCGTGCGGCTCATACTGAGGCTGATCCTGAGAGGCTTCAGGAGATCTATGGGCGCCGCCAGCAGCTTTCTGCTTTGCGTAAAGAACTTGCCATGGATATCGACGAGATTCGTCGGGCGGCGCAGGAAGCACGCGAGACGCTCAATGAACTTGGTGATCCCGAAGGCACCCGTGCTGCACTTGTTGTCCACCGCGATGAGGCGCATGCCGTATGTGTGGCGCTCGCGGAACAGTTACATGACTTGCGTGTGAGCGCTGCCAAGGAATTGGCGGCGCGTGTTAATGCAGAACTTCCCGAACTTTCGCTCGCCGACGCTCGCGTCGAGATTCTCGTGGAGGCAGTGGATGAGTGGAGCGCGTCGGGAGCAGATGCTATTTCTTTCCTCATGGCTTCCCATGCAGCGGCACCGTTGGCGCCGCTCGGCAACGGTGCGTCGGGCGGTGAGCTCTCCCGCGTCATGCTCGCCGTCGAGGTGTCTCTGGCTAGCGGTGAGCATGATACCGGCCACACTTTTTTGTTCGACGAAGTCGATGCGGGAGTAGGCGGCCGCGCCGCGGTGAGCGTAGGCAAACGGCTGGCGAAATTGGCCCAACAGGCCCAGGTCCTCGTCGTCACACACCTCGCGCAAGTGGCTGCATTCGCACGTACACAGGCCGTCGTCGTAAAAACAACTGAAGATGGATCGGCTCTCACGAATGTCGTCGAGGTCGATGGCGACGAGCGCTTGGCCGAGCTCGCACGAATGCTTTCCGGGAGCGATTCAGACACGGCGCGCGCGCATGCTGCTGAACTGCTTTCCAACGCAGATATGGCACTATGATTGCGTGGCATTTCTGTTCGGACGTAAGAAAAAGGACGATGCTCCACGCAACGGTCTCGTAGGACCGGCCCAGGTTGATGCCCGGACCAAAAATCTCACGAAACGTCTGCGTGCGGGTTCGATCGCCGTCATCAACCACAGCGACATCGACCGAGTTGCTGCAGAAGCACTTGTCGAATGTAAGCCAGTGGCTGTGCTTAATGCTGCTCGCTCAACCTCAGGGCGATACCCAAATCTCGGCCCAGGAATCCTGTATGCCGCCGGGATACCTCTCATCGACGATCTTGGCACAGCAATTATGGACGTGCGTGACGGCCAGGAACTGCGTATCGACGAGGGGCGCGTGTACGTAGGCGACACTCTCCTTGCCGAAGGCATCCGGCAAACTGCCGAAACAATGGCGGCAGATCAAGAGGCCGCTCGTGCCGGAATGGGCACGCAGCTTCGCGCATTTGCGACGAATACGATGGAATACGTCGAACGCGAGCAAGATCTTATTTTCGACGGCGTTGGTGTGCCGGATGTGACAACAAAATTTGAAGGACGCCACGTCCTCGTCGTCGTCCGCGGCTACACATACAAGGAAGACCTCGCGGCGCTTCACTCCTACATTCGCGAATATAAGCCGATACTCATTGGCGTTGATGGGGGAGCAGACGCGATCCTCGAATCGGGATACAAACTCGACATGGTTGTTGGGGACATGGATTCCGTATCGGACAAGGCGCTGACCTCGGGGGCGGAAATCGTCGTCCATGCCTATCGTGACGGGCGAGCCCCTGGAAAGAAGCGCGTTGAAGATCTAGGCGTCGCGCATGCTGTCTTCCCATGCACGGGAACGTCTGAAGATGTTGCCATGCTCCTCGCTGATGCGAAGGGCGCAAAGCTCATCGTCGCGGTGGGCACACACAACACGCTGATCGAGTTCCTGGATAAAGGCCGTTCTGGTATGGCATCGACCTTCCTTACTCGTCTCGCTATCGGCGGCAAACTTATTGATGCCAAGGGTGTTTCGCAGCTTTATCGCGCGCGTATCTCCAATTGGCAGCTCATTGCCCTGATTGCAGCTGGGTGTGTGGCAATCGTCGCTGCGCTGGCCTCAACTGCCGTGGGGCAAACAATGTACGGAATCTCATCGGCCTGGTTGAGTGACATCATCCACTGGGTCACGAATCTCTTCTGATGCAAAGGCACCTCATGATTGATTTTAGGTATCACCTCGTTTCGCTCGTCTCGGTGTTTTTGGCGCTGGCTGTGGGGATTATCCTGGGTGCAGGACCGCTGCAGAATTCCATCGGAAATACGCTCAACTCTCAGGTAGAGACTCTTCGCGAGTCGCGCGACGATCTGCGTACACAATTGGACACGTCTCAGGCTCAGCTCGATGGCGCTGAATCCGCCCTTGAGGCCGCGGCAGGCCAGCTCCTGCCAGGGACGCTGACAAACCGTAATGTAGCGATCGTCGCCCTTCCCGGAGTGGAGAACGATGCTGTCGCGAGTATCGAGGCACAGCTTCAATCGGCTGGTGCTACGACCTCGGCATCCGTGACTCTCACGGATGCTTTCGCCTCCTCAGACCAGGCGACCTATCGCAGTGCCCTTGCTAGCCAGATGTCGTCGTATGTGAGTGGCGTCGAGAGTGGGGCATCCAACGACGCCATGATCGCTTCGGCTCTCGATTACCTCCTGCGTACAGATCCCAACGACGCGAACGCGAAGATTCTCCTCGGTTCCTTGACCGCCGAGGGGAATCAGCTCATGAACGTGACGAAGGAGATCACGGCGCCAGCATCTGTTGTCGTCTACGTTGCGCCTGCTGATTTGCCGGCAGCATCAACGGCGTCAACCCAGAACCCCGACAAGGACCACAGTGCCGAGATCAAGGCGCAGTCGGCGCTTTACGCACAGGTATTTTCTACGTCGGCGGGGCGTGGCCCGGCAGTAGGTGTCGGTTCGGGCACGGAGGACAACGACATTCTCCGCCTCATGCGCGCAGCGAATGTCGGCTCAACGGTTGATTCCGTTGGAACGAAGCTCGCAGCGATCAACACCGCTTTTGCCGCGGCCAGTGAACTAAGTGGTACTCATATTGCTCTGGGCACTGCCCAGGGAGCACAAGCGGCGCTGGGTACACGGGTCGATGCGTCGGCGCCCGCGCAGGCCCCGGCTGAGCAGGCTCCTGCTGACCAGGCGCAGGGCTGACATGGCTGAGCGCGGTAGAGGAACCCTTGCAAGATTCTTTCGGAGTGCGGGTGCTGCCGGTGTAGCAAGCGGAGCGGCGCGCGCGTTGTCGACGAGTCTTCCGGGGAATTGGAAGCGCACGTCCTTCACTGGAGAACCGGTCTCCCTCACCGAGGGAGCTGTCGCAACTGCTGGTCTGCTTGGCGCATCTGCCGTAGCTGGCGGGCGCGGGGCGTTCGCCCTTGGCTCTGCTGTGCTGAGTTCCGGTGCTGCTGGATACATCGACGACCATCTGGAGGATCGTTTCCCGGCAAAGGGGAAGGGCTTGCACGGGCATCTTGGCGCGTTGCGCGAAGGGAAGCTCACCTCTGGGGCGCTCAAGATTCTTGTCATCGGTGCGGGAGCTGGTATATCGGCTCTAGCGTTGCCTCGGTCTGGCTCACGGGCACGACGAATGTGTGAGTGGGCCACGCAGAGCGCTGTCATCGCCGGTAGCGCCAACATTATTAACCTCCTTGACCTGAGGCCCGGACGAGCTCTGAAAGCTGCCTCACTCATCTCTGCAGGTCTGCTGGCGTCGTCGCAGCCCGTAGCTCAATCGGCTGGCGCTGGCGTTCTGGCGACGAGCGCCGTGTGTGCTGCCGACGATCTCGCGGGGCGCACAATGCTGGGTGATCTTGGAGCAAATTCTCTTGGGGGAGCTCTTGGTGTTGGCCTCGCCTCGTTGGGCCCGACTGGTCGTTCCTTGACCTTGGCGACGATTCTCGGCCTCACGTTCGCGTCGGAGAAAGTGTCGTTCTCGAAGGTCATCGAATCGACGACCCCGCTGGCCTGGCTCGATTCCCTCGGGCGGCAACCGGTTTCTCCGGTAGTCTCCGCGGATCACGTCCCTGGTCACGTAACGGAGCCTTCGTCGTAAGTCTGCATGTCTCTCGTGCTATGAACAAGATCAGTGCTTCTCTCGCCGGTGCGGTCGGCTCGATCGCAGCGCTCACGCTTCTCTCACGTCTCGTCGGTTTTGTCCGCACGTGGGTGCAAAATGGTGCGCTTGGCGATACCGCTGCAGGCGTCGCGTATTCCACCTCGAATACTGTTCCGAATGTCCTCTTCGAGGTAGCCGCGGGTGGAGCGCTCGCAGGTGCTGTTATCCCGGTATTGTCGGGATTCCTTGCTAAAGGAATGAAAGATGAGCTTGGGCGTTCGGCTTCAGCGCTCCTGACGTGGATTTGCGTTATTGGTTTCCCTTTAGCGGGCATCGTTGCACTTACGGCTGAACCCCTGACCCGCGCACTCCTCGGGGTGGATGCGCCAGCGGATCAGGTTGCGCTCGCAGCCGCGTTGCTGCGCATGTTTGCACTCCAGATTCCGTTGTACGGGATTTCGGTGGTTCTCACGGGAATCCTCCAGACTCACAAGCGTTTCATCCTCCCCGCGCTCGCCCCGATGTTGTCGTCGCTTACAGTGATAGCGACTTTCCTCCTGTTCTCTCGCCTGGCGGAAGGGCACCAAGATGATCCTGGAGCGCTGAGTTCTGCCGCAATTTCGGAACTTGGATGGGGGACGACACTCGGCGTTGTGGCCTTCTCACTTCCCCAACTGATTCCCGCAGCACGCCTAGTGACGTTGCGGCCGACGTTGTCGTTCCCGACAGGCGTTGCACGCCGGGCTCTGAGCCTCATGGGCGCCGGGCTTGGCGGTCTGCTAGCTCAGCAGGTTCAGATCGTTGTCGTCATGTGGGTGGCGAATACGCAGGGTGGTTCGGGAGCTACGGGCGCATATCCGGTGTATACCTTCGCAAATGCCGTCTACATGGTGCCGTATGCGGTGCTCGCGGTTCCTATCGCTACGGCAGTTTTCCCGAAGCTTTCTGAGGCTGCAGCGCTCCCGGGGCGTCCGGAGCTTGCGACGCTGACGGCGCGTTCGACTCGGTTGGTTATGGACGCGGGCATCGTGTGTGTTGCACTCCTCGCGGTCTTGGCGTTGCCGGCCCAACTTGTTTTCGCTGCCCTGCGTCCAGTGGCCGGCATGGAAGTGGCGCTCGTGTCGATGGCACCGGGCCTCGTGGGGTATGCGTTGATCTATCACTGCTCACGAGTGCTGTACGCGATTGAGGCCTCGAAGGATGTGGCGCTCGTCAACGCCCTCGCATGGGCGACAGTGTGTGTTGTTCTCGGCGTTGAGGTGGGCTTCGGCCTTGACGGTCGCGATGAGATCCTCCGCGCAATTGGTATTGCCATTTCTGTCGGGATGAGTCTAGGGGCGATTGGTGAACTCTGGGCGATTCGCCGTGCGCTCGGCGTACAGGCAACGGGAGGCTTTGCTCGCTCGGCGATCCTCGTGACAGCGGGAATGGCACTCGTTGGCAGTGTCGGATACGGTGTGGTGCACCTCATTGTTACGCTCATTGGTTCGTCTCTCGTGGGAGGACTAGTCAGCGCACTCGCTGGTGGACTGGTTGTCCTGGCAGGCGGTGTGGGTGTTGTTCTCCTCGTCGACCGCAAGGCCTTTGCTCTCGCCTCGCGCCGCGGGTAAATCATGACAACAAGCCCCGGTACATGACGCGCAGATTCACACTGCCGCGTGGTTCCGCGAGTGAGCGGACACACGAGCGTCCGAGTTTCGCCGAGTGTTAATCTGAAGTCCCGTGGAATATAACGCTGCCCGGTTGCCGGGGAATCAACATACAGTTACGCGTCAGATTTTTGTCACGGGTGGTGTGGCAAGTTCGCTGGGTAAGGGCCTGACGGCCTCGAGCTTGGGGCATCTTCTTCGCGCTCGCGGTTTGCATGTGGCGATGCAGAAACTTGATCCCTACATCAATGTCGATCCAGGAACGATGAACCCCTTTCAGCATGGCGAAGTCTTCGTCACGAAAGATGGTGCTGAGACGGATCTCGATATTGGTCACTATGAGCGTTTCTTGGACGTGGAGCTATCTGGACATGCGAACTCGACAACGGGCCAGGTGTATTCGAGTGTGCTTGCAAAGGAGCGTGCGGGCGAGTACCTGGGCGAGTGCGTGCAGGTGATCCCGCATATCACGGACGAGATCATTGCACGGATGCGTGCGCAGGCTGAACCTGATGAGGATGGCAGCGTCCCGGATGTCATCATCACGGAAATCGGTGGAACCGTTGGGGATATAGAGTCGCAGCCTTTCCTCGAAGCCGCGCGTCAGGTGCGTCAGCTCATCGGGCGTGATAATTGTTTCTTCATCCATGTTTCTCTCGTGCCATATCTCGCTGCTGGTGGCGAGCTGAAGACGAAGCCGACGCAACATTCAGTTGCGGCGCTTCGGTCAATCGGTATCCAGCCCGACGCGATCGTGTTGAGGTGTGACCGTGACCTACCCGAGGGTGTCAAAAATAAGATCGCTCTTTTCTGTGACGTGGATCGTGAAGCGGTCATCCAGTGTAAAGATGCGTCGTCAATTTACGAGATTCCTGTGACGCTTCACGACGAAGGTCTCGATGCTTACGTTGTTCGTCGCCTTTCGATGAGTTTCCGGGATGTTGATTGGCGCGGTTGGGATTGGCTGCTTGAACGTGTGCGCCATCCGCGTGAGCGGGTGCGTGTGGCGCTTGTTGGGAAGTATGTGGACCTTCACGATGCGTATCTGTCTGTTGCTGAGGCGTTGCGCGCTGGGGGATTTGCCCATGAAGCTCATGTTGATATCGCCTGGGTCGCCTCTGACACATGCGAGAGTGAGGCAGGGGCGGCGGAACAGTTTGCGGATGTGGATGCGATTCTTGTCCCGGGAGGATTCGGTGTCCGTGGCCTCGATGGGAAGATCGGGGCGCTACGCTATGCGCGCGAGCATAAGATTCCTACGTTAGGTATCTGTTTGGGCTTGCAGTGCATGGTGATTGAAGCTGCGCGGAATCTTCTCGGGCTGGCTGATGCTTCGTCCACGGAATGTGATCCGCTGACGAGCGAGCCTGTGATCGCGACGATGGAGGAACAGCGCGCTGTTCTCGACGGGGGTGGCGATATGGGCGGCACGATGCGCTTGGGTGCGTATCCTGCTGAGCTTATTCCGGGATCGCTTGCTGCGCAGCTGTACGGGGAAACGTCGGTGTCGGAACGCCACCGCCACCGTTACGAGGTCAATATGGCTTACCGGGATCGTCTTGAGGAGGTCGGGCTCCACGTATCTGGGACGTCGCCTGATGGTCGTCTCGTGGAATTCGTTGAGCTTGATCGTGCTGTGCATCCGTACTACATTGCCACGCAAGCCCACCCAGAATTTAAGAGCCGACCGACGAAGGCGCATCCGCTTTTCGCTGGATTGATTGCGGCTGCGCTTGAATATCAGGCGAAGCGAGTGGCGTGATGAAACGAGGAGACATGTACAGCGAGTTTTCACCCGAACGCACAGAGCCTTTTGCTGGCGCGAACGATGCGAGTTCACGCCCGTTGAAAGATGCCGTTGCTCAAGATCATGTGGGTTTACGGGAGCGCCTCGTTCCATACCGTGGTTCGATCCTCGATCTTGTTGAGGATCACATCACGCTCGGGGATAGTGAGCTCACTCGTGAATACATTGACCATGACGATGCGGTGGCAATCGTTGCGATCCGCGACGGCGAATGTGGTGAGGAGGTGCTTCTCATCCGTCAGTATCGTCATCCTATTCGGCGCATGATGTGGGAGATTCCGGCGGGACTTCTCGACATTGAGGGGGAGCCGCCTTTGCAGGCCGCCGCTCGTGAGTTGCGTGAAGAAACCGACATGGTGGCTGATTCGTATGAGCCGCTCGTCAATTTCTTTGTGTCTCCGGGATGCTCGGCCGAACGTCTGCATGTTTTCCTCGCTCGTGGGGTGCATCGTGCGGAGTCGGTGTTCGAACGCACGGAGGAGGAGTCGGAGATCGAAGTAAGTTGGCACCCGCTTGACGAGGTTGTGACGGCGATCTTGGCGGGAGATCTCGCGTGTCCGACGCTTGTGTCGGGTGTGCTTGCGTATGCCTTACGCATGAGGATGGGGAATTAATTTCTTGTAAGGGAAGGGGCGACGAACGAGTTTCGTCGCCCCTTTTTTGATTCTTCTTCGTGTGCGCGTGGTGCCCCATGACTATCGCGACACACGCGACGTTGTACCCATGCGCTCAACCGGTTTTCGGTGTACAGTGAAGGAGATTTCGGGATACCGAAAAATAAGGGGATGTACGTGGAAGTAACTCAGGAAAAGGTAGGCATGCGCTGGCGCCGTCACCTCCTCATGCTCGGCCCGGGCTTCATCGCCGCAGTTGCCTACCTTGATCCCGGAAATTTTGCGACGAACATCAGCGCAGGCGCCGAATTCGGTTATCTCCTCGTGTGGGTTATCGTCGCGGCCAACATTATGGCCATGGTTATCCAGTACCTCGCCGCTCGCATCGGTATCCTCACCGGCCACACGCTCCCTGAGCTCATTGCTCAGCACTCGTCGAATCCGGTACGCATCGCCTATTGGGCCCAAGCTCAGATGGTCGCCATCGCAACCGACATCGCAGAAGTTGTTGGTGGAGCAGTCGCGCTCCAAGTCCTCACCGGTATGCCGATTATCGCTGGCGCCATCCTTACGGTAGTTATCTCTACGGCAATCCTTTTCGCCCAAGGTGGGCGCAAACATCGGCATTTTGAGCGTGTCATCATCACGATGGTCGTGATTATTGCGCTCGCGATTGGGTGGAATCTCGTCGTCTCGCACCCAAGCCCTGTCGGTACTCTCGAAGGTCTCATCCCGCGATTCCACGGGCATGAATCTCTTGTGCTGGCGGCGGGAATGCTTGGAGCCACGGTTATGCCGCACGCGATTTATATTCACTCGGCACTCGTGCGTGACCGTTTCGGGCAGGTTGATGGCTCGCGGATCAACGACATGCTTCGTGCAACACGGTTG
Source organism: Arcanobacterium haemolyticum (assembly GCA_021532125.1). Taxonomy (GTDB): domain Bacteria; phylum Actinomycetota; class Actinomycetes; order Actinomycetales; family Actinomycetaceae; genus Changpingibacter; species Changpingibacter haemolyticus_A. The sequence goes on from JADYUX010000002.1 coordinate 14,096, forward strand.
GATGTTGCGCTGTCGATGCTGTTAGCAGGCACGGTCAATGGTGCCATGGTGCTCCTGGCGGCAGGTGCGTTGCGCGGCGTGGAGGGCACCGATACTCTCACAGGGGCACATGATGCTATCGCGTCGATTCTCGGGCCTGGGGCTGCCTGGGCGTTTGCTATCGCGCTTCTCGTTTCTGGCCTGGCATCAACCACGGTCGGGTCCTACTCTGGTTCGGTGGTGTTGAACGGCCTCCTCAACGTGGATGTCACACCGCTCATGTCGCGCCTTATTACTGCAGTCCCGGCGGTTATCATCTTGGCCCTCGGCGTTGATCCGACGCGAGCTCTTGTTATATCGCAGGTCGTCTTATCCTTCGGCATTCCGCTCGTCTTGATCCCGCTTATCTCTTTGTCGGCTAACAAGAGCATTACGGGGCGCCGCCTCCCCAAGCCTTTGCTGGCTTTTGCGAGCGTGAGTGCCGTGCTCATTGTCGCTCTTAACGTGGCGCTTATTGTCGAAACGCTGGGTGGGTAGCGCCAGGTTTCGGTGACATATGGCATCCGTTGGCGTTTGCCGGTTGAGTTCGACGCGCCCCTCGCCACCGAGTCGCGAATGTCCGCAGCTCTCGTAGCTCCGATAGGTTACGCAGGCGACAACGTGAAACATAGCTTTGGTTGGTGGAGTGGGCTGAACGTCCTTGGGACGAGTCGGTGACGAAACGTCGTGTGCGGCTTGAGTTGAAGGTGCCCGGCGCGAGGATTCCCGAGTAAATCTGCTTTCTGGGTGACGACGTGTGCCGTGTCTCGTCGTCAGCAAAATGTGACAACGGACTCCATAACTAGAACCATTCCATTTTTTGAACGGGGCAGTTTTCTCTCATAACTGCGCCAGGTAGCCGATATCTCGCCACGACCCCTTCTTGATAGCCAAGACTCGCATACCACGCTCACATCGTGCCACCTCGCCGCACGTAGGTAGGATGGCTTTTGGAAACACTTGTGTTGTTTAATAGATGGGCACATGAGAGGAGGTCGCATGGTAGGGACGATTGACCCGGATACAGGAACACGCGAACGTATCCTTCGCCTCATCATCGAAAACGGCCCCATTACGTCGGCTGAACTAGCAAAAATGCTCGTACTCACCGCTGCTGCTGTTCGTCGTCATCTCTCACAACTCGAACTCGACGGACAGATCGCCGAGTACGAAGGAGCGAGCTCGGAACCCGCACGCCGCGGCCGACCATCGCGCCGCTACGTCGCCACTGTCGAAGGTCAAGCAATCTTCGGAGATTCATACGCAGACGTTGCAACCCAAGCCCTCGACTTCGTCGCCAAAGCTTTCGGGGCACACGGCATCCAGAAGTTTGCCGACGAACGCTCGGAAGGACTCGAAGAACGCTACAAGAAAGTCGTCGAATCAGTCGGAGACGACGTTGAAGCACGTGCCGAAGCCCTAGCACGAATCCTCACCCAAGATGGCTACGCGGCAAGTATCAGACGAGGACCACGAGGACTCACCGTCCAGCTCTGCCAAGGCCACTGCCCAATCCAGGATGTAGCTACGGCATACCCAACGCTCTGCGAAGCAGAAACGCAGGCATTCCACAGACTTCTGGGCGTGCACGTCCAACGCCTTGCCACGCTGGCATCAGGTGAACACGTATGCACGCTCACGATTCCGCTCGTCTCGCGCTTGCGCGCAACGACCAACGGCGGAGAAACAACAGGGAAGGATAGCCATGACACAAACCCGGCATGAAGCCGCGGTTGCCGAGGCGATTTCCGAACAGCAGGAAACGATCGAGGCATTAGGACAGAAGTACAACTTCGGATGGCACGATTCGGACGAGGCCGGACAGGCAGCCCGAAAAGGCCTCGACGAAGACGTGGTTCGTCATATCTCCGCTGTGAAGAACGAGCCCGAGTGGATGCTCAAAACTCGTCTCAAGGCGCTGAGACTATTCGAACGTCGTCCGATGCCCACATGGGGAGCCGACCTTTCCGGCATCAACTTCGACGACTACAAGTACTTCGTCCGCACCACGGATAAGCCCGCGACCTCGTGGGACGACCTTCCGAGTGACATCAAGAACACATACGACCGCCTCGGTATCCCCGAAGCTGAAAAGGCACGCCTCGTGGCAGGCGTCGCGGCCCAGTACGAATCCGAAGTGGTGTACAACCAAATTCGTGAGGACCTCGCTGAGCAAGGCGTCATCTTCCTCGACACGGACACGGCGCTCAAGGAACACCCGGAGCTGTTCAAGGAATACTTCGGAACCGTCATCCCAGCGGGCGACAACAAATTTGCCTCGCTCAACACGGCCGTATGGTCGGGCGGTTCCTTCATTTACGTCCCGAAGAATGTGCGCGTTGAAATCCCGCTTCAGGCGTACTTCCGCATCAACACGGAGTCGATGGGACAGTTCGAGCGCACGCTCATCATTGCCGACGAAGGCTCGTACGTCCACTACGTAGAAGGCTGCACGGCTCCGATCTATCAGTCGGACTCCCTGCACGCCGCAATCGTTGAGATCGTCGTGAAGAAGAACGCACACGTGCGCTACACGACGATCCAGAACTGGTCAAACAACGTCCTTAACCTTGTGACCCAGCGCGCCGCCGTTGAAGAAGGCGGTTCGATGGAATGGGTGGACGGCAACATCGGTTCCAAGATCAACATGAAGTACCCGTGCTGTGTACTCCTCGGTGAGCATGCTCACGGCGAGGCGCTTTCCGCAGCTTTCGCGGGGCCCGGCCAGCATCAGGACACCGGCGCAAAGATGATCCACTCGGCGCCGCATACGACGTCGTCGATCGTCTCGAAGTCAATTTCGCGTGGCGGCGGGCGTTCTTCCTACCGCGGACTTGTTCAGATCGACGAAGGAGCGCACGGCTCAAAGTCCTCAGTGGTCTGCGACGCTCTCCTTGTCGACGATATCTCGCGCACCGACACGTACCCTTACGTGGATGTTCGTACAGATGACGTCGAGATGGGACACGAAGCCACCGTTTCCAAGGTCTCCGAAGATCAGCTCTTCTACCTTCAGCAGCGTGGGCTCTCAGAGCAGGAAGCCATGGCAATGGTTGTGCGCGGCTTCGTCGAGCCGATCGCACGCGAACTTCCCATGGAATACGCGCTCGAACTGAACCGACTCATTGAGCTCCAGATGGAAGGAAGTGTTGGCTGATGACAAGCACAGATCACTCGCGCGCCGTTCTCCAATCCGAAGGGATGGGCACAGGCTCCTCGCGCGCAGATCGCCTCACATCCTTCGCCTCGGCTGACTTCGAGATACCGACAGGAACCGAAGAAGAGTGGCGGTTTACTCCGATGGGCCGCGTGCGCGAATTCGTAGGTGAGGAGCTCGTCGCCAAGCAGGCGACGGTCGAATCCGATTCCACTGCGCTTCAAACGGTTGATCGCGACGACGAACGTATCGGCGTCATCGGTAAACCCGAAGATCGCTCCGGCGCACTCGCCTGGGAAGCCTACGAAAAGGCTCACGTTCTGACGATCCCTGCCGGGCAGGAGCACGACGCGATCCTCAAGATCGAAGCACCCGAGGGTATGTCCGCGGCACATCTTCGCGTGATCGCTGAAGAGCAAGCTAAGGGAACGATCGTCATTGAGCACTCCGGTGCCGGCGACCTCACCGAAGGCGTCGAGATTTCCGTAGGTGACGATGCCGAGCTCACTGTTGTGTCCGTCCAGGAAGCCGAGCGCACTGCCCGCCACTTCTCCACCCAGCGCATCTCGATCGGGCGCGGAGCAAAGGTCCGGCACATTGTTGTCACTCTCGGAGGCGACGTCGTTCGCGTCACCACAAGCCTCAATTACGAAGGCCCCGGCGGTGAAGCTGAGCTCCTCGGCGCGTACATCACCGACGCTGGCGAACACCAAGAGCATCGCATCTTCGTCGATCACGAACTGCCCAACTGCGTCTCCCGAGTAACCTACAAGGGAGCCCTCCAAGGCGACGACGCTCATTCCGTATGGATCGGTGACGTACTCATCGGTGCACCCGCAACTGGTACCGATACGTACGAGCTCAACCGCAACCTCGTCCTCACGAAGGGCGCAAAGGCCGATTCCGTGCCGAACCTCGAGATCGAAACCGGCGAAATCGTCGGGGCCGGCCACGCGTCAGCAACTGGCCGATTCGACGAAGAACAGCTCTTCTACCTCCAGGCGCGCGGTATCCCGGAAGACGTTGCTCGTCGTCTCGTCGTGCGAGGATTCTTTGCCGAACTCGTCGAACAAATCGGTGTCGAATCGGTGCAGACCAAACTCATGAACGCAATCGAGCGCGAACTCGACCTAGCTGGAATGGGATCGGGCCTCGTCCCGGCCGAATCCGACGAACTCGCGGAGGGCATCGAATGACCCTCCAGGTTGCGTGCTCCACTGACGCTTTGGAACCGGCCGAAGCGATGAAAGTGGAACTCACCGATGCGAACGGGGCGACCGTCCCAGTCGCGATAGTCCGCGACTCGGACGGCACCTGGCACGCCCTCGGTGACACCTGCACTCACGCCGATTTTTCTCTCGCTGACGGCGACGTGGAAGACGGCGCCATCGAATGTTGGAAACACGGCTCACCTTTTGAGCTCGCAACCGGCAGACCACTCTCTTTACCGGCCACGAAGCCGGTGCCCGTGTACACCATCCAGATCAGCGGCTCCGACGTCCTCGTCGATGTCGATGCCACCCTTTAGGAGCTACCTTGTCTACCCTGGAAATTCAGAATCTCCACGCTTCAGTTGAGACCCCGGAAGGCCTCAAGCCGATCCTTCATGGCGTGAACCTCACAGTGAAAGATGGCGAAGTTCACGCCATCATGGGCCCAAACGGTTCAGGTAAGTCCACGACGGCTTACGCCCTAGCCGGCCACCCCAAGTACGTCATCACCGAAGGAAAGATCCTCCTCGACGGTGAAGACATCACCGACATGACGGCCGACGAGCGCGCACGTGCTGGCCTCTTCCTCGCCATGCAGTACCCCGTGGAAGTCCCCGGTGTCTCCGTCACGAACTTCCTCCGCACGGCCAAGACAGCCATCGACGGCAAAGCCCCCAAGCTTCGCGAGTGGACGAAGAACCTTAAGGAAGCCACCGAGAACCTCAAGGTAGACCCGGACTTCGTCAAGCGCGATCTCAACGTCGGTTTTTCAGGCGGCGAGAAGAAGCGCACCGAGGTACTTCAGATGGAACTCCTTGAACCCAAGGTTGCGATCCTCGACGAAACGGATTCCGGCCTCGACGTTGACGCTCTGCGGATCGTCTCCGAGGGCGTGAACCACGTGCATGCAAAGACGAACAATTCGATCGTCCTCATCACGCACTACTCGCGCATCCTCAACTACATCAAGCCCGATTTCGTTCACGTGTTTGCGCACGGCCAGATCGTCAAGACCGGTGGGCCAGAGCTCGCCGACGAACTTGAGCAGTCCGGCTACGACGCATACGTGGAGGACTGATGACGTCCACCCCTGCTCCGCGCAGCGACTTCCCGATCCTCACTCGCGAGGGACGCAACGGGATGCCGCTCGTCTATCTCGATTCCGGTGCAACGTCTCAGCGCCCCACGCAGGTTCTTGAAGCCGTGGCATCGATCGACACCATGCACAATGGTGCCGTCAAGCGAGGCTCACACCTCCTCGCGGAGGAAGCAAGCATCGCCTACGAAGAGGCCCGCGAAGCTGTAGCGGCATTCGTCGGTGCCAACGCAGACGAGATCGTGTGGACGCAGGGGAGTACGTCGGCAATCAATCTCATTGCCTACGTCATGTCGAATATCACGGCAGGGCGTGGGGGTAGTGTGGAGGCGAAGCCAGCGCTCGATCGCCTCAGGGTTGGGCACGGCGATGTCGTTGTCACAACGAGAGCCGAACACCATGCGAACCTCATTCCGTGGCAAGAGCTGTGTGCCCGCACCGGCGCCGAGCTGCGATGGCTCGATCTGGATGCCGATGGGCGCATTGACCTGTCCACTCTCGATCGCATCGACGAGCACACGAAGCTCGTCGCCTTCACCCATGTCTCCAATGTGACTGGCGCTATCTCACCAGTCGATGAGATCGTGGCGGCGGCGCGACAACACGGTGCGCTGACCGTGCTTGACGCTTGCCAGTCAGTGCCGCATATGCCGGTGGACTTCCACGCGCTGGGTGTTGATTTTGCTGTGTTCTCGGGGCACAAGATGCTCGGGCCGACGGGAATCGGCGCCCTCTATGGCCGGCGCGAACTTCTCGACGCTATGCCGCCCTTTATGTTCGGCGGTTCGATGGTCGAGATCGTGACGATGGAAAAGACAACGTTCGCGCCGCCGCCAGCTCGTTTCGAGGCGGGCACAATGCCCGTGGCGCAAGCTGTCGGTATGGGCCGAGCGGCTGCGTATTTGCGCGAGATCGGCATGGCGAAGGTTGCCGCTCATGAGGCGGAGCTGACCAAGCGGCTGCTTGACGGTATCGCGGGCATTCCGGGTGTGCGTGTGCTCGGCCCGACAGACATGCGTGAGCGCGGGGGAGCTATTTCCTTCCACGTCGACGGTGTGCATCCTCATGATGTCGGCCAGTTCCTCGACTCTCGGGGCATTGCCGTGCGGGTGGGACATCACTGTGCCCAACCTATCCATCAGCATTTCGGGGTGTTTGCTTCGTCGCGAGTATCGCTGGGCCCATACAACACTGCCGACGAGGTGGATTTCTTCCTGGAATCTTTGGCGCAGGTTCGGCGTTACTTCCGAGTGGAGGAATGATGGACGATCTTGATGCGATGTATCAGCAAATAATCCTGGACGCGGCGCACGAGCGCCACGGGTATGGTGCCCTCGAAGCTTTCGATGGTGATTCCTTCCAGGTCAACCCCACCTGCGGTGACCAGGTGAATCTCCAGGTCAAGCTCACGGGAGATGGAACAGCGATTGAGCATATCGCGTGGGAGGGGCAGGGATGTTCGATCTCGCAGGCCTCCACGTCGATCATGACCGAAATGCTTGAGGGTAAGTCGCTCGTCGAGGCGATGGAGCTGTTTGACGAGTTCCGTGAGCTCATGGATTCGCGCGGTCACGAGCTGACTGATGACGTGGAGGAGAAGCTTGAGGACGCAGCGGCTTTCGTCGGTGTGGCAAAGTTTCCGATGCGCGTGAAATGTGCGTTGCTTGGTTGGATGGCCATGCGAGACGCCGCTGACAAGGCCCTTGTGGCAAGTAATGCTGGCGCGGGTAGCGCAGCAGATGGAGGTACACATGTCTGAGCAGGATAATCTTGAGGCTGCTCCCTCATATGGAGCCCCCGCGGCGGGCGTTCCCGCAGCTCCTTTGGCGAAGGAGGACGTCGAGGAGGCTCTCAAAGACGTCATTGATCCCGAGCTTGGGATTAACGTTGTCGATCTTGGCTTGCTGTATGGAATCAACATCGACGGTAATGATGTTGTGCTCGATATGACGCTCACGTCGGCGGCTTGCCCGCTGACGGATGTTATCGAGGATCAGGCCGCACAGGCCCTCAATGGGATGGCCTCTTCTCTGCGAATCAACTGGGTGTGGTTGCCGCCGTGGGGGCCGGAACGTATTACTCCGGATGGTCGTGAGATGCTTCAAGCGTTGGGCTTTAATGTCTGATACGCGTGACGACGAAGGCGAGGGCAGGATGTTCTGCTCTCGCCTTCGTTGTTTAGACAGGTCGGGGAAGTGATTCTCGCTAGTTTCCTTGGGGGCGATTATGCCCAGGGGTCGACGAGGATTCGGATGGGATTTCCGACCTTGCGTTCGAGGTGGTCAATTCCAACCTTGATGTCGCGCAGAGAGACGATTTCCGAGATAGATTCGGTGAGGTCGAGACGACCGTAGGCGAGCATTTCGGTGAGCATGGCAATATCTTGGGTTTGGTAGCCCAAGTGTCCGAGTACTTGCTTGGAATGAAGATTGAAGTCGAGGAAGCTTCCGAGGTTCATATCCTGTGCGCTCATTCCCACGGCCACTGCCTTGCCGTTGTTGTCAAGGCTTGCAACGGCTTGGCGGAGGGTCGAGGAGATGCCAACAGCGTCGAAAGCGACATCGACCATGCGCCCTCCGGTTGCCTTCGTGATCGAGTCGAGGAGGTTTTCGTCGTCAGCGCGGAAGACGTAGTCGGCTCCGAGGCGTTTGGCGCGTTCGAGGGATTCGTCGTTAATGTCGATGCCGATGATCGGTACGGCACCTGCCAGCTTTGCAAGTTGGACGATATGAGTTCCGACGCCACCGAGGCCCCAGACTGCGACAGCATTTCCAGGGTGGACCTTCCCGGTTCGGACGACTGCTCCGAAAGGCGTCGAGACAGCATCGGCGAGGATGGCTGCTTGCTTGAGATCAACGTCGTCGGGGATGCGGGTCATACCTGTGGCGTTGGCGATGGTGTATTGCGCCCATCCGCCGTCGTAGGCAAAGGCCATGAGTTGAAGGTCGAGGCAGTTTGCGAAGTCGCCGCGGCGGCAACGCCGGCAGGTGAGGCAGGGGCGGCCGGCGGAGGGGATAACTTTGTCGCCAAGCTCCCAGCCTGTGACACCCGGGCCAATTTTGTCGATTGTGCCCGCTGCTTCGTGCCCCTGCGTCACTACGGGGAGGAGGTCAGGGAATGCTCCGTTGATGAGGGAGAGGTCTGAGTGGCAGATGCCGCAGTAGGCAACCTTGACTCGGACTTGGCCTGGTCCCGGTTCGGGGATGGGGATTTCTTCGACTTCAACGCGGCGTCCGTCGGCGTAGAAGCGTTCGGCGAGCATGGTAGTTGTCATGTGATCACATCCTTGGAATCAACTGACCGGCACGGTGTCGGCTCTGCTCCTAGTCTAGGACGAAAGACCCTCAAAGGTGACGGTTTTAATTATTCAACGTCAAGATATGTGCGGCGGTCATCGTCACCAGGCATCCTCGCCTACCAATCTCACACACGCGAGAGCCCCGACAACGCAAGTGAAACGTTAGGCTAAAAGGCGTGATTAACGCCCAGAACCTCACGATGCGCATTGGAACCCGCGAACTCATCGTCGACGCAAACTTCCGTGTCGACAAAGGAATGCGTATCGGGCTCGTCGGTCGTAACGGCGCGGGCAAGACAACGCTCACGCGCCTCCTTGCAGGCGAGGGAGTCACCTCGGAAGTTATTGAACACACCGGAACGATCAACCGTTCCGGAAGTGTCGGTTATCTTCCCCAAGATACCCACACAGGCGATCCCGAACAGATCGCACGAGACCGCATCCTCTCTGTGCGCGGCATCGACGCAACACTCAAGAGAATCGCACGCGCCGAACACGAGATGTCCACAGCTACCGGCGCCAAACAGCAGAAGGCGATGGAACGCTACGTGCGGCTCGACCAGGAATTTACCGCCGCCGGTGGCTATGCCGCACGCGCTGAAGCAGCACAGATGGCAGCAGCCCTCGGCCTACCCGAACGTGTCCTCGACCAAAAGCTCGGAACCCTCTCGGGAGGCCAACGCCGCCGAGTCGAACTAGCACGTATTCTCTTCTCCCAAGCCGAAACACTGCTTCTTGACGAACCGACGAACCACCTCGACCACGACTCCATCGTGTGGTTGCGTGACTACCTGCGAACCTACAAAGGCGGATTCGTCGTCATCTCCCACTCGGTTGAACTTCTCGCAGAAACCGTGACAACGATCTGGCATCTCGACGCCAACCGCGCAGCTCTCGACGTCTACTCGATGGGGTGGAACGACTACCTCAAGCAGCGCGAGATCGACGAGCGTCGCCGCCGTCGCGAGCGCGCAAATGCAGAGAAAAAAGCTAACGCACTCCTCGCGCAGGCGGATAAGATGCGCGCCAAAGCGACGAAAGCTGTCGCTGCGCAGAATATGGCTCGTCGCGCCGAACGGCTCATGGAAGGCGTCGAGGCAGAACGAAAAGCCGACAAAGTTGCCCATCTTCGTTTCCCGGCGCCGGCTCCTTGCGGCAAGACACCTCTGACTGCTCAGGGCTTGTCAAAGTCCTATGGATCACTCGAAGTATTTACCGGAGTGGATCTGGCAATCGATCGTGCAAGCCGCGTTGTCGTGCTCGGCCTCAACGGAACAGGAAAGACAACCCTCCTGCGACTCCTCGCCGGCATTGAAGAACCAGATGCTGGCTCCGTTATCCCCGGCCACGGCCTCAAAATCGGATACTACGCCCAGGAGCACGAGACGATCGACCTCACGAAGACGGTCGTGGAGAACCTCCAATACGCCGCTCCTGATTTCAACGAGACGGAAGTACGAACTGTTCTTGGCTCCTTCCTCTTCTCCGGGGAAGATGCAGATAAACCAGCAAAAGTGCTCTCCGGTGGCGAGAAAACGCGCCTTGCACTCGCGATGCTCGTCGTCTCGGCTGCCAACGTCCTTCTTCTCGACGAGCCGACGAACAACCTCGATCCTGCCTCCCGCGACGAGATTCTCTCCGCGCTTCAACGCTATGAGGGCGCAGTTGTCCTCGTAACCCACGACGAGGGCGCAGTTGAAGCGCTCAACCCCGAGCGCGTCTTGCTTCTCCCAGATGGCGACGAAGATTTGTGGTCCGACGATTACCTCGACCTCATTGCATTGGCCTAAGGAGATCAGATGCCGCGCCTTATTGTCATGCGCCATGCTAAGGCTGGAAGTGCCGCGCGCGATTTCGACCGCCCGCTGGCTCCAATCGGGCGTCTGCAAGCTGCCAATCAGGGGAGCAACCTTCAGCGCGCCACCGGCGGTATCGACCTTGCTCTCGTTTCCTCTGCCCGGCGTACACGGTACACACTTGAAGGGCTACGGTCGGGTGGACTCGCGATCAGGGAGGTTCGCTTTCGTGACTCGCTGTACTCGGCAACATGGGCAACGATATGCGACGAACTTCGCGACCTCCCAGAAAGCGTGGAGAGCGTGATCGTCGTTGGGCACGAACCGACGATGGCCGAAACTGCGCATATTCTCGCCACAGAGGATTCACCAGCCCTCCATACCCTCGGTTGGAGCTTCTCCACGGGAATGGCCGCCCTCGGCGATATCGCAGCGTGGTCAATCGTCGATCGCTCGACATGGCGCGTGACCGAGGTGTTCCGGCCGGCGTTGTGATGTAGAACGTGCAATTATCACGGTGCGGGTGTGGCGGCTCGTGCCGTCACGCTATCGTCGTCGCTCAGCCGCGTCCCAGCCGGCGAAAGCGAGAACCTCGTCGAGACGCGGCTGAGTGATAGCTGAATCCGCCTGTTCAAGAACCACAGGCTTAGCACAAAATGCCACCGACAGTCCGGCGGCCGCCATCATGTCGAGATCATTCGCCCCGTCACCAACGGCGATGGTCCGTGAAAGATTCACGTCCAACTCCTGCGACCACCGCCTCAGAGCTTCAGCCTTCGTTGTCCGCTCAACAATAGGGCCGGACACCTCGCCTGTGAAAATGCCCGACCGCACGCCGAGACGATTCGCCAACACACGATCCACACCGACGCGTTCACCCACAAGATCAACGACCTCGTGGAAACCACCCGACACCAAGCCGATATAACTGCCGCGGGAATGGAGCGTGCGCACAAGAGCCTCAGCACCAGGGGTGAGCTGCACATTTCCGGCAATTTCGCGGGCAGCACGCTGAGAAACGCCTTCAAGCGTAGCGACTCGGCGCACAAGAGACTCCGCAAAATCCACCTCACCGCGCATGGCACTCGCGGTGATCTCAGCGACAAGTTCCTCGCTACCTGCGTGAGCGGCGAGCATCTCGATGACCTCGCCACGGATGAACGTGGAATCAACATCGGTGATGACGAGCCCCGGCCCATGGCACGCAAGTTCCCCCGTCGTCAATGCACAATCCACGCCCAGAGCTATCGCCGGGCCGCGCAATTCATCCCGAATATCCTGCGCCATGCCTGCGCCGTGCTCACTAAAGAAGCTCACGCTATGGAGGCCCGCAATGCGCGGCTTCGTCGTCACAACGCCGCCGCCCACGCAGACCTCATCAAAAACTCTCGCGCAGTGGGTGATAAGCGCCTGCGGCAGTGGAGAAACAGAGGTGAGGGAGAAGCGAAGTGCCTCTCCCTCACCCGGAGTGTGCGGCTCGTCGCCGCCAGAAAGAATCGTCACGCCTATACGGTAACGCGGGCGTTCTTTGGAACCACAGTGATCCCGCCTTCTGAAACGTGGAAACCGCGCGCGCGATCGTGTTCATGATCCACGCCGATTTGAGCGCCTTCCTCCACGACAACACGCTTGTCGAGAATTGCGCGCTGCACGTGCGCGTTTCGGCCGATCACAACGTCGTCGAAAATGACCGATTCGCGAACCGACGCCCAGGAATTGACCCTCACGCCAGGGGAGATGACCGAAGCGATGACTTCGCCGCCCGAGACGATCACGCCAGGGGAGACGATTGAATCGAGGGCGTGGCCGAGGCGCTCGTGATGGCCGTAGACGAACTTGGCTGGCGGCAGGCCAATGTATCCGGTGTGGACCGGCCACCGAGAGTTGTACAGGTTGAACACGGGGGAGACGGCAATGAGATCCATATTCGCGTCGTAGAAGGAATCGATAGTTCCCACGTCGCGCCAGTAGTTCCGGTCGCGTTCGTGCGCACCCGGTACTTCGTTAAACGTGAAGTCGTAGACGCCGCAATTTCCTGCCGCAGCAAATGCCGGCACGATGTTTCCACCCATGTCGTGCTTCGACGTGGAATCGTCGGCGTCTTCGGTGAGGATATCGACGAGAGCCTGCGTGTTAAACACGTAGTTGCCCATCGACGCGAGGAATTGAGTCGGGTCGTCAGCGAGAACGAACTCGGACGCATCTTGTGGCTTTTCGACGAAGGAGTGAACCTTACGAGGATTGTCCTTGTCGGTATTAATGACACCGAAGGACGAAGCGAGCTCGATGGGCTGGCGAATTCCCGCAACAGTGAGATCGAAGCCTGAGTCGATATGCTGCTCAACCATCTGGGAGAAATCCATGCGGTAAATGTTGTCCGCACCGGTCACAAGCACGATATCTGGGCGTTCGTCGTCCATGACATTGAGGGACTGATAAATGGCGTCCGCACTGCCGAGGAACCAGTTTTTTCCGCGGCGCTGCTGAGCAGGTACAGGAGCCACATAGTTGCCTAGCAAATTTGACATCTGCCAGGTCTTAGAAACGTGGCGATCGAGGGAATGCGACTTGTACTGAGTAAGAACAACGACTTTGAGATAACCAGAATTGATGATGTTACTCAACGAAAAGTCGATGAGGCGATATGTCCCTCCGAAAGGAACAGCGGGCTTAGCGCGATCCCTCGTTAATGGCATAAGTCGCTTGCCCTCGCCGCCGGCCAGGACGATTGCTAGAACCCGTGGATTTGCTCTCATGTGTCATACCTTACATTGAACAGGTGAGCATCGCTTAACAATGACGTATTTGTGCGTGAAACAGTTTCACAACCATCATGCAGGTGCCGAGCCTGCCTGGTCAGGAAAACTGACGTGCTGATTGACACAGTTGCCCGATCAATTCGGGCTAGAGTTGGTGAAGCACCCTATTGCAGAAGGAGATCTCATGCGCGTTGACCTGCTGACGAAAGAGTACCCGCCGCATATCTACGGGGGTGCTGGCGTTCATGTCACTGAGCTAGCCAAGGTGCTCGTCGAGCACGCCGACGTCCATGTTCATGCATTTGGAGGCGCCCGCTCTCCCGAGGACGAACCGCTCCTTCCCAAGGGAGTCCACCTCACGGGATACGACGACCTCCCTGAGCTGGCCGACGCCAATGCGGCGCTACGCACCTTCGGAGTGGATCTCACGATCGCTGCAGATGTCGCCGGTGCGGACATCATTCACTCTCACACGTGGTACGCGAACCTCGCCGGCCACATCGGCTCTCTCCTCAACGGAGTTCCTCACGTGATCTCGGCTCATTCCCTTGAGCCTCTTCGCCCGTGGAAGCGTGAACAGCTTGGCGGCGGATATGAGCTCTCCTCGTGGGCAGAAAAAGTGGCTTACGAATCTGCGGCGGGAATCGTGGCCGTATCGCGGGCCATGCGTGAAGATATTTTGCGCTGCTACCCGGCTGTTGATCCCGCGAAAGTGCGAGTTATTCACAACGGTATTGATCTCGATGTGTGGCAGGCTCCCCGTACCGACGAGGAGTGGGAGGACGCTCGCGCCTACTTCCGGTCGTGGGGTCTTGATCCAGACCGTCCAACGATCGTCTTTGTCGGTCGTATCACGAGGCAAAAGGGCGTTCCTGGCCTCGTGCGTGCGCTTGGCCAGATTTCCCCGGATATCCAGGTGATTCTGTGCGCTGGGGCACCGGATACGCCCGAAATCATGAACGAAATGCGTGAACTCGTCGCCAATCTCCAGGCTCGTCGCGACGGCGTTGTATGGATCGACGATATGCTCTCGCGCCGGCGCATCATTCAGCTTGAAGCATGTTCGACGGTCTTTGTTACTCCTTCGGTGTACGAGCCTCTTGGCATTGTTAATCTCGAAGCGATGGCGCTTGGGCTGCCGGTCGTCGGAACAAATACAGGTGGAATTCCTGACTGCATTGACGACGGCGTTACTGGAACGCTTGTGCCAATTGACCAGCTTGACGATGGCACAGGTACTCCGATCAACCCCGAGCGTTTTGAGGCCGACCTTGCTGCCGCATTGGAAGACATGTGCTCCGATGTGGAGCGAGCGCGCGCCATGGGAATTGCTGGTCGTAAGCGCGTGGAGGAGCACTTCTCCTGGAGCTCTATTGCCGTTAAGACGATGGATTTCTACGGCGATGTCATCAATGGGCGCCTAGCGTGAAGTGAGTAGGCTAGGACGTATGGGTGATGTTGTAGAGTTTCGCGATGTTACTGTGACCCGCTCGGGGCATAACATTCTCGATTCACTTGATTGGTCAGTAAACGACGGCGAGCGGTGGGTAATCCTCGGCCCGAACGGCGCTGGCAAGACGACGACGATTCAGCTTGCCGCCGGCCGTATTCACCCGACACAAGGCAGTGTGTCGATTATCGGGGAGCGTCTCGGGCGCGTGGATATTAACGAGTTGCGTCCACTTGTTGGCGTAGCTTCGAGCGCTACTGATGCTCTTATTCCTGACGACGAACGAGTCCTCAACGTTGTTTTGACGGCGGCGTATGGGCATACGGCACGGTGGCGAGAGGCCTATGACGAGGTTGACGTTGAGCGTGCCCGTGAACTCCTGTCCCAGATGGGGGTGGGGGATTTGGCTGAGCGTCAGTTCCGCACAATATCGTCTGGGGAAAAGAAGCGCGTGGGGATTGCCCGTGCGCTCATGCCTAACCCGGAAGTTCTTATTCTTGACGAGCCAACCTCCGGATTGGATCTTGGTGGGCGCGAGGCGCTGTTGGGTACGCTCACGACGTTGGCTTTTTCGCCTGCGGCTCCGGTGATCGTGCTGGTGACACACCATGTCGAGGAAATTCCCGCAGGCTTTACTCACGCCTTGCTTCTGCGCGAAGGAAAGATGTTCGCTGCTGGGCCGATCGACGATGTCATGACATCGTCGACGCTCTCAGGCTTGTTTGGTTTGCCGCTTGAGGTGACGAAGAGCAACGGGCGTTTCGTCGCTCAGGCGCGATAGAGAGTCACGGTGAGATATAACGACGAGGGTGCGTGGCAGGGGCCATGCGCCCTCGTTTCCCTGTGTTCACTACGCCGTAACCAGAAGGTTCGCAAGACAGTGGAGAGTCAGTAGCGCTGAGGAATGGCTCGAGGGAAAATGTCAATTTTTGTCGGGAGGCATCCCGAATCGTCTTTGCGCCACGGTAGGATAGGAGCACAGGCCGTGTATCGACCACCGAAGGAGGGGTGAAGCATGAGTTGGATTGTCTGGCTCATTATCGCCGTCGTTTGCATAATTGTTGAAACAGTAACGGTAGATTTCACGTTCCTCATGCTTGCTGGCGCAGCGTTAATCGCTACTGGCGTTTCTGCGTTCACGCATAATCTCATTATTCAAGTTGTCATCTTCGCGATTGCGTCAATTATCCTCGTGCTTTTTGCCAGGCCGTGGGCGAAGAACAAAATGAACCCCCGGGGTGCTCAAGCAGGGAATGTTTACAGCCAAGTCGGCCGCGCTGCGCGAACATTAACACTCGTTGATGCTCACGCGGGGCGTGTGAAAATTGGCGGCGACGTATGGTCTGCTCGCACTGATGATGGGCAGATTCCAGAAGGTAGCGATGTTGTCGTCGTGCGCATTGATGGAGCTGTCGCCGTCGTGCAATCTATCCCAACCCCAAGCGTCCACTAAACCAACGAGGAATATATGTCTGATTCAAATGTGGCGGGGACAGTTGTCCTGATTCTCCTCGCAGTAGTTGTCCTCCTAGTCATTGTTGCGCTCTTTAGATCAGTTCTTATGGTGCATCAGGGCTACACCGTGATCGTGGAGCGCCTCGGGCGTTACCACACGACCCTTCAACCCGGCTTGCACTTCCTTGTGCCGTTCTTCGATTCGGTACGCCAGCGCATTGATATGCGTGAGCAGGTGGTTCCGTTCCCACCGCAAACGGTGATTACCTCCGATAACATCAATGTTTCGATCGATACTGTCATCTACTACCAAGTCACTCACCCTGAGGCGGCAACCTACGAGATTGCCGATCCAATGACAGCTATTGAGCAGCTTGCCGTGACTACGATGCGTAACATCATCGGAACGATGGACATGGAGCAGGCCCTGACCGGCCGCGACCAGATCAATGGCCAGCTCCGTGGAGTTCTTGACGAAGCTACAGGTCGTTGGGGTATCCGCGTGTCGCGAGTAGAGCTTAAGGCTATTGATCCGCCGGCACGTGTTCAGGCCGCGATGGAGCAGCAGATGAAGGCTGAACGTGATCGTCGTGCAGCTATTCTCAATGCCGAAGGTGTTAAGCAGTCGGCGATTCTCCAAGCCGAAGGTGAGAAGCAGTCGGCGATTCTGCGTGCAGAAGGTCAGGCTCAATCGACGATTCTTCGCGCACAGGGTGAATCCCGCGCCATTCTTCAGCTCTTTGACGCTATCCACCGCGGTAACGCTGATCCGAAGCTGCTTGCTTACGAGTACATTCGTACGCTCCCGCAGATTGCTAACTCGGCTTCGTCGAAGGTATGGGTGATCCCCTCGGATCTCACGTCCGCAATCGACGCGGTTCGCCGTGGCTTCGGCGGAGAATCTGATTTCAAGGAATCAGATCTTCTCTCGGGTGAGCCCGAGATCTCGGATGCGCTCTCAGCGACAAAGCTCCCCGACCTCGATTCGGCACTTGCCGATGCCAAGGGTGAAGCTGGGCGAGCCGCTGACGATGCGACGAAGTCGGGAACTCGGTCGGGACACGATTTCGATTTCCGTGCTGAGCTCGGCCAGCGCCCTAATCAACCAGGAGAGTAAAAACTCACGTGATCGTTAACGTCAGTGCGCTCGGCGACGAGCGCTTGGCAGACTACACAGGACTGACCGACGTCGCACTACGCAGGCGCTTGGAAACGGAGAACGGCCTGTATATGGCTGAATCGACCAAGGTCATCATGCGAGCGATCGAGGCAGGGCATACGCCACGCTCCTTCCTCACGGCACCGCGTTGGCTCCCCGATCTTGAACCATGGATCGAGCGGGCCTGCGGTGCTCGTGACGGGGGAGCGATTCCCGTTTTCGTCGCTGATGAGGATGTGCTGGAGGAGATAACAGGGTTCCACTTGCATCGGGGTGCGCTCGCAGCGATGAACCGACCTGCGCCTGTGGACCCGGTGGAACTCCTTCGCCATGCACGCAATGGTGAGGGTGCTCGGCGTGTTGTCATCCTCGAAGGGCTCGTCGATCACACGAATGTGGGAGCGATTTTCCGCTCTGCGGCGGCTCTTGGTATCGATGCAGTTCTTGTTACAGAGGATTGCGCAGATCCCCTGTATCGCCGCTCCGTTCGAGTATCGATGGGCACGGTTTTTCAGGTTCCATGGGCGCGGATTGGGCGCCTGTCGGAATCGATTCCGCGGTTGCGGGAGGCCGGCTTCACGACGGCTGCTCTGGCGTTAGTCGATGGCGCTCTCACTCTCGACGAATTCTCTGCCCTTGATGTGTGTCGTGACGAAGATTCCCGTGTGGCAGTTGTTATGGGAACCGAGGGAGACGGGCTCACGCATCGAACGATTGCGGCGGCAGACTACTCGGTCATCATCCCGATGGCTGGGGGAGTTGATTCGCTTAACGTTGCTGCAGCCAGTGCCGTGGCGTTCTGGGAGCTTCGGTTGAGATAGATCGTCTCATGCATAACGAGAGTGGGCGTACTTCGTCGTAGCGACGAGGTGCGCCCACACTTCTTGTGTGTGCTACTTTTACGCGGTTTTCAGGAAAAATCTGATGATCCTGCGTAGCCGTTCTGGCGCCAGGCCTCATAGAGGGCGATAGAAGCTGAATTAGCGAGGTTGAGTGAGCGAAGGTGCGGCATCATCGGAATTCGCAGGGCCTGTGTAATAGCGGAGTGGCTAATGACAGATGCGGGGAGCCCGGTTGGCTCGGGGCCAAAAAGGAGTGCATCGCCAGGCTTGTAGGAGACGTCAGCGAAGTTGTTCTCGGTGTGGCCTGTGAAAGCGAAAATCCGCGTGTCAGGCATCGCCTCGAGGAAAGCGTCAAAGTTTTTGTGAATCCGGAGTTCGGCGAGATCGTGATAGTCAAGGCCGGCACGTTTGAGATGCGCATCTGAGAAGTTGAAGCCCAGGGGCTCAATGAGATGCAAAGTGGCGCCTGTACACGCAGCTAAGCGGATTGCGGCACCAGTGTTGCCGGGGATACGGGGTTCGTAAAAGACGATATGGAACACCCCAACATCGTACCCGCATCTAGCTCGGATGAGATGGTGGGGAGAGACTCTAGCGGGCGTACGTGACAGTGAGGCGGGCTCGCGCAAGCGTGTGGAAGAGAGCTGTAAAAGATACCTCGGCTGGAGTCGCGCTTTCTGGGTCGACATCAAGATAGGGGACATCGAGGGCGTGAACCGTAAAGATGTATCGGTGTGGGCGGTCGCCAATGGGAGGCTGTGGGCCCATGTAGGAGTGTTCGCCAGCATCGTTGCGAACGTGGCTGGCAACGTTGGGGAGGTTGAGATCAGATAGCCCCGCATCTCTTGCGAGTTGTGTGGTGTTCGCAGGGAGGTCGATGATCGTCTAGTGCCAGAATCCTGAGGGAGTTGGAGCATCGGGATCAAAGCAAGAAACGACGAAGCTTTCTGTTTCTTCGGGGAAATCAGACCAGGAGAGCTGAGGTGAATGATTCCCCGTGGCGGCGCAGAACTCGGGGTCAAGGGGTGATCCGTCGGCCATGCTGTCGCTTGTGAGGGTGAAGGAAGGGCAAGGAGGAAGAAGGTCGTACGGGTCAGGTGCTACGGGGCGTGAAAGATCCATGCCACCAGCGTAAGCGATAGAAGATGGGCGCGGAAGATGGAGAAAGAAACGCTTTTCGGTGGTGTGAGGTAGACCGCAGGCATTATTTGAGCTGGGCTTTTGTGGAAGAAACAGGGGGAATTGCTGCGCGATTTTCTGCTTGCGCTTGCAGCTTCGAAAAAATGTGTGGATTTTTGTCGCTGCGCCTCGCTACCCTAACTATCGAACATATATTCGATAGAAGGAGTTGGGGTGAGTGCGCAGAACAAACTCGCAGTTGCACGTCAGGCGCTTGCGGCTGCCGAGGAGGCTGTTGGCTTGGGCGCTTCACTTCATCTCGTGCAGCCTGCTCATACGGCATCGTCCAAGCTCGGGGAGCTTTCTCGCCCGCATCCGGCGGATGCATCAGCGAGTTCATGGGCAGTTCCAGAGTATTTACGATCGATCTTCCCTAGAGGCCTCGTGTATGGAAGCACGATAGGCGTGCAGGGATCACGTTTCGCCACCCTCGTTCTTGCCGGGGCTGCTAGTGTTTCAGGGGCATGGACCGCATGCTTCGGTTTTCCCGATATGAGTTGGGATGTCGCTTGTACGCTCGGTCTTAACACCGAACGCACGATATGTGTTCCCAATACGTGCCTTCCGGGCCTCGTGCAGGGCATTACGGCGGCAATCGACGGCTGCGATGTCGTGCTCATTAGCTCGAAAATACGCTTAGATTCGCGCGAGCGCCGACTTCTTGCCCGGCGTGCTCTCTCGCGAAAAGTTGTCCTCATCGCAGAGGGGTGGGATGGCCGTATCACCCTCCATTCGCGTATGCGTGAACTCCACGGAGCATGCCAGGGAAACGGGCATATTAATGAAGTTATCTACGAAGTTTCCAGCGGGCGTGCATCCGTCGAACTCTCCTTAACACACCACGCGTGCAGCGTGTATTCGCCGCAGCATCCCTGCTCTTTGCAGCTTGTAGGTCGTGACGAAACTGACGAAAGCACGATGGAAAGTTACTCGCCGCAGATACACGAATACGCGTTTACACGCACGCACGCGCGCGTCGTCCGCTTGTCCCGCCACAGCGTGCGTCCCATCCGCCACTCACACGCGGAACGTGGGCGTGGCGATATTCCTTTTTCTCAGGGAAAAACTGAGCAGGAGTCCCTATGCGTATGATGCAGGGCGCCTTATGGATTCCCGATTGGCCCGTAACTGCTGCTGAACAGGCGGGCGAAGTACGTGCGGGAAGTCCCGCCTTTCTCTGCAGTGGGAAAGGGGTGCAAGCCGCAAACGTATGGGCACGAAACCAAGGCGTTCATGAAGGAATGAGCAAACGTCTAGCGCTTTCCTTCTGCCCACATGCGCATATCCTTTCCCCACGCCCAGAAAGAGACACGGAATATTTCGAAGAAGTTCTCCGCGCTGTCGATAAACACGTGGCCCGTATAACTATCCTCCAACCAGGAAGCATCATTTTCGCTGCTCGTGGCGCTATCCGTATGGCTGGAAGCGCCCAAGCACTGGCAGATGCTCTCATAGGAGAAGTTGCAGAAAATGCAGGGTACGAGGCTTACGTAGGCTTCGCTGAAGGAACACTGGCGGCGCTCCTTGCCGCGCGGCACAGCGTGGTTGTTCCTTCGGAAGAAACAGAGAACTTCCTCCGACAACAGCCCCTAGATTCTCTCCTTATAGCAGTGGAATATGGAACTCGCCGCGAGGATGCTCAGGCATGTATCGAGATGCTTGAGCGGCTGGGAGTGCGCACGGTAGGCGGCGTCAAGAGTCTCGGAGCCGCAGCAATGAGCTCACGTTTCGGAGAAATCGGGCGAAGCTTGTGGCAGCTTTCAGCAGGAGAAAACGTGCGGCTCCGCTCTCTCCCTCGGCTCATGGAAGAACTAACCTTCTCTCACACATGCGAACCCGTTATTACCACGGCAGATGCTGCCGCATTCGTCGCGAAACAACTCGCAACGGAACTAGGAGAAGAAATGACAAGCCGCTCACTAAGCGGCGGGCGCTTGTACATTAACGCTTCCCTGGAAAACGGAAGTCACTACGAGCGAGCCTGGCAGCTTGAACACGGGGGAGTGCGCGATGTCGTCGACCGCGTGCGCTGGCAACTGGGAAGCTGGTTAAACAGAGACGAAGAACGCTCGGCAATAACGCGTATCGAATTGCGTTTAAACGATGCAATTCGCTCAGGCGAACGTCCCGATCCTTTATGGGGAGGAAAGAGCGCACACGATGAACAGGTGTTACGTACAGCCTCACGTCTACAAAGCATTCTGGGTGAAGATGAGGTAGCAAGCGTCGAGAAAGTGGGAGGACGTACCCCATGGGATGCTTTTCAGCTCCGAATGTGGGGAGAAGATAAGAGCGTCACACGTGCCGAATTTCCATGGCCCGGAGCGATTCCTGCGCCAGCCCCCACCCTCATTCATGATCACAGCATCGCTATCGACGTGTACGATGCGTCCTCCCATGCCATGACAGTCAATGGCGATGGCGAACTCGCCTGCATCCGACAATGCCCCACGCCCGAACCGCGTTTTCTCACCAGGGAAGGAAAGGCCTACGAGATTGTGAATTACGCTGGCCCATGGATTATTGAGGAACAATGGTGGGATCCCAATAAACACACGCGCAGAGCATACGTACAATTTCTCTGCGATCATGAGGGAATTCTTGCCTACCGAGAAAGCGGAACTTGGCAAGAAAAGGGCCGCTATGTCTAAAACAAAAGGTCAGCTCTCATACCAGCGAGTTACGACACGACAAACCCACGGCACAACACAGCCACAGGTACCCAGCGCCCACATCCCCTATGCCGAATTGCACTGCCACTCGGCATACAGTTTTCTTGACGGCGCATCAATGCCAGATGAACTTGTCACACGCGCAGCCGAACTAGGCTTAGAGGCGCTGTGCCTCACCGACCACAATGGATTCCCCGGAGTAATCCAACTCGCTACAGCAGCCCGCCACGTCGGAATGCCCGTTGCAGTCGGAACAGAGCTCACACTTGGAGGAAACACCGAACGCTCAAGCGCCGACCCATACGGCGAGCACATTCTCCTCATCGCCCGCAACGCCAACGGTTATCGAAGCCTCTCACACACAATCGGTCAAGCAATGCTCGAAAGTGGCCAGCGCTCGCGAGCCGACTACTCTCTCCAACAGCTTGGCGAACGTTCACGGGGAGCATGGGTTGCGCTCACAGGGTGCCGCAAAGGCAGGATTCGTCGTGCTCTTGAACAAGAGCCAGGGGTGTGGGCGCCACAGAAAGCTCTCAACGAGGTGCATCGCCTCATCGACGCGTTCGGGCGAGACAACGTCGCTATGGAACTGACCATCACGGGATCGCCCCTCGATCGTGAACGATGTGAACTTCTTGTGGAACTCGCTCGTCGCAGCCATATCGAAACTGTTGCTACCGGGAACGTGCACTACGCTCGCCCGAGCGATCGCCCACTAGCAGATGTTCTTGCAGCTACGCGCGCAAACACCACTCTCAACGACCTCAACCCATTCCTTCCTGCTAACGGAGCATATTTGCGTTCCGGTGCTCAGATGCTTCACCTCCACCGCGACCACCCTCGTGCTGTGGGCGCAGCAGCAGCCTTAGGGAAAGAATGTGCATTCGATCTCGCCCTCGTCGCACCGAATCTTCCCCCATTTCCAGTTCCCCAAGGCCACTCCGAAGCCTCATGGCTACGCGAACTCACAGAACAACGAGCCGTGCAGCGATACGGGGCCCGCGCAGGTAACCAAGCATGGAGACAGATAGATCACGAACTAGACGTCATCACACAACTAGGCTTTCCCGGATACTTCCTCATCGTCGAAGAAATCGTGAACTACTGCCATACGCAGGGGATTTGGTGCCAGGGCAGGGGATCAGCGGCAAATTCAGCAGTCTGCTTTGCCTTAGGGATCACCGCGGTAGATGCCGTGCGGCACAAGATGCTTTTTGAGCGTTTCCTCTCGCCAGGGCGATCTGGCCCACCTGATATCGATATCGATATCGAATCTGGCCGTCGCGAGGAAGTGATCCAACACGTCTATGAGCGCTACGGGCGCACCCGGGCAGCTCAGGTAGCCAACGTCATCACGTACCGCCCTCGCTCTGCAATACGAGACGCTGCACGCGCGCTGGGCTACGACCACAGCCAAGCAGATTACTGGGCCCAAGGCGTCGAGCATAAGGTCTCTCCACGCAAAGGCCGTGTCAGCGATCCCACGAAGGACCGTGACGCTGCCATTGTGGCCGAACGTATCGCCAAGGGTGGAAGGCACGTCACCTTCCATTCGTGGCAAACACGTGATGTTCCCGACGACGTCGCCAAGCTCGCCGCCCACCTCCAACACCTACCTCGTCACCTTGGTATCCACTCAGGCGGAATGATCCTCTGTGATCGTCCAATTATCGATGTCTGCCCGGTCTCCTGGGCGGCTATGCCCGGGCGAACAGTCGTGCAATGGGACAAAGACGACTGCGCCGAGGCGGGCCTTGTCAAATTCGATCTCCTCGGATTAGGCATGCTCACCGCACTCCGAATATCTTTCACTGAACTGTCGCGCCACGGAGTTCTGGCCCACGACGGGCAGGAACTCGGCTTGCATAATCTTCCGCAAGAAGATCCAGGCGTCTACGCCCTCCTTCAAGCAGGAGATTCCGTCGGTGTTTTCCAGGTAGAGTCACGTGCCCAGATATCCACACTTCCTCGCTTGAAACCACAAAATTTTTACGACCTCGTCGTCGAAGTAGCTCTCATACGCCCAGGTCCCATCCAAGGACAATCCGTCTCCCCTTACCTCCGCAGACGAAACGGGCAAGAAAAGATTACTTATCTCCACCCCCTCCTCAAACCAGCACTCGAGCGAACTCTCGGCGTCCCCCTCTTCCAAGAGCAACTCATGCAAATAACAATCGACGTCGCCGGTTTTACTCCCGCCCAAGCTGATCGCCTACGCAAAGCGATGGGCTCCAAGCGTTCACACGAGCGAATGGCAGCTTTACGTGGCGAACTCTTTGCTGGAATGAAAGAACGAGGAATAGACGAAACTATTGCCGAAGAAATATTCAATAAACTAGAGGGCTTCGCTGAATTCGGTTTCCCCGAATCTCATGCCTTCTCTTTTGCTTATCTCGTTTACGCCTCTGCATGGCTCAAAGTGCATCACCCCGAGCAGTTCTATGCGGGCCTACTTGCTGCTCAACCCATGGGTTTCTACTCTCCGCAATCGCTTGTTGCTGATGCTCGACGCCACGGCGTTCTCGTTCTCCCACCAGATGTCAACCACTCCCTCGTCGAGGCGCACGTCGAGCCACAGGAAGTGCGCGACTACGAACCGCACAAACTTGTCCATGCCCATGCCGATAAAGCAGTGCGGCTCGGGCTGTCCTCGATTCGGGGCCTCAAGAAGATAGGCGCAAAGATTGTCGACGAACGCCAGAACGGAAAATTTTCGAGCCTTCCTGATCTTGTGCAGCGGTGTGCGCTTAGCCGCGACGACATCGAAAAACTTGCCGCATCTGGGGCTTGTGCCTCCCTTGGGATCGATAGACGAGAAGGAATATGGGCCGCAGAAGCCCTCCACGATCGCGCGGCGACAAACGGCCTGTATATTCAACCGACGATCCCAGGAACCGAGACAGTTGGTGTACTCCCGGATCTGCCGCCAATGACCGACGCAGAAACAACACATACAGACATCGCAACAACTGGGATATCGACGTCTTTCTACCCAACACAGCATATACGCGAATCACTGACCTCCCGAGGGGTCCTGAGAATTAGCGACCTCACAGAACTACCTGTGGGGATTCGCGTTAAAGTCGCAGGAATCGTTACCCACCGTCAACGTCCACGCACAGCCAATGGCATCACGTTTCTCTCCCTTGAAGACGAGACTGGCTTGCTCAACGTTGTCTGCTCGCATGGCCTATGGGAACGATACTCGGATGTAGCTCGCCGCTCGGGCGCGCTCGTCGTGAGGGGGATGGTGGAACGCGGGGACGGAGCTCTCAACTTCGTCGCCGACGCCCTTGAAAACCTCCCCATGACAATCCACCTGAAATCACGAGACTTCAGGTGAAGCGCATCCAATGCTCAAGCCGATAGACTAACAACCTGGACAGAAAGGATTATCGTGCCAGCCTTCCTCAGATTCCTGAAACTCGCAGCTAAAGCAGGACCTGTCGTCTTCGCCATGGTCAAGAGCCTAGCTCCTCAGATTCAGCGCATGATCCGCGAAAATCCTGAAGTCTTCAACGCAATGTCTCAACGATTCACACGGGTCATCGGCTCGAAAAAAGACGACGGCAATAAGAAAAATCTTGCTCATCGCATCAGCGTGCTGCGCGACCAAGTCACGTACCTCTACGCCTCAGCCAACAACTACGAGGCGGCACGCACAACTCTATTCTGGCGCAACGAACTCGAAACACTCGAACGAGCCTTACCCGTCCTCGACGCCATGAGCCGGCGCCAACGCGCTTCACACGAACGTCACCTCTCGCGCAGACTCGACAATCTCTCCGCCGCGATCCTCTCGGCAAGTCTCATAGACGATGTTGAAGACGCCGAAATTATCCATCCTCACGACGGCGCCCATACCACCAACACTGACGCGCACACCGGAGAGGACGCACCGGAAACGCAGAGCTTCGCCCCCGATCATCCCGACGACACCCCGGAAGACGGCTCCCTGTAACGACGAACTTCCACCTTCATACGCGTAGGGTGCGCGGGTCGCCTACACGCCGTATTCTCGACACTCTCGATCCCACCTTCATACACGTGGGGTGCGCGGCAAGAACCTCCGGCATTCACGCACAAACGGCATGACCTCTTTGCTAATCTCAACAACATGCACAATGCCCTTGAGGCCATCGCCGCAAAGATGCGCGCCATCAGAATGCCGAGAGAAGCCATTGACGACTTCATCTCGGCCTACACGCGATTTACCTCCGGTGAACACACACTCATACCGGAAACCGACATCGCCCCACTTGAGAACATCGACCACATCGATTCCCTCTCTCCCGATGGGGGAGAAGCACTAGCGCACACGGCAGTCCTTCGCCTCAACGGAGGCCTCGGCACAACAATGGGGCTCACAACAGCCAAGTCGCTCCTTGTCGTTAGAAACAACCTCAGATTCATCGACATCATCCTCGCCCAGCTCGCCGCCCAACGAGCAGCATGGAATGTCCAGCTTCCTCTTATCCTTTTCAATTCACCGGCCACAGCCCAACAAACCGTTGCAGAAGTCACCCTGCCGCCTAACCCCGACAACATCCCCAGCAGCATCCAACAGGGCCTCGTGCCCCGCATTTGGGCCGACACCCACGAACCCGTCACCTGGCCGTGCAATCCCCACGAGGAATGGGCACCGCCAGGACATGGAGATGTCTACTCCGTCCTAGCTCGCACAGGAATGATCCAACGCCTGCTTGAAGCGGGATACCGCTACATCTTCGTCGCCAACGCCGACAACCTCGGCGCCATCCCCGAGGCGCACATCGCCGCCTGGTTCGCCCAGAGCGGCACACACTTCGCCGCCGAAGTTGTCCGCCGCACGCCCATGGATCGCAAAGGTGGACACTTCGCCATCGACAAAGCCACCGGAAAACGCCTGCTCAGAGAAGTTGCCCAAACCCCCAGCAATGACCTCCCGTACTTTCACGACATCAGCCGCCACCCCTACCTCAACACCAACAATCTGTGGATCAATCTCGAAAGCCTCGCATCCGCCACCTCAGCAGGCATCCACCTCCCGCTCATCGTCAACGAAAAACGCATAGCCGGCGACGAGAACCGAGCAGTGATCCAACTCGAATCAGCCATGGGCGCCGCGATTTCGACATTCCCCACAGCCGACCTCCTCGAAGTTTCACGAGAAAGATTTATTCCCGTGAAAAGCACGAGCGATCTCCTTCTTCTTCGCTCGGATGCCTTCACGCTTACACCGAGCTATCGCTTAGTCGATGCTGCACACAAGCGCCCACTCGTCGTGCTTGACCCCGCCTACTTCCGGACATACGACGAATACATGCGTCGCATCCCTGAAACACCATCACTTGCCAGTGCGACAGAATTCATCGTCGAGGGCGATGTTATCCTCCCGCCAGGCCTCCATGTGTCGGGTAGGGCGCGATACGACACCACAGGACTTCACACACTGTAAGGAGCGACCATAGCTGGGAGAGGCTGCGTCTGGAGCAACAAGAAGGCCTGCATGACGCAGTGGAGGGTGGCCGCATTCGCAGCCACCCTCCCGTAATCCCGCGCTCCTGAGAAATTAGAGCCCGAGAATCCTCTTAATGTCAGGGGCAAAGAAGTTCGGGCCTTTAAGGACCTTCCCGTCCTCGCGATAAATCGGCTTACCATCCTCACCAAGTTTGGAGAGATTCGACGCCTGAATTTCAGCAAGAACATCACGCATGGGGATTCCCAGCTCAAGAGCCATACCGTATGCGACGTATACGAGATCACCGAGAGCATCGGCCACCTCGACGGTATCGCGTGTTCCATCGTCGGCCTCGCGCGCACGCGCGAAAGCCTCCGTCATAATTTCCTGAGCACGCTTGCCATAGACCGCCCCGACGAGCTCGCCGGCCTCCTCCGCGACGAGCGAGAGACGCATATGGACGCGCTCGCGGTCAGCATCGGGTTCGCCTTCGATGATCGGAAGGCCATACGTCTTATGGAATACGCGGACGAGATCTTCAGGTCGGCGAGAGTCGCCGATCTCGGGATGGCGCCCATCGGGACCAGGCCAGGCATGTTGTGGTGTACGCGGATCGCCTCGACTGATGGATCCAACGAACGCATCGTAGAACGTGCCCTTGTTCTGTAAAGCTCCACGCAGGCGCCCCTCAAATGTGAAACCCGCCTGCCATGCGACACGAGCAGAGGCCCAATTCACGTCGTCGTGAATCTCGCAAGCCCAGCGCACCCGATCCCACGTGAGCTCGTCGAAAGCAAAATCAAGGACTGCTTGTACGGCTTCGCCCATGTACCCGAAGCCTCGAGCTAGAGGGGAGAGCATGTAGCCAATCGCGCGATCAGCGGCGCGAAGGGAAATCTGCCCGACAACTTCGTCGTTCTCCTTCGTGCGAAGAACCCAGCTGAAGAGAGAGTCATCTTCCCAACCGGGATCGACGAATCCAGCGACATAGCTTTCGGCATCGGCCCGGACGTAAGGGGAGGGGATCGTCGTCCATTTTTGATTTGCCGGATCTTGGCACATCTGGGTGATGGCATCGACATCAGAAAATGTCGGGACAGAGAGAACCAAACGCTCGGTAGTCAATTCAACTGGCAGCATAGGGCAAGTCTAGTGCCAAGTGCGCCCGGCGGGTTCTCTGCCGGAAAACGCCATGCCCTACCGCCGTGGCAACACGACATGAGGCGCGTCTGCCTGGAGAACGTGGAGGCGCGTTCTGCTCGCCCGTAGAGCCACTGGGGAACGAACTGAAAATTGGGAAGATATAATGAGTGCGGTTTTCTCGGGGCTACATACAGCGTAAGTTGCCTGAATGTCGTAATCGGACGGCATCTGTCTCAAATTGTTTCTGAAGGTATAAAGAGGTTCTAACCTACGAAAATGCTGAATTTTCCCCGCAAATACGGACTTTCGACGTCCATATATCCATTCTGGGGCATAAGTCCTAAAGTGTGGCGTCGCTAACCGACCGTTTATGTCCTTTTCCCGTATTTACATCCGTTGCCTGCTGACCTTGCGAGCAGGTCATGCTACGTTGGGAGGGTGATCGAGCGTTCGTGTTTGATCCGCAGCCGCAGTGAGAGCTCCGGTTGGGATCTTCACCGCCTCAGGGGCGGGGCGCTCCACGTAAGAATCGATCTTACGGACAAACAGAGTCCGATATCCGGGCACGTTGCAGTGCCTGTGCACTGGTTCCCTCCCTCCAACGCGCAAGAACACTCCTCGTCTTTGCGCTCCTCATGTCACTCAATTGTCGAAAGCGTCCACGGGCTTGCCGATGTGGCCAGTACCAATGCCGCTGGAACTCCCGCGTTGCGGAAAGAATCCGCAATGCTTCGCGTAACAAGAAAGGCACAGTAAATGCTGCGAATGCTTCGCGAGGAAAAGCGGGCCGCCGATCTCAGTCGGGGCCACAGGATTTTCCTCCTCATTCTCGTGTCGATGGGAAGCTCCATCATCTACACGCCGGCATACCTCAAGGGCGTTTTCTACGACCCGCTCATGAAAGCTCTGGATGCGACGAACGCTGACTTGGGTATGTACCTCTCGGCGTACGCACTCACAGCAACGATCTGCTATCTACCTTCCGGCATCGTCGCAGACAAGATTCGCGTGCGCACGCTCGCATGGGTCGGCTTCGGCTCCACGGCAATCCTCACATATCTCTACGCAATGCTCCCGTCGAAGGCGATGCTCATGGCGATCTTCATCGGCATGGGTATTACGACGATCCTCATTTGGTGGGGCATCCGTTTCAAGCTTGTGCGCCTCATTTCGGAAGAGTCTGAGTACTCGCGTAACATCGGCGTTTCTTACGGAATTTACGGAGCCGCCGGCCTCATCCTCGGCCTCGTCAACCTCTGGATCATCAATGTTCTGCAGGACAACATGAAGGTGGCTGTGACGACCCTGATCGCCTTCATTGGCACGATCATCCTTATCCTGGGTATTCTCTCCTTCTTCTTCATCCCGCGTTTCGAGGGTGAAATCAACACAGGTAAGTCGAGCTTCGATTTCAGCCAGATTGGGGCGGTTGTCCGCAACCCTGTCGTGTGGTTGTCCGCCGGCTGCCTCTTCTTCGTGTACTTCTACTACACAGGCGTGACGTACACGACTCCGTACCTCACGGACGTCATGGGCGCATCGCTTGGCATCGTTTCCATCGTGTCGATTCTGCGTACCTACGGCATCACGCTTCTCTCCGGCCCGGCCTTCGGGTTCATGGCAAAGAGCACAGGTTCTTCCTCGCGCGTTATCCTCATCGGTTCGCTCGTGGCTGCTGCTGCACTCGCCTCGTTCGCCTTCCTTCCGGCATCCGAGTCGATGGCGATCGTCGCGGCTGTCATCATCGTCGCTCTTGGATTCATCGCTAACGGTGTGTTCGGTATCGTCTCCTCGCAGCTCACGGAAGGCCGTGTGCCGCTGACGATCTTCGGTACGGCGACGGGCATCTTGTCGGTGATCGGCTTCCTCCCCGACACCTTCTCCTCCACGTGGTTCGGTGCGATGATCGACAAGTCGGGTAACGATGCTTACGCGCAGATCTTCTTGATTCTCGCCGCAACTGCTGTGATTGCAGCTCTCTTCGCTTTCGCCCTGCTGTGGTACGTGCGCAAGAACGAGGACAAGCTCATCGCTGCCGAGGAACGCGCTGCAGAGATCGCCACGGCTGACCACGCGTAACCGCTACGAGTAATCATCGAACGAATCTAAGGTGAAGGGAGTTGGACGCATGCCGAATAAGGTGAATGTTCCGTCGCTGTGGACAGCGCCGATGGATGCTGTGATCCGCAAACAGAACGAGCTGGCTGAAGACGTATACGAGACAGGCCAGACTCTCGAGCAGATGCGCGAGGGGTACAACACCGAACGCGCTTTCTGGAACGATTGTGATCCTCAGTCGGCTGTCTCGCGTGAGGCTGATGTTCCAACTCCCTTCGGCTCAGTCAAGGTGCGTATGCACCGCCCGAACAACGACGCCGTTCTCCCTGTGATTATCTACATTCATGGCGGCGGTTTCGTGCTGGGTAACCTCGATACTCACGACCGTATTACCCGCAAGATTGCTGCCGAGACGGGCGCGGCTGTCATTGCGATCGATTACACGCTTTCCCCGGAGGCGAAGTTCCCGCAGGCCGTGTCGGAATGTGCGAGTGCAGTTGCCTACCTGAGTGAGCACGCGCAAGAGTGGGGGATTATCCCTGGTCGCGTGTCGTTCGCAGGTGATTCGGGTGGTGCCAACCTCTCGTTTGCTACGTACTTGTGGCTTCGCGACGAACTCCATTCGGATATCGTCGTCGAATCGATGCTTCTCTTCTATGGGGCATTCGGTTTGCGTGACTCCCAGTCGATGCGGTTGTTCGGTGGAGCCTGGGATGGCCTCACGGAAGCTGATTACGCCTACTATCTTGCGCAGTATCTTGCGGATGAGTCACAGATGCGTAGCCCGTACTTTGATGTCCTCTCGGCGGACCTCACAGGGGTGCCGCCAACCTACATCGTCGCGGCCGGTTTGGACCCCTTGCGGGATGATTCTCGTACTCTTCACGGCATGCTTGAGTCTCGTTCGCTTGCTGTGTACGACGAAGTTCCCGGAGTTATCCACGGTTTCCTCCACCACGGCCGGATGCTTGAGGCGACGAACGAGGTTATGGAACGGGCAGGGAGGTTCTATCGCGCGGTTGTTAGCTGAGGAACTCACGACGAACGACGAGCAGGCGTGAACGTTGGTGGTAAACACGGCGTGCCACGCTGCGACTAATAGGAGCTCATCGCCATAAGCGAGAGCCGAAACAGGTAAAGGAAACACAATGGAATTTGCACTGTCTGAAGAACAGCAGTTGATGGCAGATGCTTTCACCGAGCTGATGGAGTCTCGGAATTGGGAGAGCTACTTCAACGAGTGTGACAACAATTCGGAGTACCCGCAGGAATGGGTTGAGGCCATTTGTGAACTTGGTTTCGATCGTATTCTTCTGCCGGAGGAGTACGACGGCCTCGGAATGGGCTGGGTTGAGCTCACCGCCGCTTACGAAGCTCTTGGCCGCGCGGGTGGCCCGACCTATGTCCTGTACCAGCTCCCAGGCTACGAGAGCGTTATCCGCGAGGCTACCGACGAACAGCGCGACAAGATTCTTGCCAACGTTGGTACGGGAAACCAGATTCTTAACTACGCCATGACGGAGCCGAGTGCAGGTTCGTCGTGGGACGACATGCGTACCACCTACACGCGCCGCGACGGCAAGGTATACCTCAATGGCCACAAGACGTTCCAGACGTCGTCCATGAAGGTTCCTTACATGGTCGTCATGGCACGCAATAGCGAAGATATGTCGGTCTACACGGAGTGGTTCGTCGATATGTCGAAGCAGGGGATCACGAAGGAGCCGCTCCACAAGCTTGGCCTTCGCATGGATTCCTGCGCGGAGCTGTACTTCGACAATGTTGAGCTCGACGAATCTGATCTTTATGGCACTGAGGGCAACGCCTTCATGCGTGGGGTTAAGGACTTCGATCAGGAGCGTTTCCTTGTCGCCCTCACGAACTATGGCACCGCCTACTGCGCATTCGAGGATGCCGCACGCTACGCCAATATGCGCGTTCAGGGTGGCAAGCCGATTGCTCGTCACCAACTGACGCAGCTCAAGTTCGCCGACATGAAGATCGCGCTCACGAACATGCGCAACATGCTGTACGAAATCGCATGGAAGTACGACAACGGCAAGCTCGGACGTGGCGATTGCTCGATGGCGAAGTACTACTGCTCGCAGGCTTCGGCCATGGTTGTCGATAACGCACTGCAGATCCTCGCAGGCGTTGGCATCACGGGTGAGCACCGCGTCCAGCGTTTCTACCGCGATCTTCGCGTTGATCGCGTCTCCGGTGGAACCGACGAAATGATGATCCTGACGGCTGGGCGCCACGCGCTCAGGGAGTACCAGTGAGGCACATGATGGCAATTAGCAAAGATAAGCCTTCGTTTGGCGTCCTTGACGATGTCAAGGTGGTCTACTCGGCGGTCGAGATCGCGGCGCCTACGGCTGCGGCGATCATGGGCGAATGGGGAGCTGACGTCACGTGGATTGAGAACACGTGGACGGGTGATTCCATGCGCGACACCGCGTGGGTGAAGGAAATGGAACGACGCAATATGCGCTCCATTTCGATGAATCCGTTCTCCGATGAGGGCAAGGAAGTTCTCTTCAAGCTCGTCGAGGATGCGGACATCTTCATCGAATCCTCGAAGGGCCCGACGTACGCACGCAAGGGCATCACTGATGAGATGCTGTGGGAGCGCAACCCGGATCTCGTGATTGTTCACGTCTCGGGCTTCGGCCAGTGGGGACAGACGGAGCGTATTAACGCTGCCGCCTACGATCTCACTGTTGCTGCGTACTCCGGCATTGTGTACCAGAACGGTACGCCGGAACAGCCGATGAACATCCAGCCTTACGGTGGCGATTACTTCAACTCCCTCATGATCATTTCCTCCTCGCTGGCCGCACTTCACAAGGCGAAGGCGACAGGCAAGGGCGAGAGCATCGACCTCGCGATGCACGAGACGATGCTGCGTGTGGGCACGTACTACATGATGGATTACCTCAACGCTGGAAAGCTTTACCCGCGTCCTGGTGCACGCCACATGAACTTGTGCGGTATCGGCGAGTACACGTGTAAGGACGGCTACATCGGCCTGTGCGTGTATGGTGTTCCGCAGAACAAGTACCTGCTGGAAACAATTGGTCTGGGTGACTTGTGGGGCACGGAGGAGTATCCGGAAGATACGTCGGCTCTCTGGCTTGATGGCCCGAAGGCTGAACTTATTGAGCAGAAGCTTGACGAGTACTTGGCTACTCAGTCGAAGTACGACGTGGAGCGCGATTTCACGGAGCACAAGATCGCGGCTCAGGTTGTCAACGATTTCGATGACATCTTGGGCGACGAACACATCAAGGCTCGCGAAACCTTCATCGAGTGGGATAACGCGGAGGGCCAGCGCGTGCGCGGCCTCAACACGTTCCCGAAGTTCGCGAATAATCCTGGCGGATTCTGGCGTCCAATGCCGCCGCTGGGCTACGACACCGTTGATGTGCTCAAGCGCGCCGGATTCTCCGATGAGGACGTTGCCCGCTTCCTTGCTTCCGGCAAGGTCAAGGCGAGCGACGAGGACTGAACGAGGAGCTGATTTCCCCGGAGGGGAGGGACGATGATTGACGCAGTAGGAGAGATGACAATTCCGGAGCTGGTAGCTCGGCAGGCGCGTGAGCGTGCGGATGCTCAGGCCCTCGTCGTGGTGAATCCTGACACGGAGGATGTCGAAACTCTCACGTATCGTGAACTTGATGTGACGACGAATCGCGTGGCTAACCTTTTCCGGAGCCGCGGGATAACGCGCGGGGATCGGATTGCGGTACTTGCCTACAACAGCCGTGAATTTGTGGAGTGCCTCATTGGTGCAGCAAAAATCGGTGCGATCATCGTCCCTCTCAACGCGGCGTTTACCGCGTCCGAATGTGCGTACATCATCAACCGCTGCGAGGTGAAGCTTCTCGTTGCGGAAGATGGTTTGCTCGCGCAGGAGGGCATGGCGGATCTCGCCGTTCCGACTCTTGCTATCGGGGCAGGTCGCGAGACGTACGAGAATCTCAAGAACGCACAGGATGCGTACCTTGAACCGGAAAATGTTGGCCCGGATGATCTTGTTGAGATCATGTTTACCTCGGGGACGACATCACGGCCGAAGGGCGTCATGCTCACGCAGGCAAACTTCATCTTTTCTGGCGTGTACGTCAATTGGGAATTGTCGATGACGAGCGAGGATCGTTACCTCTCAGCGATGTCGGCAAGCCACGTGAACCTGCAGCTTTCGGCGCTTATGCCTGCTTTGACATCGGGGAGTACGCTTATTCTTCTTCGTCGTTATTCGGCGACGAAGTTCTGGGCGCATGTCCGGCGCTTTGGTGCGACGCTCATTCAGGCGATGGCAATGGTTGTTCGTACACTCATGCTCCAGCCGCATGCTCCGGGTGAACGCGATCACCGCGTTCGCGAGGTGCATTATTTCCTCCCCATTACTGAGGAAGAAAAGGCGGCTTTCGAAGACCGTTTCGGGGTGAGCCTGCTCAACAACTACGGTTCGACGGAGTCGCTTGTCGGCGTTATTACCGATCTTCCTGGCGAGGAACGGCACTGGCCATCAATCGGCAAGCCTGGTCGTGGGTACGAGATCCGGATTGTCGGGTCAGACGGCGTGGACTGCGTCGATGGCGTGTGTGGTGAGATCTGGGTTCACGGTGTACCTGGGCGCACTCTCATGGCAGGCTACTGGCGCGAACCTGAGCTTACGGCCTCAACGATCACAGATGGGTGGTACCACACGGGCGATTGGGGATATGCGAAAGACGGATGGATCTACTTCGTCGATCGTCACTCGGATCTCATCAAAAGGGCCGGGGAGAATGTCTCGGCCTCCGAAGTTGAGGACATCCTTGCCCATTGCCCCGGCGTTGCTGAGGTTGCCGTTGTGGGTATTCCCGACGAGATTCGTGACGAGGCAATTAAAGCTGTCGTCGTCCCCGAGCCACATTCTCATGTGAATGTCGACGATATTCGCGCATACGCTTCCCGTCATCTGTCGTATTTCAAGGTTCCCGAGATCATTGAGATGCGCGACGAACTACCTCGGGGTGAATACGGAAAAGTGGTCAAGAGTGCGCTCAAAGCACCGATGACCTGCAAAGAAAAAGGAGTTTTTCAATGACGATCAAAACTGAGATGGTCGGCCAGACTTTCGGGCCGTTCACACGTGACTACACCTTCCGCGACCTTGAGCTTTTTGCCCTTGGCTGTGGCGCAGGTATCGACGGTAAGGACGGTCTGGAATACCTCAACGAGCACGACGAGCGCGACCCGCATCTCAAGGTTCTTCCGATGTTCGGTGCCATGCTTATCGTCGATTCGGAAGTGACCCGCACGATCGACTACGGCTACAACTACGCCGGCTCGCTCCATTGGGGCTTCGACATCAAGTTCCACCAGCCGATCACGAAGATGGCTGACCACCTCGAAACGAAGGTGAAGCTCGAAGGTCTCTACGATCGTGGTGAGGGACGCGGCCTGCTGGCTCAGCACATCGGGGATACGTACGATTCTGAGGGCAACCTGCTCTTCACGAACGAGTCGTGGGATTGCCTCATTTACGACGGAGGCTGGGGTGGCCCGAAGCCTCCGAAGGATATCGTCGAGATGCCGGAGCGTGAGCCGGATGTCGAGACCGTTGAGCGCATCCCAGAAAACCAGGCGCTCATCTACCGTCTCTCGGGCGATTACCACCCGCAACACATCGACTGGGAGTACGCGGCAGAGAACGGCGAGCCACGCCCGATCCTCCACGCAATTTCCTACGCAGGTGTTGTGATGCGCCACGCGATCAACGCTTTCGTTCCGGGTGAGCCGGAGCGCATCACGCGTTTCAAGACTCGTATCACCTCGCCGGTTCACCCTGGCACCACGCTCAAGACGCAGCTGTGGAAGGTGGGCGAGGGTGAGCTTCGCTTCCGTCTCGTCGATGCTGACTACGAGGAGACGGGCGCAAAGCCGCACCTGAACTGGGGAATCATCGAATACAAGTGAGTGCTTGAGCTGGTGCGGGCACGCCCGCACCAGCTCCCTCTCGCCAGTACCAAGCTGAACCGAGCACCGATGGAGAAGAAAGAGCAAAGAAAATGACGATCAAACTCGACGATGTGGCAATGACCCCGTTCCTGAAGAAAGTCACGCTCTTTTCTGCGGGTGGTCCTTTCCTCGAAGGCTATGTTCTCGGAGTCATTGGCGTTGCCCTCATTAATATGGCCCCTGAACTGGGGATCGACGATCACTGGTCGGGAATGATCGGTGTTGCATCTATCGTCGGTCTTTTCATTGGTGCTTCCCTTGGTGGATACCTCACCGATCTCATTGGGCGACGAAAGATGTTCGTCGTCGATATTCTCGCCATTATTGTTCTCTCGATCGGTTGTGCTCTGATCCAGACGCCCCTGCAACTTTTTATCCTGCGACTGCTTGTGGGAATGACGATCGGTGCCGATTATCCGATCGCGACCTCTATGATCGCCGAGTTCACTCCGCGCAGATACCGCGCCATGTCGATGGGCTTTATCGCCGCGATCTGGTACGTGGGGGCGAACGTCGCCTACATTGCTGGCTATCTGCTTCTTGACCTTCCGAATGGGTGGCGCTGGATTCTCGCGAGCTCGGTTATTCCGTGCGTCGTCATTCTTCTTGGACGAATGGCAATCCCAGAGTCACCACGTTGGCTCAGCTCGAAGGGGCGTATTGACGAGGCGAATGAGATCGTTCGTTCCATTTACGGGCAAGAAGTTGTTCTTGACGACGAAGTTGTGGAAAAGACGCGTTTCTCAAAGGTCTTTGAGGGAACGTATTTGCGCCGAGTGATTTTTGTGGGCGTGATTTGGCTATGCCAGGCCATTCCGATGTTTGCGATTTACACGTATGGTCCTGCGATCATGGGAGCCTTTGGCCTGGGGGAGGGTCATGGGGCTTTGCTCGGAGAAATGATCATCGGGACATTCTTCCTCATCGGAACTATCCCGGCGATGTTCTTGGCCGAGTCGATCGGAAGGCGCCCGCTCATCATCTCGTGTTTCCTCATCATGACGATCCCGCTGGCCATCCTCGGTGTCGTTCCGGGCGCGTCTATGGTTCTTGTCGTCACGTGCTTTGGAATCTACGCGTTGGCGTCAGGTGGTCCTGGCAACCTTGAGTGGCTCTACCCGAACGAGCTGTTCCCCACGGATATCCGCGCCTCGGCGATGGGCGTTGCGATGGCTCTTTCGCGTATCGGCACGATCGTCTCGATTTACATTCTTCCGAAGTTTATGGCCGACCACGGCACAGGGCCGACGATGATCGCGGGCGCGGTGATTTCTTTCATCGGATTCCTCGTCTCGTGGGCGTGGGCGCCAGAAACGAAGGGTAGGAGCTTGGCTGAAACGGGTGCTCCCGGCTTCACAGGGCGTTAGAGCTTAAGGCGGCTCATAACTGTCGTCCGTAATTCGAATAAGGCAGTATGGAAAAGAACAAGGAGGATCAATGTACGGCATCAGTATCGTTGTAGTGTCGAGTTACCACACTAACTGCTACCTCGTCGATATCGACGGCGCGGTCCTCATCGTTGATCCAGGCGATAATGCCGCCCTCATCCGGGAGGCGATTGGCGCCCGCCCGGTGCTTGGTATCGTTCTCACTCACTGCCATTCCGATCACATTGGCGCCGTCAACGACCTCGTCGGCATCTACGGATGCGACGTCTTCGTCGGCGAAGGCGACGACGTAGGAATCGTCGACCCACACCTTTCAGGCTTCGACGAAGAAGGTTCCGACTATAAGGTCGAAGCTGACCCGCGTATTCTTCACGACGGCGACGAGATCACGTGGGGAGCGCAGACGTTCACGATCCTTGCCACCCCTGGCCATACTCCTGGGTCGATCTGTCTGTACGACGACGAAGGCGCCCGCTTGTTCTCCGGCGACACCCTGTTTAAAGGTGGATGGGGACGAACGGATTTTGTCCGTGGAGACTTCGCAGCTATGCGCAGGTCTCTCGCAAGGCTCTTCAGTCTTCCGCGCGAGGTCGAGGTGTACCCCGGCCACGGACCTTCCACGACAATCGGGAAGGAACGTAGCCGATGGACGTGAGAACAGAATCAGTGCGCGTCGTGAACGAGCTTGAGGCGCGGGGCATCGAGGGGCACTCGAAGCTGATCCAGGACGAGAGCCTCAACATATTCCGGAATCTCCGTGAGGAAACATGGGAGGTTCTCCTTTGGGATGGAGAAACCACGCATGAGAATCGAGCCTTCGATGGCGTCGACCATACGTGTGACCGATACCGAGGAGGGGAGCAGGCCACCGGACTTGAACTCCCACAAGCGCGCCTTAATTGTCGCAATAGGCTCGACGTACAGATTGTCGTAAGCCTGAACGATGACGGGTTCGTCGCCAGCGACTTCGACAAAAAGGCGACGAAGAGCCGTAGCGTGCGGACCGAGGTACAGCTTCACACGGTAGGTGGCTTCATTCACCAAGATGTCCCACACGGTATCGCCAACCGGGCCGGGCATCGGGATCAAAATTTTGAAGGCGTCGAGGAGCAGGTCCTCACGCTCACTCCACCGCGAATACATCGAGGATTTCCCGACACCCGCCAACGCAGCAACTCGCGTGAGGTTGAATCCCGACCATCCGGCTTCTCCGTAGAGTTCGAGAGCCGCATTGAGAATCCTCACGTCTGCGTCCTCATTGCGGGGGCGGCCGATGCTGCGTGTTTCCGAGAGAGTGGACGTCATCTTCGCTCCTTCACCTGCGTACCGACCGGTTCGCACCGTCATAACCACATGTTCCCCCTTTTATCACGGCGGGGGAGTAAAACCTTAGGACTTCTGTCTGCTCGTACCAGCAGGCCAGAAAAGGCTCACCACAGGCCACATATGGTAGCACGTGGCCTTGGGCCAACTTGGTGGCGAACATCGCAGTGCCGATGCTTTCGCCGCGCCAAATACCAGCGGATATTCCCCTGACCATTACGGTGGGAGTATCCGGTGCGAGGGACGCTGAGGCGGAGTCCCACGCATACCGTTTTCGCCTCGATGTCCAATACATCAACGAAAGTGAGTTATCTGATGAGCGTTGTTGTGGCGTACAAGTACGTTGCTAACCCGCAGGATGCCAGTGTCGGCGCTGACGGCGTCGTCGACTGGTCGCGAGCCAAGCCCTCCGTCAGCGAATACGACCCGGTAGCCATCCAGCTTGGCCGTGAGGTCGCCAATGCTAACGGCACCGAGCTCGTCGGTATCAGCGTCGGCACCGCCGCCGCAGGTTCATCGATGGCGAAGAAGAACGCCATGTCGAAGGGGCTTGACCGTGGTGTCATCGTCGCCGATGACGTGACTGCGGAGTGGAACGAGACGAAGGTTGCGTCCGCACTCGCAAGCCTCGTTCGTTCCGTTGAGGGTGCCGATCTCCTCATCACCGGCGATTCCTCGGTGGATCTCGGTGCGCGCATGATGTCTGCGCTCGTCGCAGGCTACCTCGGCTGGCCGTGCTTCCAGGAAGTCTCCAATGTTGAGCGTTCCGGTGAAGGCTGGGTTATCACGCAGGTGGTTCCGGGAGGTACCCGCCGTATTGAGGTCGCCGGCCCCGTTGTCGTTGCAGCTTCGTCCGACGCCGTCGAAGTCAAGGTGCCGTCGATGAAGGAAATCCTCGCTGCAGGTAAGAAGCCCGTGGATATCGTCGCCGTTGCTGACCTTGAGGTGAGCGATGCTGGCGTCGAGATCACCGGACGTGCACGCCCCGAAGCCAAGGCCCGTAAGAATGTCGTCTTTACTGGCGACGATGCAGCCGCTCAGCTTGTAGCTGCTCTGCGCGGCGACGGTGTCCTCTGAGAGTTTGTGAGTTTTAGGAGTTTACACACATGAAGACGTGGATTATCACTGCCGACGAGCGTATCTCGGCACTTGTTGAGACTGCCCGCGCAATCGGTGGCGACGTTGTAGCAGTCGTCGCTGGAAATGCTGAAGTGACGGGCGTGGATTCGGTTCTGCGCGTTGAGCTGCCGGCTGATGCCCCGGCCGAAGCTGCCGCCCCGGCAGTTGCACAGGCAGTTGCAGCTGAAGCGGGCGACATCGTCCTCGCAGCTAACCGTCCTGCGGAGCGTGTGCTTGCAGGCTTCGTCGCCGCCAGCCTCAATGCTCCTGTGCTCTCGGGCGCTGTGAAGATCGCCTCCGGCTCGGCTGAGCTGGCCATGTACGGCGGAATTTCCCTGGAAAGCGTGAGCTTCTCCTCGCCGGTCGTCGCCATTCTTGACGCGGGTGTTGCTGGCGAAGGTGCTCCGGCCGCTGCAGAAACAGTCGCAGGTGAGACGCTCGGCGCAACGGTTGTCTCGGTCGATAAGCAGGATGTTGCACAGGTAAATCTCGCTGCCGCAAAGCGCATCGTGGCCGCTGGCCGTGGCTTCAAGTCGGAAGACGATCTGGGCTTGGCTCGCGATCTCTGTGAAGCTTTCGGCGCTGAGCTCGCCTGCTCCCGCCCGCTTGCAGAAGGCACCAACTGGTTGCCGCGCGACCGCTACGTCGGTGTTTCCGGCCAGGTTGTCGCCCCTGAGGTTTACGTGGCTGTCGGAATTTCTGGCCAGGTTCAGCACACGGCCGGTATGAACAATTCGAAGATCGTTGTCGCCATTAACGAAGACGACAAGGCTCCGATTTTTGAGGCTGCCGATTACGGAATTGTTGGAGATTTGTACACAGTGCTGCCAGCTTTGACGGCTGCGCTGCGATAAGGGAGAAGACGTGGATTACGACTTCGATGTCATCGTCGTCGGTGGTGGCGTAGCAGGTTCGGTCTGTGCGTACCTCCTTGCCCAGAAAGGCAAAGAGGTACTGCTCGTCGAGCGCGGTGTTGAACCAGGCTCAAAGAACCTCTCCGGCGGCGTGTTCTACTGCCGTGTCATGGAGGAGATCTTCCCGGGCTTCACCGAGAACGCTCCCGTCGAGCGACACATCACACGCAACTGCTTGAGCTTCTTGAACGAGAAGTCGGCAGTGAACGTGGACTACTGGGACGAGCGCCTCGCTGAGCCAGTTAATGCAGTCACCGTTCTACGCGCCAAGCTCGATCCATGGCTTGCGGAACAGTGTGAAGAAGCTGGCGTCACCGTGATGCCGGGAGTGAAGGTTGATGGCCTTCTGCGCGAAGGCAACCAGTTCGTCGGAATTCGCGCAGGCGAAGACGAGCTGCGCGCCCGCGTTGTCGTCGCCGCCGACGGTGTCAATTCTTTCATCGCTCGCGATGCCGGCCTCCGGGAGAAGGAACCGGAGGAGAACCTCGCAGTTGGTGTGAAGTCCGTGATCCAGCTCGGCAGCGAGGAAGTCGCTAAGCGTTTCCACCTCACAGGCAACGAGGGTGCGGCGTATGCCGTTGTTGGCGACTGCACGCAGGGCGTTGCTGGCGGTGGATTCATGTACACGAATACGGATTCCATCTCGATTGGTGTTGTGCTTCGTCTTGACGACCTCGTGAAGAAGGGGCTTGCATCGTCGGATGTGCACGATCACTTCCTCAGCCACCCGGCGATTGCCCCCTTCCTTGAGGGCGGCGAGCTTCTCGAATACGGGTGCCACCTCGTAGCTGAGGGTGGCGAGAAGATGCAGCACGATCTCGTCCACCCGGGCCTCGTCCTCATCGGCGACGCCGCTGGTTACACGCTAAATACCGGTTTCACGGTGCGAGGCATGGACTTGGCGGCCGGCTCGGCACGGGCCGCAGCCACGGCCATCACCAAGGCGCTCGAGGCGGGGGACTACTCGAAGGAAAGCCTCTCGGCTTACCTTGACGAAGTAAGTACGTCGTTCGTCGGCAAGGACATGGCGACCTATGTCAAGGCTCCCGAGTTCCTTGAGAACGACGAGATGTACGGCAAGCTCGGCGAAGTTGTCGCGGATGTCCTCTACGGCGTGTACAACCTCGATCTGACTCCGCGTAAGCACCTTCTGCCAACGGCGTGGGGCGCATTGAAGAAGTCCGGGCTTAAGCTCGGGCGACTTGCCAAGATCGGTATTCAAGCAGTGAGGTCAA
This sequence comes from Arcanobacterium haemolyticum, assembly GCA_021532125.1. Taxonomy (GTDB): domain Bacteria; phylum Actinomycetota; class Actinomycetes; order Actinomycetales; family Actinomycetaceae; genus Changpingibacter; species Changpingibacter haemolyticus_A. Next base: position 56,820 of record JADYUX010000002.1, read on the forward strand.
TGTAATGGAATTGATGAGCGTTCCCGAGCGCCTCGCGCGCAACGTGTACGAGGTCGATGAGGGAAATCCCCACATCGAGGTCAATCAGGAGATCGCCAAAGCGACGGGCACGGGTAAGCGCCTTGTGGCTGTGTGCCCTGCGCATGTCTACGCTGAGGAAGCTGACGGCACGATTTCCGTTGAGTACGCCGCGTGCCTTGAGTGCGGCACTTGCCTTGCGGTTGCTGCACCAGGTGCACTCAAGTGGCATTACCCGGACTCTTCGATGGGCATTATGTACCGCGAAGGATAATTTCGATTGCGTCAGTCGGACGACGTAAACGAAAGTGATGGGGCGGACAGCTAAGCTGTCCGCCCCATGTGTATAGCCCTAGTTTTCCTTGCGGAGCCTTCCTGTTAGGTAGGCGCCAGCTAGGAGAAGGAAGAGAGCCACACCAGCGATTGCGGAGGCTCGTGTTCCGGTAAATGCGAGTGCTGTCGAGGATGAATGCGCTCTCGCTGCCGTCGTCGATGTGTCGGTCTGCGTACTCGCCTTAGCTTCGATGGGAGTAACGAGCGTAGGTGCCGTGGTGGAGGGTTCCTCGGAGCTCGAGGGTTCCTCGGAAGGGGGCACGGGCGTGGTTTCTTCTGCCGTGGGTGTCTCGGCAGGTGAGCTCGACGTGGAAGGCTCAGGGGTGGGAGCTTCCGGTGATGCCGATTCAGATGCTTCTTCGCTCGGCTGCGCCTTGGGGTCATATGCAGCTGTTACGTTGATTGGGGCTGGAGCCTTCTGTGAATCCATTGTGGCGCCGGTCTTGTACCACCATGCTTGCATCGCAGCAGGAATGAAGTCGACGAATTCCCGTGGCCACGAATCGTTGGTGAACGCAGGTGTTCCGGCGATCGCCACCTTTCCGTCGCGCTGGTCAACCGAAAGGGCGCCAGCGTCGAAGGTGGCGACGGTGAGGTTCTTGTACTCGCTTTGTGTTCCCTTGTCGTCGATCGTCGAGACGTCCATCGTGAGTGTCCCTGTGCCGTCAGCGGCGATAGTGAGGGTGGGATTTCCCATGAGGAAACGAATGGAGGGGACGAGGTCTGCGTAGGGGCGTAGAGAGAAGCCACCTTGCCACGAGAGAATGGCGGTATGTGCGGTGGTGTCGTACCATCCTGTGCCGTTGCTGAATGTGAACGTGTGGGCTGATTCGTCGGTCGCGACGTGAGAGCCGAGGGCAATCTGTTCCCAGCCTTGAGCGTATTCCGATACGCCCCACGTGAGGTTACCTGCCGTGAGTGGGGTAGCGGAGTCGCTAGGTTGCGCTGGTGCCGTTGCTGATGGTCCTTCCCACGACGACGGGGTAGTGGGTTCGGGTGTTGTAGGATCGTCGCCCTGTCCTGGCGCTTCGGCACGGGCAGTAGCCGCACTAGGCGTACCGGTGAAGCGAAGAACTGAGATCTGGTCGGTGTAGGGGTGGCTCACGTAAACCTTGGTGCCATCGCCGTTGAGTGCGAGGCCCCAGACGTTTGCGGCGCCAGCGCCAGTTCCCTGAGTGATGCCCACCTGGTTGAAGTCGATCTCGCTGGAAACTGTCCACGTTGAGGGATCGACGAGGTGGACTTTGTTGGCGAAACCTGCGGCGGCGACAACTTCGTGTGTTGAGGGATTAACGACGAGGTCACGCACAGTATCGCCGAGCATGATCGGTTCGCCGACATGCTTGTGCGTGGAGGTGTTGATTGTAACGAGCTTTGTTCCAGTCCACGTATCTTTTGTTGTCGTCGTGACGGCAGCGTAGAGCGAGTGGAGAACCGGATCTAATGCGAGGACGGATGCGCGCCCTTGGACTGCTTCACCGTTGTACGAGAAATCTGAGACGGGGATAGCGATATCCTGCTTCCAACGGCCGGTCTCCGTGTTAATAGCTGTGATGATCTTCTTGCGCCCCTCGGCGATCCAGAGCAACTTGTTCTCGGAGTCATAGACGGCGTCTTTGAGGAGTGGGTACTTTTCGTTCGATACGGATACCGCCGGCTTGACGACGCCTGTTGCCGGATTGATTTCCAAGACCGACGAATCCCATACGTAGAGGTTTCCAGTGTCGGAGTTGAGAACCATTCCGTAGGGGAATCGAGGCATTCCCTCAATAGTGCTGAGCAGAGTGTTCGTCGAAAGCTGGAGGACGTTCAGTACCTGGGTCCGGTAGTGAAGCACATAGAGGCGGTCGCGAGCTTCGTCGGCAACGATGTACTGAGGTTCGGCCTGTGCCAAGGGAATCGAATTCTCGTTCACTTTGTTCGTGGCGGCATCGACCCAGGTGTAGCCGCCGGGCGTCTCAGTGCCTTTGTCCTCAACAGCGAGAACACGGTCACCGGAGGGAGTGTAAGTGATTTCAGCTGAGGTACGGCCGACGTTGTCGATCGTCATGTCATACGTGAGAGAGCGGTCTTCTGCAGCCTGGGCTGGGGCGAGGAGCGTCGAAAATGCCAGTGCTGTTCCGAGGAAGGCAGTGGCGATTTTGACGACGACCGGTGTGGAGCCTGTCCGTGACGTCATTATCATCCTTGAAATATGTGGACATGAATGAATATAAGAACGATTAGGGGTGATAACATAACTTAAAAGTTAGGTAATCCTAATTGTTCACAACCGAGGATACAGTCTCTAACTGTTCGCTAACAAGTCAGTCTCAATATTTTAATAAATTTGCGATAGTGTCCCAATTTAGGGGAGACATAGGGTAGTTGTGGTGACGAGGTGTCGCGAAGGTGTTGCTACCATCCTCTGGTCACTACTTCGGGCGTGGTAGGTGTTGAGGCTCGATGGTGGTGGATGGCAAGGTTGCCGCGCCATCCGGGGTTATTCTTGCGTTGTGTTACGCACGTCACTACGATTTTCGTAGGCGGTGTTCTGGATCATGCCCAGGGGCCGAAAGCTGCGCAATCTCACCACCTATGGCGGGCTTCGTCGTGGATAGGCTGCCGCCGAACTAGGTCCGCCACGATGGGAGTAACTATGTCCTACTCAGATGATCTCAACCAGCTTCAAAACCTTTATGACGCCGGTCTTATCACTGCCGAAGAATTTGAAGCGAAAAAGGCAGCTTTAGCTGCCGAAAGCGTCGCAGCGGGAACTACGGAGCACTCCGAGGTTGCCGAGGCTGCTGAAATACAACCGGAGCAGCCGTACGAAGCTCCTGCCTCTCAAACCCCTGCCACGCCTAACCCGGATGCAGTGCCGCCACAGCCTTATCACGGTGACGGTAGCGTGCCGCCGCTTCCTGGGCAAACATACGAGCAAACGGGCTGGTGGGAACAGGCGGATCAAGGCTCCACACCTCCGGCTCAGCCCCCGCTTCCTGCGAGCGAACCGCCTCTAACCGGCCAGTCTTATGAACATGCTCAACCGGCATACGGTACAAACCCGTATGGGCAAACTCAACAGCCCTATGCAGGCCCACAGCAGGCATACGATCCCAACCAATTTCCCGCGGCACCTCCGTATCAGCAAATCCCAGGGCAGTACGGGTACGCGCCTACTGGAGAGAAAAGCAAGGTAGTTGCTGGCGTTCTTGCAATCCTCCTCGGGTCAATTGGAGTCCATAAGTTCTACCTTGGCTACCACGTGGCCGGAGTCATTATGCTCCTTGCTACCATCCTCACACTCGGGTTTGGTGGAATTGTTACAGGACCGATTGCACTCATCGAAGGAATTATCTACCTGACGAAGACAGATCCAGAATTCGAGCAAATTTACGTCCGTGGCAATAAAGCCTGGTTCTAAGGCGTGGACATGACAAATTCATATAACCCCTATGGAGCTTCTACGCCGGGTGACTATAAGTCAACGGCCGCAGGTATGCCGATGCCTGCTGGGATGGGCGCACCCGCGCCGATAGGCATGGCTCCACAAAAGCTTGCCTACCCAGCTCAGATTGAGGCGCAGGTGCGCCGCGCAAATGTCGTGATCGTTGTCGCAAGCCTGGTGGCGCTCTTATCGAACTTTGTAAGTATTTCTTTCTATTGGGAGAGAGGTTATGGCTTAAACGGATTCAGCGTTCGGAATGGGCTGGATTCACTTGAATTTTTCCATAGATATTACGGAGTCTTGGGATATGCACTTTTCTTCATTCCGTTCTTGGTGGCCATCTCAACTCTTCTTATTGCTGTCGCAACAAAGAGTAGAAACCCGAAACTCTATGTCATCCCACTCATCTTATATTTCCTTCAGCAAGCTCATGGTCTCTATCAATATGTGAGTGACCGAGATGCTTGGCAAGGTAGTGTTATCATTCAATTGATCTTATATATTGCTAGCGTTATTCTGACAATAACCTTCGTAATCCTGCTCTTGATGCAACGCGTAAAAGCTCAAAATGTTGGATTTGTTGTCTTTGTCTTAATTTTGATCGTTCATTTGATCTTACGCGTGATGCAGTATGTGGCATCCGGCTATCGCTATGTAGGTATTACGGATTGGGTATTCCTCATCTCGTTCACCTTGAGCATGGCATACGCCGTGCGTATTGCCGCTATTGTGGGGTCCTACCGTCTCGCAGGAAGTAGTGCTGCGGTGGGTGGGCAAGCCTATCAGCCGATTCCGGTGGGCGTAGCGCAGGTTATGATGCCATTTCCAGGGCAGTCCGGTCAGTATGCACAGGCCACTCAGCAAACACCTCTGCAGTATGCTTCGCGAGCGCAGCCAGTTCCGCAGCAGACTGTCATGCCACTTGCTCAACCGCCAGCGGCTTCGGCTCCGGCTGTCCCAACGCGGATGCCAACGATGCCTCCGCCGCAGCCAGCTGCGCCTCCCCAACAACTGCAGACACGCGTACCGGCGCCTTCAGGTGGGAAGCACGCAGTTAATATGGCAGATATCGCCTTGCAGATTACGCGCCTTAAAGAGCAGCTCGATCAAGGGACAATCACGGAGGAAGAATTCACCTCAGCGAAGAAGCGGCTTCTAGGAATATAACTACGGTTCTTGTTGTAACACCGCTGATGAGAAATTGGTGGAATAGAAGGGGTGCGGGAGGCTTGCGGCCTTCCGCACCCCTTCATGTAGGCGCTTGTGTCCACGTGTGGCAATTCTTTCTTGTCGCCCGTACATACAGGGATTTATGAGGCGCCATTTGCGAGACTGGGCGAGCTACCAAAATAAGGCTGGATTTCGCGCAGTTAAGGATGCGGTGTGCGGCCCCGTCGTGCCAGGAGGTAAGGTTGGTCTGCTCGCAACTGAGGTGTGGCTCCGCATGCTTCTCTCTACCTTTACTAACCGGTGACTGGGATGTAGACGACTGATACCTAATTTTCCAGCAATAAAACCCCAACAGGCTCCACACTCGCGCACCCGTTGGGGTTTTATTATTAAGAGCTTTAAGCCCTTTCTATATAGAAAATCACACTCGGGGCACTCGCTACCAACAACACAAAACACAGCTATGACCAGCGTCGATACTGATAACTTCAGCCAGTCCCGAGTGCGTTGTTGGCCGTTCACACTCGGGACACTCGCTACCAACGACTACACAAGTCACTGACAGGCTTAAACACCAAAGCTGGAAGACAAGGAACAACGTCGTGTGCGAGAAACAACGCGCAAACACCTCTGGGGGAGTACTCCCTTCAACGTCAAAACATGCTACCGCCGGGTAGCAGCTCCCACCATGCGAGCGGCAAAAAAGTTTCGAAACATGACGCTTAGGCCGCGAGCGCCTTCATAGTTGCCGTAACAGCATGCCCGCGGTGGGGGTATACCGCTCTCCCCGGTATCGCCAGCACCCCATGCCGCCAGCGGAATATCTCCCCGTTTATTTTTTACTTGTGGGAGGCGGTTCCCAATGTCGTGTGAACTGTATTTAAGGGGAGGTGTTTCCTTATGACACGTGTATGACACGAAACGAGATAAACCAAAAGCCCGGAACCACTTTTCGTTGTGATTCCGGGCTTTTGCCTTGTGCGCGGAGGGGGACTTGAACCCCCACCCTCTAATACGAGGACTAGCACCTCAAGCTAGCGCGTCTGCCTATTCCGCCACCCGCGCAGGTGACTGTTACTGGGTTATCGCCCCGAGCAACGGATAAAACTTTAGCACGCAATTTGGCCGATCGGCAAAGTGAAAAGGGGTCAATTTAGCGTGAGGAACATCGCCTTTGCGTGCTAGGCGAGTCCTCTGGACAAGTTCTCGGCCCATCGTCGCGTCTGAAAAGACTAAATGTGCAGGTGGTGGGTGTAGTTGTAGCGCGCCGGTATATGGTGAAGGTGCGGGGGAGAACCCCGCACCTTCACAACATTGCTGTTATCTAGCCTCAGGCCTCACGGCGACGAACGAGGAACGTGCCTCCCGCCGTCAGAACGATAACGAGCGCTAGGCCACCGAGAATCGACGCACCGGTAAAGGCAAGCGCCTTCTTCTGTGCAACTGGCTTTGCTGCCGCCTCGTCGGCGTTCCCTGCGACCGTTGCGGCGTCCACCGGCGAGCTGTCCGCCGACGGGTTGGCATCAGAACTCGGGTCATGCGTGAACGGCCACTGGACATTCGCACCTTCGGCGAAGACGTAACGCGAGTCCACCGGCTGCGCATCCACAGTTACCGTGCTGCCCGGCTCGACGGTGATTTGCCCGGTAACTTTCTCGCCGTTGACGAGATAGGTGACGCCTTCAACTTCGGGAATCGTGATCGTTCCATCAGCGTACGTCGGCGCCTCGGGTGTTACTTCAATGTTGCGGATGATGAAAGGCTCAGATATCCACGAATCGTAGTTGTCTGCCTCGTTGCCTGTATTGGCGTGTCCGACGCCCTTCGTCACGATGATCTTGAAGGCGTAGCGTCCGTTAGGAGCTGTGGCAATGCTGCCGTCTTCGGCTGTGTACTTTCCGTTCCACGACCAGGCTTCGCCTCCCACGCCGATAGCGTCTTCGAGACGAACCGGAGTTGTCGACAAGATGTCGCCGAGAGTGCCATCAGCGTTGGCCTTGTATACCTCGATCGCAATTCTCGTGACAGGGGATTCGAGCGCGATATTCACCGTCGGGTAGTCAAAAATGGGGTAGCTATCCGGCTGCTCCATGCGGTAGACGTTGTCGGGATTGGCGTAGGCACGGCCCGAGTTCTTCTGGACGCACTGGTCTTCAAGGAACTTGTCACAGGCTGTGAAGTAGGCCAGCCATGCGTTGGGAATGTGATCGGCCGGGTTGTATCCGGCCTCAACGAGGATCTCCTCCGGGAAGAAATCACCGTAGGTGTCGAGGCTGTAGAGGAATGGACGATCCATCTCGTAGTCGCCCTTGAGTCCGAAGAACGGTACGACCTTCTTCTGTGAGGAAGATGTGAACGTGAGCCATCCGCCATAGAAGGTGCCCTTCTTTACTTCGACACCATCAAAATCGACTTCGGGTTCATCAATTGAAACATTGATCGTGACGCTCGAATGTGGAGCGACGCTCACCGATGTCACCGCCTGACCGTTCACGGTGTACGACACGGCCGATGTGAGGTCGGCAGGTGTGCGGTATCCCGCAACTCCACCAAGCTCGTCGGAGTTGAGTGCGCCGGTTGAATTGACGCCAAGCTCGTACGTTTCTTCCGTATCGCGATTATTGGTAATCGTGACAGGTGTGATTTCGTTCTCGTCGCTGTCGCGCAAGCTGATTGTCCCAGGGGTGATGCTCGAAGGCTGCGCCGGCTCTCCGAGGACGGATGCGCCGGATGTTGCCTCAGTGATAGCGGCCGGAATGTTGATGAGGCCTGCGCCCTGGCGCCAGACTTGTGCCGACGCAGTCGTGTTATCCGGACTGTAAACCACTGGGGTCGCTGTGTTCTCAAGGATCTCGGGGACGAGATCAGGGTTGAGAGCTGGGTTAGCGGCAAGGAGAAGGGCTGCAGCGCCCGCGACATGCGGGGAAGCCATCGACGTGCCGGAGTTTCCGGTAAATCCAGAACCGTCACCAGCATCCATCGGGGCACCTGAGATGATGTTGCCGCCCGGTGCAAGGAGCTCCGGCTTGAGAGCGAGATCCGCGGAAGGCCCCCACGAAGAGAAGGCTGAAACTAGTCCTCCGTTGGGATCTTTAGCGTTAACGTATTCGTCGCTCCATTCGAGCTCGGTGTCTCCCTGTCGTACGGATGCCAGGATGTCGAGACCGTCTGGTTGTGTGAGGGTGACAACGGGAATCGTGATGGGGTTGGAGTCGTCGACGAAGGCTCCAAAGACTGAATCTTCGTTGTTGTAAATGAGAACGGCTGCGGCCCCGTCGTTCTGGGCGGCGATTGCTTTGTCGTAGAAGGTGCTCTCTCCGCCTCGGGCGACGAGTACGGCCTTTCCGGTAAAGGGTGTTCCTTCGAGATCGACAGCGCCAGTCATGTCCTCGTCGCTGTACGTCGTGATGGGGAGTGTCCCTGATTTCGGTGGCTCGGGTGCGCCACCGGCGACCTCGTAACCGTATTCCCTATCGCCGATACGGAAGGATTGCTGGAGGAAGTAGCCGTTTTCTACGGAGCCGACTCCGATCGCCTTTGTTGCGACGGCGGGTGCGCCTCCGTAGAACATTCCGCTCTCGCCGGAGTTTCCTTGGGCGATGACGACGACAACGCCGTTGTCTGCGAGGTTGTCTGCGGCTACCGCGGTTGGGTATGACGGCCATGTTGCTGTTGGGGCGCCGATCGAGATGTTGACGACATCCATGCCGTCCTTAGCGGCTTGCTCCATGGCTTGGATCATGACGGAGGTGTCGGTTGAACCGCTGCAGCCGAATACTCGGTAGGCGCCGAGGAGCGCGTCGGGAGCGACACCCTTGAATTCTTGGCCATTGAAGGTGCCATGGCCGGCTGCGATGCCGGCGACGTGGGTGCCGTGCCCGGCATCCTTGCAGTCGTCGGGGTTGCTGTCAGGCTTGGGCACGGGGTTGTAGTTGTCGGAGGCGGGGTCGGCGTCGTAGTCGTCACCGACGTAGTCATATCCTGCAACGATCTTGTTATTGGGGAATGGGGTGGTATTTTCTTTTGTTCCGGATCCTCCAAAGAGTGGGTTATCAAGATCGATACCGGTGTCGATAATGCCGATCTTGATGCCCTTGCCGGTAATGCCGTATTTATTCTGGGCGACATCTGCGCCAGTAACTGCGAGGGCGTGGATCATTTGCGGGTCGGAAATACCGCTTACGGCGCTCGTCATATCGGTCGGCTGGTCGACCTTGAGTACGGGGTAAACGGCAACAACGTTTTTTGCGCCGACGATAGTGTCAAGGTCGTCGGCAGTTGCTTCGACTGTAACGCCGTTCCACAGTTCAGAGAATGTCTCGTGTACTTCGACATCGCTATCTGAATCAGTGACTTCTTTTTCAAATTCGGCTTGTTGGCGAGCGATTTGAGATTTTGCTGAACGAGTTGAGCCTTGTTTGGAAACGGGATCGGCGCTGAGTTGGACGAACCATTTTCCTGTGGTGTTAGTTTCGGCTACTTCTTTGAGCTCGTCGATCGACGGTCCAGTGAGCTGTGAGGGCTGCGAATCTGGTGTGGTGTCGTCAGCGAGAGCGGGTAATGTTGCGCCGAGGGTTACGGCGGCCGCTGCTGTGCACGCAAAGAGAGCGCGCACGTGCTTGCGGTAGTGAGTCATCTACGACCACCCCTTCGTTCTCGTGTGTTTGCGCGACTATGTGTGGAGTCGCGTAAGTGAAGTTTGCCTGAAAATATCTTTCACTTAATTGATTAATCACTTTATGGACACGCAATTGGGTGGGGAGAACTATGGAGTTAGTGCCGTTTTTCCCCGCGAATATTTGGTGTATTTTTCGAGGTGGAATATACGGTTGAAAGGTGAAGAATCTATATCGTGGTATCTTTCACAAAGTGCAGAAAACCGTTGTGTATATCGTCGTTATCTGAACACGGTGAGTTATGTGCTCTCCTAGAGAGGAGTTTGGTGTGACGAGGGTCGTGTGCGAGATGTTATGAAAATGGGGCGAACGGCGATGTAATGCTGAATGTGTATATGTACTCGTGCTCTCGTCGGATATAAAAACGTTCCCCAGGGCGGAGAGCCCTGGGGAACGAATTATTTAGTGCCTGAGATTAGGCTTGCTCGCGGCGACGTACGAGAATTGTTCCGCCGATGGTGAGACCAGCGACGAGGACAATACCGCCAAGTGCGGAAGCACCTGTGAAGGCGAGTGCCTTCTTCTTGAGCTTCTTTACCTTGGCCTCTGCCGAGGCAGAAGGTGCAGGCGTCTCAATCGTCGGTTCTGACGAAGGTTCTGCCGTTGCCGGGGTGGTGGGCTCGAGCACGTTAATCTTGACGAAGGAGCTCGGTGCCGGGTTGCCGGAAACGGAAGTCGCTACTGCGTAGTGTGTACCAACAGTGAGGTTTGCAGAGCTCAGAGCGACCGATAGTTTGCCTTCAGCGTCTGCCGCTGCTGTGGTTGCATAGGCTGCATCCGAGTAGGTGTAGACCTTTGCATCGGCCGACGGCGTGAGGCCTTCGAACGGAGCGACAAACGTGTCACCCTGGGTGACGGTTACTTCGGGGATGACCGGATTACCAAGGCGGGCAAGCTCGGCTTCAACGGCTTCTGTGTTAGCAAACGCTGGGTCGGCTGCTGGAGTTGAAGGTTCCTCGGCCTTGTTCTCGAAGTTCCATTCCTTGGCGGCGTCAGCGGCAAAGACATATGCCTCGGATTCCGGCTGCGCCGTGATTGTCACGGATTCGCCTTCAGCGAGAGTGATTTCGCCGGTGACGACCTCACCATTGACGAGGTAGGTGACTCCGTCAACGTCGGGGATTGTGACCTTGCCGTCGGAGTAGACCGGGGCTTGCGGTGTTACTTCGACATTGCGGACGATGAACGGTGCGCTGGTCCACGACTCGTAGTTATCGGCGTCGTTTCCAGTGTTTGCCTCGCCGACGCCCTTCGTGATGTCCACCTTGAAGGCGTAACGGCCGTTCGGTGCATCGACGGAGGTGCCGTCGGCAGCGGTGTACTTGCCGTTCCAGGACCACGCGTTGCCGCCTACGCCAACGCCGTCTTTGGAGTAGACCGGAGTTTCGGAGAGGGGCTCACCGAGTGTGCCGTCGGCGTTAACCGTGTACACCGTGATCGTGAGCTTCTTCGCGGGATTCTCCAGAGCGACGAAGGTGGTTGGGTAGTCGAGTGCGACGGTGCCGTTTCCGGCTTCCATCTTGTAGAGGTGGCCATCGTCAGCTGTGCTGATTCCAGGCTTCTCCTGGACGCACTGGTCTTCGAGGAACTTGGTGCACTCGGTGTAGTAGGCGAGGTCAGCGTTCGGGATGTAAGCATCAGGATCGATGCCGAGTTCGCGGAGCTGGTCTTCTGCACCCGGGTAGCGTTCGCCATAGGTCCAGTAGCTGTAGAGGAAGGCGCGGTCGGTCTCGTAGTCGCCCTTGAGGCCGAAGAACGGAACAGACTTTGTGTTGTTGTCAGCGGTGAATGTGAGCCAGCCGCCGTAGAAGGAGCCCTTCTCAATTTCTTCACCGGAAATATCCGCGGCGGGCTCAGTGACCGTCACGTCGAGCGTTGCGGTCGAGTAGGGTGCCACGGTTACGGAGGTCACTGGTGTGCCGTTCTGCTTGAACGTGACCGACGATGTGAGATCGGCTGGCACACGGTATGCAGCATCGGCGTTCAGTCCGGGAGCATTGAGAGCACCGGTGGAGTTCACTCCGAGTGTGTAGGTTTGGGCCGTTGCACGGTTGTTGGTGATCGTCACCTGGGTGGTTTCGATCGTGTCACCGTCGTAAAGGTTGACGATACCGGGGGTAACTGTCGATGGCTGTGCACCGGTGCCGAGCGTGGCTGCTCCGGAGGTTGCTTCAGCAATTGCGGCCGGGATGTTGATGAGGCCGGCTCCTTGACGCCATACCTGAGCTGCAACGTCCTGATTGTCAGCGCTGTAGGCAATCGGCTTGGCTGTGTTCTCGAGGATTGCCGGTACATCGCCTGGCTTCAGGCTCGGGTTGGCTGCAAGGAGCAATGCCGCTGCGCCTGCGACGTGTGGTGCGGCCATCGAGGTGCCCGACATCGAGACGAAGCCGGAGCCGTCGCCACCATCAAGCGGGGCAGCGGAGAAGATGTTGCCACCAGGCGCAACAACGTTTGGCTTGAGCGTGAGGTTCGCTCCGACGCCCCACGAGGAGAAGTCGGAGATGAGGCCGCCGTTAGCGTCTGGAGCGCTCGCGTAGTCGCTGGTCCACTCAAGGTTGAGGGTTTCGCCTTCGCCGAGTGCCCGAAGTGCTGCGAGTACTTCGGCGCCTTGTTCCTGCGTGAGCGTCACAACTGGGATGGTGATTTCTTCGTCGCCAGCAACGGAGGCGTTGATGACACCTGGAGCGTTGTTGAAGATGACGAGAGCTGCTGCGCCGTCCTTTTGTGCGGCACGTGCCTTGTCGTAGAAGGTGGAGGTTCCACGCTGGACGAGGACGGCCTTGCCGGTGAATGGCTCGCCGTCGAGGTCAACTGCGCCGGTGATCTGCTCATCGGTGTAGGTGGCCAGCGGGAACGTGCCACTCATCGGTGGAACGGGGGCGTTGCTCGCTGCGGAATAACCGTAGGTCTTGTCACCGATCTTGAGGGCATTCTGCATGACGGCGGTGTTATCAACCGAGCCGACAGCGATAACCTTCGAAGCGACGGCAGGAGCTGATCCGTAGAAGATGCCGCTATCGCCGGAGTTTCCCTGGGAGACGGTGACGACGACACCGGCATCAACAAGATTGTTTGCTGCGACTGCGGTCGGGTAATTCGGCCAGGTAGCAGTCGGAGCGCCGATGGACATGTTGACGACATCCATGCCGTCTTTGGCTGCCTGCTCCATGGCCTGAACCATGACGGAGGTGTCGGTGGAGCCTTCACAGCCGAATACGCGGTAGGCGCCGAGCAGAGCGTCAGGAGCAACTCCCTTGAAGTCCCTGCTGCCGAGCTTGCCGTTACCTGCGACGATGCCGGCTACGTGCGAGCCGTGGCCTGCCGTCTTGCAATCATCAGGGTTGGAATCCGGGTGTGGAACCGGATCGTAGTTGTCTGCGGAGGTGTTGGCGTTGAATGCATCGCCGACGAAGTCGTATCCAGCGACGACCTTATCGTTGGGGAATCGCGTCGTGTTGCTGACACCGGTTCCGCCGAACAGGGGGTTGTCGAGGTCGATGCCCGTATCGATGATGCCGACCTTGATGCCTTTACCTGTGATGCCCAGATCGTTCTGGACCGTGTCGGCTCCGGTGATTGCCGTAGCGGTGAGCATCTGCGGGTCGGATGTGTTGCCCTTGACGTCAACAGGGCGCTGTACTTCAAGCACGGGGTAGACGGCGACGACGTTCTTGGCGGCGACGATCTTGTCGAGATCCTTAGCGTCTGCTTCTACCGTAACGCCGTTCCAGAGCTCGCTGAAGTTTTCTTTGACTTCAACGTTCGCGTCAGAATCGGTGATTTCCTTTTCAAATTCTTCTTGCTGCTGGGCGATTTCCGCCTTGGCAGCTCGCTCGGCTCCCTGCTTGATGACAGGGTCTGCGCTCAACTGGACGAACCACTTTCCTGTGTTGTTCGTCTGGGCTGCTTCTTTAAGTTCGTCAAGCGAGGGACCTGAAAGCTGTGTGGATTCGCTTTGGTCCGAAGCATCGGCCGCGAATGCTGGCAACGTTGCACCGAACGTCACTGCAGCCGCTGCTGTGCACGCGAATAGTCCGCGTATGTGCTTGCGGTAGTGAGTCATCTACGATCACCCCTTCAAATTATTTCATGGCTAAGTAATGGTCTGAGAACATCACTTGCGTCATATTTTCCGTCAAAATTTGCTGGTCATGCTGGTTGTGTCACTTTCTGGACAAAAGGTGTGAATATCCCCAGATTTCTCGGGGTGGGTGTTATTAAATGGCGAGATCTAGCCATTTATTTCCATACATAAAGTAGAGGTTTAATAAATTGACGAGGTGTGTTTTGTGTAACAATCTGGAAAACTTTACATATTCATCTTTTAGATATGTAGAAGTTAGAGCGTGAATTATGTCGGATACTTTAGCTCTGTTCACGGGCGATTGTCACTGGTCGTGACGTTTGGGCGACGACATATGGCCGAGGCGGGGCCGTCATTCCACGTGTCGGAGTTGCCGCCAATCGATACGCTGCGTGAAGGGATGAATCCGAAGATCATTCTCGATGGATATTGGCGTCGCTGGGCGCTAGTCTGTGATTATGGCTACTGACGCTCGTACTTCGCTCGATAGGCTCATTGGTGCGCTTGAGACCTTCCATCAGGCTGCAATTACTGCGCCCGATGCTGACGCTCCAAGCGTCCTCGAGGCAAGTGACGCCCTTGTCGATGCCTACACGCTTTACGATGATGCGCTTTTCACCCAGTATGGGGTGGAGCTGCCTCTCGATATTTATGGGGCGGACGACGATTACGACGACGATGATGACGAGGACGACGACCTCGATTACGACGACCTCGACGATGAGGATGAGGATTACGACGAGGATGACGACGAAGATGAGGATGACCTCGATTTCTCGGAGTAATCCGCTGGTTAGAGTGTGACCGACGGGGCGGTACGCGAATTCGCGTACCGCCCCGACGTGGCTTGGGTGCCTGAGAAGATCTATCGGGAGATGTCGTCGAGAGCGTCCACGACGATGTCCGGCAGAGTGAATGTCCCTGACAGTGCTGCATGGAACTGGTTGGCTGTTCGAGCTCCAACGAGTGCGCAGGAAATCTGCGGGCGTGAGAGCACCCAGGCGAGGGCGACGTCGGAGAGAGATCTACCGAGGCCGTCTGCTGCGCGAGCGAGGGCTTCCACGACTCGGCGAGGTTTGTCTTGGAGGTAGGGCTCGACGAATGCGGCCAAGTGGTCGGAGGCCGCGCGTGAGGTTGGTGGGATGGATCCGCGATATTTCCCCGTAAGCACGCCCCGACCGAGTGGTGAGGCGGCGAAGACTCCAAGGCCGGCGTGGGCGGCAAAGGGAAGGAGTTCGTCCTCGCTTGTGCGATTAAGTAGGGAGTATTCGGATTCAACAGCGCTCAGTAGTGGAAGATGGCGTTCCGCGAGAAGTTGGTGGAGGAGGGCGGCGCGCCAGGCGGGGTAGCCTGCTACTCCGATGTAGCGCACGACGCCGTCGTCAACGAGGCCTGCGAGGGTGGAGGCTGTTTCGGAGTCGGGGGCAAAGGCGTCGGGTGCGGGTACAAGGAGGATGTCGATGTAGTCAGTTCCGAGGCGATCAAGGGATTGTGCTACAGAATCGAGGATCGGTCCGCGGCCGGCGCCGTAGCGTTGTCCGCGTGGTCCGGTCGTGAAGCCGGAGCGCGTGCAGATGAGGATGTCGGATCGGTTGACGACGTTTCCGATAAGGTCACCGAGTACTGTTTCGGCGGCGCCGTCTCCGAACGCGGGGGAGGTGTCGACGAGGTTTCCTCCGGCGTCGATGAGGGCTCGTAATTGGCCGGTGGCTTCGTCGGTGCTCGTGTCTCGTCCCCACGTGAGTGTACCGAGTCCTATTTCTCCTACTGTGAGGCCAGACCGGCCAACTGTGCGTTCCCTCATGAACGACAGCCTAGTGCACGTGAGAGCGGCTTTGCTGGCTGGGCCAGGCTATGCTTGCGGCCATGGGTATTTTCGAAGCAGTTGTTTTGGGTCTTCTTCAGGGCCTCACTGAATTCTTGCCAATTTCGTCGTCGGCACATATTCGTATCTTTGGTGATCTTTTCGGTTGGGGCGATCCAGGGGCGGCCTTCACGGCCATTATTCAGCTTGGCACGGAGTTTGCCGTGTTGTGCTATTTCTGGAGGGACATTTCGCGAATCATCTCGAAGTGGTTCCGTGCACTGCCGCTGAAGTGGAAGAATCCTGTTCCCCAAAGCGATCCGGATGTTCGTTTGGGATGGATTGTTATTATCGCGACGCTTCCCATTTCTATTCTGGGCCTTCTTTTCCAGGACGCTATCGAAACAAGCTTGCGCAATCTCTACATCACGGCTTTCGTCTTGGCAGCTTTCGCTTTGTTGTTGGCCTGGGCGGATCGCACGTCGAGGCGTTCGCGCTCGCTTGAACAGATGACTGTGCGTGACGGCTTCCTGGTGGGGCTTGGGCAAGCTCTTGCATTGATTCCTGGTGTGTCGCGTTCGGGCGGCACGATTACTGTGGGTTTGCTTCTTGGCTATACGCGTGAGGCCGCAGCGCGTGCTTCGTTTTTGCTGGCCGTTCCAGCGGTACTAGCGTCGGGTTTCTTCCAGTTGGCGAAGTCGTCGGGGCAAGGGACTCTTGATCTTGGCCCGACGGTTCTTGCCGCTGTCGTGTCGTTTGTTGTTGGTTACGCCGTGATTGTGTGGTTCTTGAAGTTGGTATCGACGAAGTCGTACATGCCCTTCGTCGTTTATCGGATCTTGTTGGCCGGGGCGGTTGTGGCTCTTGTGGCGACGGGAACGATTGCGGCGATTTAAGAAAGAAGTGCCGGAGACGTAGGGTGGGAACTATCGGTTCCCACCCTACAGATTGAGATAGCCTCTACGGCGACTGCCAAGATCTTGAGCCAGCTGTTGGCCTTTCGTCTATATCTCCAGATGAGATAAGGGAGAATCTTCAAAGATTCGCGTTATGCAATTCAAGGTTGTGGCACATGTATATTTCGACGGGTCTTCTGAGTATTAACGGTGGGCATAACGTTGTGATGCATGACCCACCAGGGAGTGCCGTGAAGCTCTTTGTATCGATGGAAAAGTCAGTGAGCTTTTGTCATGAGAATGGAAAATGGAGTATTAACTGGACTCTAGGAGAATGTGCCTGCAGCGGTGCAATTGGTGCAGGCACACAAGAGGTTACACGTGGGCCGTGCGCAGCGCCTGGGCTCCTTCCTCGCTCATTGCAGGGGCCTCGCCGCCAAAAGCCGGGCACAGATCCTTAAATTTGCACCAGCCGCACAAAGGCCCCGTCTGTGTTTCGAAGTGCCCCGAATCAAGGCGCTCGGCAATGTTTGACCACACTGTGTCAAGCTCGCTGGCTAGGGTATCGACATCCTGAGGGACAGGATCATATGTCAGTGTGCGCCCGTCTTTAAGATAAATGAGCTGCGTGCGCGCAGGTAAACGGGACGTCGATAAATAGAGCGCCGCAGCGTAAAAACGCATCTGGAAGATCGCATCCGCCTGGTAGCGCGGCGCCGGAGATTTGCCCGTCTTATAATCAACAACCCTCGTTGCGCCGTTAGGTGCCTCGTCGATACGATCCACTATCCCGCGGATATGCAGACCTGACGGCAGCGTGGTGTTGACGAACTGTTCGCGCGCTTTCGGGGCGAGGAACTGAGGTTTTTCCATTGCGAAATAGTTGCCCACGAGATCGCGTGCCGATTCGAGCCAGGTAGAAAAATGATCCTCAGACTCAAAGAGATCGCGGTCTGTTGGGGATGTGGCAAGGTGCTCACTCCACCGCGTTTCTATGCTTGCGCACGCGTTTTCTCTGGTTCGTTCCATCGGGGGAAGATCGAAAAGATGCTCCAAGACTGAATGGACGAGCGTGCCACGCAATGCTTCAAGCGACGGCGGCTCGGGGAGCTTATCGATCACTCTGAATCGAAACATGAGCGGGCATTGCTTGAAATCTTTTGCCCGTGAAGGAGAAAGAGCTGCGGTTCTTGCCATGGGAACTAGCCTATAACTCGGCAGCGACAAAAATCGAACACATTTTCGCCACCTGGCAGCGAGTCATGAAAGCGCCGCCAACGTCACACGCCGGCTCGTTTCGCGGGTGTAGGCGGACCAACGTAGGATTGCCTGTCATGAACGAAGCTCACCGCAGACGAGGCCCGTTCCGCGCAGGCGAACGAGTCCAGCTCACCGATCCTAAAGGCCGCCAGTACACCATCTCACTGACGGAAGATGGGTACTTCCAGTCTACGCGTGGCTCGTTTCGACATAGCGAACTGATCGGAGCCGATGAGGGAACTGTCCTCGAAACGCAGGACGGGCGACGACTCTTAGCGCTTCGCCCGCTCATTTCCGACTACGTGTTGTCGATGCCGCGTGGCGCAACCGTTGTCTACCCCAAGGATGCTGCGCAAATCGTCCATATTGCTGATGTCTTCCCTGGGGCGCGCGTGTTTGAAGCGGGGGTGGGCTCTGGAGCTCTTTCTATGAGCCTCCTCAACGCTCTTGGTCCGGACGGGCATCTCACGTCTGCGGAGCTGCGCCCTGAATTTGCTGAAATCGCCCAAGGTAACGTCACGTCGTGGATGGGCGGAGAGATGCCGAACTGGGATGTCGTCGTCAGGGAAGCATCCGAGGTACTCGATTCGCTGGAGAACAGCAGCCTCGACCATGTCATCCTCGACATGCTTGCCCCGTGGGATCAGATTGAACCCGCTGCCCGCGCTCTGCGCCCTGGAGGCGTGATTCTCGCCTACGTGGCCACCACAACTCAGATGTCAAGATTCGTCGAAACCCTTCGCGAATCCCAGTGCTACACGGAACCCCAGGCGAGCGAAACTCTCGTACGCACATGGCACCTTGAAGGACTTGCCGTTCGTCCAGACCATCGTATGGTCGCACACACAGGATTCCTCGTTGTGGCGCGGCGCTTGGCCTCTGGATCGGAACCGTTGGTGCAGAAACGTCGCCCGGCGAAGGCCGCATATTCTGAGGCCTTCGACTGGGAGAGCGACGAAGGCCTTGCCGAACGCACGATTTCACCAAAGAAACTTCGTCGCGTACGCCGTGATGTTGCGCATCGAGCCGACGTGGAAGCTACGGGTAATTCTGCTGGCGGTGAGCATGGAGCGCGTATCCGTGAACGTATCGAATCGGAGATTGCAGTAACGAACGAGGAACGTCGCCGGGCGCGAGCTCAGGCTCGGGCCGAACGCGCAAAGGATGCCACCGGCGAAGCGCCTGGCCTAGATAACTCCCGCGATACAGCGGGCGAACGCGCCGATTAGGTGACGAAAGCTACTTCACCCGATCCGCTGCCGTGGCGCTTGCCTTCCACTACTTCCTTGTCAACGTGACGAGATACCTAGATGCGTCCCGTTGAGGGACCTTCATCTGACCTAGAATTGAGGAAGTTAAACGACGAAGGGTGAGAATGTCACAAGGTCCTGGCGAACTCTACGAACTGCGCCAAGAAGTCATGTCCCTCGAGGAAAAGAACGATCGGCTTGCAAAGTCGCTCAAAGCTGCGCGCGAGCGCATCCAAGTTCTCGGGGATCAACTCGACGCCCTCTCGAAGCCTCCCGCATCCTATGGGGTTTTTCTTCAGGCGCATCCGATTGAGCATACTGTCGATGCCCTTGTCGGTGGGCGCAAAATGAATGTCACGGTGTCCTCTACCATCGATATCGCTGCCCTTCACCCAGGCCAGGAACTCCTCCTTAACGAGCAACTTGTCGTTATCGGGGTGTCGTCGTATGAAAATACAGGTAGCCTCGTCAACGTTGAGCTTGTCCTCGACGAGGAGCGTGTACTCGTCAAGATTCATGCTGACGAATCCCGCGTCATGCGCGTGGGAGGCCGCTTGAGTACCGGCCGTATCCGAGTGGGGGATACGGTGCTCGCCGATCTGCGCACGGGGTTCATTCTTGAGCACGTCGAGCGCCCGGACGTGGAGCATCTTCTCCTTGAGGAGGTCCCGGATGTTTCCTACGAAGATATCGGTGGCTTGTCTTCTCAAATCGAGCAGATCAAAGACACCGTCGAGCTTCCCTTCGAACAGCCTGGTCTCTACCGCGAGCATGGCCTGAAGCCACCTAAAGGAGTACTTCTTTACGGGCCTCCTGGCTGCGGTAAAACGCTCATTGCCAAAGCTGTCGCCACATCCTTGGCCCGGAATGCTGCTGAACGGTCGGGCTCACATTCGAGTTCGGCACGCTCGTACTTCCTCAACATTAAGGGTCCGCAGCTTCTCGATAAGTATGTCGGTGAAACCGAGCGCCAGATCCGCGAGATTTTCTCCCGTGCGCGTGACCGCGCGGCGCACGGTATCCCTGTCGTGATTTTCTTCGACGAGATGGAAGCTCTTTTCCGTACGCGAGGCTCAGGAGTTTCCTCAGATGTGGAGACGACCGTTGTGCCGCAGCTCCTCGCTGAAATCGACGGTGTTGAGCAGCTTGAGAATGTCATCGTGATCGGTGCTTCGAACCGTGAAGACATGATTGATCCAGCGATTTTGAGGCCAGGCCGCCTTGACGTGAAGATCCGGATCGAACGCCCCACGCAGGAGGGATGCCTGGATATTCTCAGCAAGTACTTGACATCGGATCTTCCTCTCCGGGATGAGGATGTGCGCAGCTTCGGAGGGCGTGCCGAAGCAGCTCGTGCGTTGCGTGAGGCAGCCGTTGAGGCGCTGTTCGCGCGGACTCCAGCCAACGAATACGTGGAAGTGACGTACGCCAGCGGCGTTCGCGAAGTCCTGTACATTGCCGACTTCGTCTCAGGAGCCATGCTCGCTGCAATCGTTGATCGCACGAAGAAGCTCGCCATTAAGGATCTTCTTGCCCACGGTGTTCGTGGTATCAGTGTTGCGCACGTGCGTGAGGCTGTTCGCCAGGAGATCCAGGAGAACGAAGAGCTTGCCATCGTGACAAGCCCCGAAGAATGGGCTCGTGTCAATGGCCGTTCGCGGGCCGAGCGCGTCACCGCGGTGCGTCCCCTCGGCACACGTGAACCACAGCCGCAGGTTTCTCAACCGACACAGCGGGCCGTTCATCACTGGGATGGGGTAGTCCCAGATTCATTAATTTAGGTCGATGGGTTGACGAGCTTGCGGAGAGATGAGTACCTCCCTTACTCCTTCACAGGCATGAGAATTCCGTAGGGAAAGACGGTAAAGGACAACATGAGCGCTAAACGAATCATCGGTATGGAAACTGAGTTCGGCATCCTTGAGCCTAGCGATCCGCATGCTAATCCGGTGGCACTCTCGTCGAATATCGTCGAGGCATACGGTGGTGCCGGTTCGGCTAGTAGCGAGGCTGGGCCGATCCGCTGGGATTTCCACGGAGAAGATCCGCTCAATGATGCGCGAGGTTTCCGCCTGGAACGCGCAGCGGCGCACCCCTCTCAGCTCACGGATAATCCCGACGAACTTGCCCCATCGGGCGACGTGCGTGTTGAAGCTATTCCACGGGCGGCCGATCGTATGCGTCCACGCGCCGCGAATGCTGTCCTTATGAATGGCGCTCGTCTCTACGTGGACCACGCGCATCCGGAGTATTCTGCACCCGAAACTGCGAACCCTCGTGAAGCAGTGCTGTGGGATCGCGCTGGCGAAGTAGTTATGCGTGAAGCCATGGATCTCATGCGGGCGCAAGGGCGCGAACTCGTCGTATATAAAAACAATGTCGACGGTAAGGGCGCAGCCTACGGTTCACACGAAAACTACCTTGTGAGTCGTGACGTGGACTTCACAGATATTATTCGTTACCTCACGCCATTCTTCGTCACTCGGCCGATTCTCTGTGGTGCGGGCAGGGTGGGGCTTGGCCAGCGCAGTGAGGAACCCGGGTTCCAGATTTCTCAGCGCGCTGACTACGTGGAAAACGATATCGGCCTGGAAACTACGTTCAATCGCCCGATTATCAACACGCGCGACGAACCTCATGCTGACGCGCAATTGTGGCGCCGCCTCCACGTCATTGGGGGAGACGCAAACCTTTTCGATGTGTCAAATCTTCTGAAGGTTGGTACGACATCGCTCGTATTGTGGCTTCTCGAAACAGGAGAGATCCCGCTTGAGCTCGATTCCATTGTGATCGACGAGCCGGTGCCGGCCACGTGGGAAGTTTCCCAGGACCCAACGCTTACGCACCGTATTGAGATGCGTGATGGCTCATCGCGTACGGCGCTGGAAATCCAGCAGGTCTATCTCGACGTCGTGCGTGCAGCTGTCGAGCGACGAGGCGAGCCGGATTTTGACACTGCTGAGATTCTCACACGCTGGCAGCAGGTTCTTGATGCACTCCGTACAGACATCTTCTCAGCGGCAGGTCAAGTGGAGTGGGTCGCGAAGTACGCCCTGCTGGAGAGGATGCGTCGGCGCGGCAATCTGTCGTGGGACGACGATAAGCTCCGCGCGTTGGACCTGCAGTGGCACGATCTGCGTCCTGAGCGTTCGATCGTCGCAAAGCTGGATGCCGCAGGGAAGGTGGAGCGGATCTTTTCTGACGACGAGGTGCGCTACGCCGCAATGCACGCGCCAGAGTCTACGCGCGCCTATCTGCGCGGTGGCCTCATCACAAAGTTCCCGCGCAACGTGGAATCGGCAGGATGGGACGGCATCGTTCTCGATGTCCCAGGGTACGAGGATCTTGTCCGGCTTCCGCTCATGCGCCCTGCACGAGCAACAAAAGACCTCGTCGGTCCAATTCTCGACAGCGCCGCAGACATCGAGGATTTCCTCATGCGGCTCACTACTCACTAAACTCACCGAGCTCTCAATCAGCTCGGACTATGTAGGAGGCAGATTATGTCCCAGCAAGAATTTCTCCAGCCCCAACGCCGCGAAGAAGGAGCGGTACAAGAGGATCTTCCCCAGATTTCTAGTCAGGATTTCGGCGTAGATTCACTTCTCGACGAAATCGATTCGGTTCTTGAGACGAATGCGTCTGCTTTCGTTCAGGGCTTTGTGCAAAAGGGTGGCCAGTGATTTCGAGGCGTGTTATCGGCATCGAGACAGAGTACGGGCTCACGTGTGCCTCAACGACAGGTGCGCAGCCGCCTCTTGATCCCGAGGCCGCAGCTCAGATTCTTTTCCAGCCGATTATCGACGAAGGACGCTCGACAAATACGTTCCTCTCCAACGGTGCGCGTCTCTACCTTGATGTCGGGTCGCACCCTGAATACGCCACAGCCGAATGCGACAGTATCGACGATCTGCTCGCTAACGACCGTGCCGGCGAACTCCTCTTCGCTGATCTGGCGCAGCGAGCTAATGCGAAGCTCGGCGAGCAGAATGTGCCGGGGCGCATCCATCTGTTCAAGAACAACAACGACGCCGAGGGCAATTCATTCGGTTGCCACGAAAACTATCTCGTGCGTCGTCGCCCGGATTATCGCGCCCGAATCAGCTCAATGCTGCCCTTCTTCGTCACGCGTCAGATCGTGGTGGGAGCCGGGCACCTTCGTCGTACCGACGAGGGCGTGAGCTACGAGTTCTCCCAGCGAGCAAGCCAAATGTGGGATGCTATCTCCTCGGCATCAACACGGTCGCGCCCCATGATCAATACTCGCGACGAACCCCACGGTGACGCCGAGCTTTATCGCCGTATGCACGTCATCGTCGGCGACTCGAACGTTGCACAGGCAACGACGGGCCTGAAAATTGCGGCTACGGAAGCATTGCTTGTCATGGCTGAGGATGGTGCCATTCTGCCGTCGCTTACCTTGGCTGATCCCATGGCTGCGATCCGAGCCACGAGCATCGATCTCACCGGGCGCACACCACTCGAACTGGAAAACGGCGGACACACCACCCCAATAGATGTCCAGAAACGTTACTACGACGCTGTTCTTGCGCATTTTGAGCGCAAGGGATACCTGGCGGAGCTCGATTCAACTCGCCGGTATTTCCTCGACTTGTGGGGCAGGACGATTGCAGCCGTTGATAGCGCTGACTACTCTTCGATCGCTACGGAAATCGACTGGGCGGCGAAACTCCAGCTCATCCGGCGCTATCAGGAACGCTCAGGCGCGGGCCTTGCCGATCCACGCATTGCGCGCCTCGATCTCGCGTACCATGACATCACTGCTGGTGGCTTGCGCTCGTCGATGGAAGAATCAGGCCTCTTGCACGTCGTCGTCTCCCCAGACATATCAACGAAAGCTATGACCACCCCGCCGCAAACAACACGAGCCAAGCTCCGAGGCGAATTCGTCGCCCGCGCACAACAATTGCGCCAAGACTACATGGCCGACTGGATGAACCTCCGTCTCCTCGATGCCCAAGGCCCCCGGTCGGTTGTCCTCGCAGATCCTTTCGGCACGGTCGACCCACGGGTTGATGAATTGATGGAGGAAATGCGGTGAAGAAGCTTATTGCACTCGTCGCGGCACTTGTGCTGTGCCTCGCCGGGTGCAAGAAAACTTCGGGAGATTCGACCAATGTGACGATCGAAGGGGCGCTGGGGGCGCCTGTCACAATATCCCTGGGAAACACGTCGTTCCCTCAGGAGATCAGCTCGAGAATTGTTCTCACTGGCGACGGTAACACAGTCCATGCGGGAAGCCCGGTGCTTCTTCGAGCCACATCTTTCGATTCGCGTTCAGGTGACATCATTGAATCCTATGAAACTGGCAACCTCCGCCTGACTACTGCCGATTCTGCAGGTCTGGGGGAGCTCGCCACGCACGTCGTCGGAGCGACCGAGGGGAGCCGCATCCTCGTCACCCGCCCGGGGCTAAGCGCAAGCGATCCTGACGCGGTGGAAATCGTCGTCGTCGACATCCTCTACACCACGGCCCACGGAAACGCGGCACCAACTCCTGCGAGCGTGCCTGCCGGTATGCCGACCATCGAGCTCGCAGACGGCGGAGGCCCAGCGATCACTGCACCTGGCGGCGCAATTCCAAGCCTCAATACGGTAGTTCTTGTGCAAGGCGCTGGCGCACAGGTATCCGCCTCGTCGCGGGTGGCTATTCAATACGTCATCGCTGATTCGTCGGGAAACATCATCGATACGACCTGGAATGGTGCAGGTCCCGCCGCTGTCGATTTGGCTGACGTCATGGAGGGCCTACGCCTTGGCCTCGCTGATCAGAAGGTACGTTCACGGGTTGTCGTGCTCATTCCTTCTGCACAGGCTTCGGGTGACGGCGACAGGGTTGCTATCGTCGATATTCTGGCGGTTATGGATCAGTAGGAGTGAGATCGCCCGGATGATGCCGAGCGAGGATCTACGAACGGACAGCTTCTGCCGGCGTATCCGAACAGCCTGCGCAGGCCCGGCGCGGGCAATGTAACCTGTGGGGGAAACATCCGACGAAGGGAAGAACCGTGGCAGTTGCAGTACGCGTCATACCATGCCTCGATGTTGCAGGTGGTCGAGTCGTTAAGGGAGTGAACTTCCAGAATTTGCGGGATGCCGGCGACCCTGTTGAGTTGGCGCATGTCTACGACCGTGAGCGGGCCGACGAGATTACATTCCTCGATGTTTCAGCGACGGCAGATGGGCGTGGAACGATGCTCGACGTCGTCAGGAAAACTGCAGAGCAGGTGTTTGTTCCGCTCACCGTTGGCGGCGGCATCCGAACTGTTGAGGATGTGCAGGTTCTCCTTGAGGCTGGTGCTGACAAGATTGAGATTAACTCGGCTGCAATCGCTCGCCCGGAATTATTGTCGGAAATTGCCGATCAATTTGGCAGCCAGGTTATTGTGCTGTCGCTCGATGCGCGGCGAGTCTCCGGCGACGTACATACACCCTCCGGTTTTGAAGTGACAACGCACGCCGGAAAGCGCGGTACCGGGATTGATGCGCTCGAATGGGCTCGCCGTGGTCAAGAGCTTGGCGCGGGGGAGATCCTCCTCAACTCGATGGATGCCGACGGTACCGAAGGCGGCTTTGACTTAGAGATGACATCAGCGATCCGTAAAGCTGTGACCTTGCCATTAATCGCGTCGGGCGGTGCTGGGCGCGTAGAGGATTTTTCTGCAGCAGTTCGAGCCGGTGCTGATGCCGTTCTCGCGGCCTCTGTTTTCCATTTCGGTACATTGACAATCGGCCAGGTAAAAGACCACCTGCGACGTGAAGGGTTTGAGGTGCGATGAGCGACGAACTTCCTCAGGGGCTCGCTGCACGCGTGAAGTTTGATGCGCAAGGCTTAATTGCTGCAGTGATCCAGGATGACGAGACAGAATCTGTCCTCATGGTCGGATACATGAACGATGTTGCCCTGGCACGCACACTCTCAACCGGCAGGGTGTGGTTCTGGTCGCGCTCGCGGCAGGAGTATTGGCGAAAAGGGGATACGTCGGGGCACGTGCAGCTGGTGCGGCGTGTGCAGCTCGACTGTGATGGCGATTGTCTCCTTGTCCGTGCTGTCCAGGTTGGCGCGGCGTGCCACACAGGTACGCGAACGTGTTTTGACGCTGGTGGGGATCTTCTCGATGAGGGTTTTATCCCGCTTGAGGTTTCCGATGTCATTCGTGGGGGAGAGGAAGAACGACGATGACGAGCGCACTTCGTTGGGGCCAAACATGGCCGACGATCGACGAATTCCGCAATCTCGCACAGGATCGTCGTGTTATTCCCGTTGTCACGAAAGTTCTCGTTGATGACCCGAGCCCGCTCGCTATTTACCGACGTCTCGCGCATGGCACCGGGACGTTCGTGCTTGAATCGGCTGAGCACGACGGGAATTGGACACGGTGGTCATTCGTTGGGGTGCGTTCCCAGGCTCAACTTATCGCCCGTGACGGCCTCGCTGAGTGGAGAGGAGAGGTGCCTCAAGGGGTGCTTCGCGCCGGGAAGGTGACGGAAGTCCTCGCCAGTGCGCTCGCGGAGCTTCACACGAAGCCACTCCCGGGGTTGCCACCGCTGACAGGCGGACTTGTGGGGGCGCTCGGATGGGATACGCTCTTTGATTGGGAGCCAAAGCTTGAGAGGCGTGCTCAGCGCGAGGCCGCAACGCCTGATGCCGTGATGTGTTTGACGACCGACATGGTTGCAGTCGACCACAAGGAGGGCGTCATTTGGCTCATTGCTAACGCCGTGAATTCCAACAATACAGAGGCGGGCGTCGATGAGGCTTATCGTCGTGCCGAAGGTCGACTTGCGACAATGCTTGCTGAGCTCGACACACCTCGCGGTGTTGGCGCCGTCGGTGTTGATGGAAGTTCCGTCATGGCTGAACCACGCCTGCGCACCCCTCAACCAGAATTTGAGAAGGCGGTTCTCGCAGGAAAAGAGGCCATTCGTGATGGCGAGGTTTTCCAGGTAGTCCTGTCGCAGCGGGCCGACATTGAGTGTCCTGCCGACCCTCTTGATGTCTACCGTGTTCTTCGAACGATCAATCCGAGTCCCTACATGTATTGCCTTCGTCTGGACGACGGGGAAGGCTCGGAATTCTCGGTTGTGGGTTCCTCGCCCGAGACTCTCATGCGCTTGAGCGGCGCCACGGTCACGACCTTCCCCATTGCGGGTTCGCGACCGCGTGGGGCAACAGGAACGGAAGATCGCGAGCTCGCTACCGAGCTCCTGGCAGATCCGAAGGAACGCTCAGAGCATGTTATGCTCGTCGATCTCGCTCGAAATGACTTGGCAAAGGTCTGCAAACCCGGAACTGTCGAGGTAGTCGAGCTGATGGAAATCAAGCGATTTAGCCATATCATGCATATCTCCTCGACCGTCTTGGGCCAACTCGCCGAGGATAAGAACGCCATTGATTGCCTCGCAGCCACCTTCCCGGCGGGAACACTCTCCGGAGCTCCGAAGCCTCGGGCGATCGAACTCATTGATTCTCTTGAGCCCGCACGCCGAGGAATCTACGGCGGAGTGATCGGCTACTTTGATTTTTCTGGCAACGCCGATCTTGCTATCGCGATCCGCACGGCAGTCATCGCTCACGGGCGCGCGAGTGTTCAGGCCGGTGCGGGGATCGTCGCGGATTCTGTTCCAACAACGGAATTCATTGAAACGAAGAACAAAGCTGCGGCTGCCGTTCGAGCAATCCAGATCGCTGGGACACTCAGCGAAGCGACGAAACTGCCACGGTCGTAGCGACGCCCGTTGCCGTGCCCGTACTCTCTCCCGCGCCGTGAGCTCGGCCGGAGTGATACGGGCGGCCTGGGACCAGGGGTCTCAACAGAAGCGAGGCAAGAAAAAGAAGCGGGAACGCTGGACGAGTTCTCGAAGTGCGTATCAGGCACGGTAAGGTGACATGGGATGGATGGAGGATCACATGTCAGTGCTCGACGAGATTATCGCGGGTGTGCGCGAAGATTTGGCAGTAAGACAAGAGAAGACGAGTCTTGACCAATTAAAAGAGCGTGCGAGCCGCATACCGGGCGCCCTCAATGCTGAGGAGTTTTTCCGGCCGCGCGAACATCGAACAGTCTCAATCATCGCGGAGTGCAAGCGGTCAAGCCCATCGAAGGGGCCTCTCGCGACGATCCCTGACCCGGCAGGTCTTGCACAAGCATATGAAGAGGGCGGCGCTGCCGCGATTTCCGTGCTCACAGAACAACGCAGATTCTCCGGCTCACTAGCCGATCTTGACGCTGTGCGAGCCCGAGTTGATATCCCCGTTCTCCGGAAGGATTTCATCGTCACGCCCTACCAAATTTGGGAAGCTCGTGCCCACGGCGCGGATATTGTCCTCCTTATCGTTGCCGCCCTCGAACAGACAGTTCTCACGTCCTTCATCGAGCGCGTTCATTCCCTCGGTATGACAGCACTAGTTGAAACGCACGACCGCGAAGAAGCCCGCCGTGCGCTCGACGCCGGCGCCAGAGTCATCGGAGTGAATGCACGCAACCTGAAAACTCTTGAGGTAGATCGCAGGATTTTCGACCAGGTGGCCGATATCCTCCCGAGTCACGTGACGCGCGTGGCTGAATCTGGCGTGCGTGGCCCTCAAGATGTGGTTGCGTACGCTCGTTCAGGTGCGGATGTCGTGCTCGTAGGGGAAGCCCTCGTACGAAGCGGCGATCCGCGTGCGATGATCCGAGACATGGTTGCCGCGGGGCAACACCCATCACTGGATGCTATGGAGCGATGAGATGACGGAGAATTTGGGGCTTGCCGCAGGACCATATTTTGGAAAATACGGCGGGCGTTATGTGCCTGAAGCGCTTATGAGTGCGCTCGATTCGCTCGCTGAGGCTTGGGAACGCTTGAAAGTAGATCCGGCTTTCCGTGCGGAACTCGACCATCTCCATCGCACCTACTCGGGGCGCCCGTCGATCATCACAGAAGTGCCGAAGTTTTCTCGTCATGCCGGGAACGCACGCATCATCCTCAAACGCGAGGATCTCAACCACACCGGTTCACACAAGATTAACAATGTGTTGGGCCAGGCTCTGCTCACTCGTGCAGTTGGGAAGAATCGTGTGATCGCAGAAACCGGGGCCGGCCAGCATGGTGTTGCTACGGCTACTGCCGCCGCATTACTTGGCCTCGACTGCACGATTTATATGGGCGCGGAGGATGTTCGTCGTCAGGCGCTCAACGTCGCTCGTATGGAGTTGCTCGGCGCTCACGTTGTGTCGATCTCGGCAGGGTCAGCGACGTTGAAAGATGCTATCAACGAGGCTTTCCGCGATTGGGTGACAAATGTCGATACGACGAACTACATCTTCGGAACTGCGGCGGGCCCGCATCCCTTCCCTGCTCTTGTCCGTGACCTCCAGAAGATCATCGGTGAGGAAGCGCGGGCGCAGGTGCTCGAACTGACTGGCCAGCTCCCTGACATCGTGTGTGCGTGCGTCGGTGGCGGCTCGAACGCTATCGGCATGTTCAATGCCTTCCTTGACGATCCCAGCGTGCGACTCTATGGCTTTGAGGCTGGTGGAGACGGCGTAGCTACGGGACGCACCGCCGCCACAATAAACGCCGGTTCAATTGGCGTGTTCCAAGGTTCGCGTTCGTATCTCATGCAAGACGATGACGGCCAGACGATTGAGTCGCACTCAATTTCTGCGGGTCTCGACTACCCTGGTGTGGGCCCTGAACATGCCTGGCTCTCGGAGATCGGTCGTGCTGAATACCGGCCAATTAACGACGACGAAGCGATGGAAGCATTCCGGCTTCTCTGCCAGGAGGAGGGAATTATCCCCGCTATTGAATCCTCCCATGCTCTGGCTGGCGCCCTCAAACTCGGACGTGAGGCGAGCGAACGCGGCGAGTCTCCCGTCATCCTCGTAAACCTTTCGGGGCGTGGAGATAAGGATGTCGCCACGGCGATGGAGTGGTTCGGCATCGATGGGAAGGGAGAGCAGCGATGAGGACGAGCGAGGTTATTGATGCCCGAGTTAAGGCCGGGTCGGCTGCCTTCATCGGTTACCTTCCTGCGGGGTATCCCGGCAAGCAGGGGAGCGTCGATGCTGCGGTTCGGCTTGCTGAGGCCGGTGCCGACATTATCGAGATCGGATTGCCTTACTCTGATCCAAGTATGGACGGTGGCACGATTCAGGCTGCTGCGCACCAGGCGCTTGCTGAGGGTTTTCGGGTGCGTGATGTTTTCGCGAACATCGAGGCGGTAGCTTCGGCTGGCGCAGTGCCGCTCATTATGACGTACTACAACCTCATTTTTAAGTACGGTGTGAAGGATTTTGCGCGCGATTTTGCGAACGCAGGAGGAGCTGGCCTTATTACGCCAGATCTCATTCCTGAAGAAGCGGGAGAGTGGATCGAAGCATCTGATGAGCACGATCTGGATCGGATCTTCCTGGTGGCGCAGTCTTCGCGCTCGGATCGTTTGGCTCTCACGGCTCGTGCGACGCGCGGCTTCGTGTATGCTGCATCCACGATGGGGGTCACAGGTACACGCGATTCACTCGATGAAGGCGCAAAGTCCCTCGTCGAGCGCACGCGACAGGCGGGAGCTGAGCGCGTATGTGTGGGCATTGGTGTCTCCACGCCGGTGCAGGCACGTGAGGTAGCTCAGTACGCTGATGGTGTCATCGTCGGCTCGGCGCTCGTACGTTGCCTCGCTGGCGACGACATGGCCACAAATCTTGACGCTCTGTACGATGTAGCCCACGACCTTGCGACTGCTATTCACGGAGAACACTGATGCTACTTGCCTCGATACCATCCCCGTCTGTCGGTGTATGGCAGCTTGGCCCCCTTCCTATTCGTGCTTACGCAATAGCCATTCTTTGTGGCATCGCGTTGGCGTGGTGGATCATGGATCGCCGTTACCGTGCGAAGGGCGGGCCTAGCGAACCGACGCTGGACATAGCGGCATGGGCGGTGGTGTTTGGCATCATTGGGGGCCGTCTCTATCACGTGATCACCGATCATCAGCTCTATTTCGGTGAGGGGAAAGAGCCTATCCGGGCACTCTACGTGTGGGAAGGCGGCCTGGGAATCTGGGGCGCTATCGCCTTAGGAGCCGTGGGCGTATTCATCGCTGCGCGCCGGATTGGGTTGCGAGTGGCGCCGATCGCTGACTCACTCGCGCCGGGGCTTCTCGTCGCTCAGGCGGTTGGCCGGCTCGGTAACTATTTCAATCAGGAGCTTTTTGGTGCCCCGACGACGCTGCCGTGGGGCTTGGAGATCGACGATGCACATCTTCCTGTTGGCTATGCATCGGGTACTCTTTTCCATCCGACGTTCCTTTACGAGATGCTGTGGTGCCTCGCGGGTGCTGGGCTTCTTGTGGTGCTTGAACGCCGGTTGACGTTGGCGGGTGGCCAGGTCTTCGCGCTATATATCGTCGTTTATACGGCTGGGCGTTTCTGGATTGAGGGTTTGCGGATAGATTCTGCTCATCATGTTCTGGGATTGCGCCTTAACCAGTGGACAGCGATCATCGTATTCCTCGGAGGGATTGTTCTTTTCGAAGTGCTTCGACGCCGGATGCGGGCGGTGCCATCGGCCAACGACATTTGGCTGAACGACGAAGCCCGTGACCGGTATCTTCGTCGTTCTGGGGTCGATCGTTCCGACGCCGGAGACAGCGCATGCCCGGGCAACGAAACTGAAAAAGACGACGTGGTGCACGCGTCGTCGGAGGCGGGGCCTACGGAACCCGAGGCGAAGCTCGTTTAACGAGTATCGACGCAGCTAGGCCACCGCTTGCAAACTGCTGGCGGTGGCCTTTGCTATGGGTGAAGCTACTCCCGCTCGCGTCTCATAATGTGAATATCACTGTATTTTTGCTCCATGGAATCGCGTGTGAGTAGCTGTATACCACGCGACTTTTTATAGAGATCTCAAGGTGATCCGTCGTCGTCCATCGTGGGATTTTCGTCGGAAATACCCGATATGACATATCCACGATATGAGACTTTCTGTGGGCGAATGACAGGGCAGCGTCAGGATTGGTTGTGCATCCAATAGAGGAGGAATCGTGGGCTCTCAAGGACTGTATCGCGCAGATTTCGAGCACGATGCATGTGGCGTGGCATTCGTTGCCGATTTAGGGGGAGACGCTCGTCGCGACATCGTCGATTACGCCCTCACTGCCCTTGAGAATCTTGACCACCGTGGAGCTGTGGGCGCGGAAGAAAACACGGGCGACGGAGCTGGAATTCTCATCCAAGTGCCCGACGCGTTCTTGCGAGCAGTAGTCCCCTTTGACCTCCCGCCGGCAGGGTCGTACGCGGTCGGAACAGCATTTTTGCCGCAAGTCGGGGCACGAGCCGAAGCAGTTGCACGTATTGAGGAGATTGCCCGCGAGGAAAACCTCAGCGTCCTTGGTTGGCGCACAGTCCCCGTCGATTCATCAATGATCGGACCGACTGCCCTCGCATGCATGCCGACGTTCCGTCAGATTTTCGTCGCCGATCCACGAGGAGCGCGCGGCTTTGATCTCGACCGAAAGGTCTACAGGCTACGCAAACGCGCGGAGCTCGCAGGAACCTATTTCGCATCGTTGAGCTCCCGCACGCTCTTGTATAAGGGAATGTTGACGACGAAGCAGTTGCAGCCGTTTTTCCTCGATTTGTCGGACCCGATGATGGAGTCGGCGCTCGCTATCGTTCATTCGCGTTTTTCGACGAATACTTTCCCGTCGTGGCCGTTAGCGCAGCCATTCAGGATGGTCGCGCATAACGGCGAAATTAATACGGTCCGCGGCAACCGTAATTGGATGGCGGCACGTGAAGGCGAACTTGAATGTGCCGAACTGGGAGACATGAAGGATCTTCTTCCAGTGAATCTGGCCGCCTCTGATTCTGCTAGTTTCGACGAGGTTCTTGAACTCCTCGTCCTCTCGGGCCGCTCGTTGCCTCATGCTGTGCGGATGATGATTCCGGAGGCATGGGAGCAGAATTCGTCGATGTCACCGAAGCTCCGCGCGTTCTATGAGTACCATGCGAATCTGATGGAGCCATGGGATGGTCCTGCATCGATGACGTTCACCGATGGTGTGCGTGTCGGGTCGGTTCTCGATCGTAATGGCCTGAGGCCGGGGCGTTTTTGGGTGACCGACGACGGCCTTGTTGTCCTCGCATCGGAGTCTGGTGTGCTGGACATTCCGGCTGAGCACGTGGTGCGTAAGGGGCGTTTGGAGCCGGGCAAGATGTTCCTCGTCGATACTCATTCCCATCGAATTATTGAGGACGAGGAGATTAAGCGAAAGCTGGCTGATTCTGCTCCGTACGGTGAGTGGCTTGCCGAAAACTCTGTGCGCTTGTCGGATCTTCCAGCGCGCGAGCATGTGGATCATTCTCATACATCGGTGACGCGCCGCCAGCAGGTCTTTGGCTACACGAACGAGGAGATTCGCCTCCTCATTAAGCCTGCCGCTGTTTCGGGTGCTGAGGCTAAAGGATCGATGGGGTCTGATACGCCTATAGCGGTCCTTTCTGATCGTCCACGTTTAATTTTTGACTATTTCAGTCAGCAGTTTGCCCAGGTGACGAATCCTCCGCTCGATGCCATCCGCGAGGAGCTTGTCACGTCTCTTTCTTCGGCGGTTGGCCCCGAGCCAAATCTGTTGTCGGAGATTCCGGAACACGCTCGCAAACTCGTCGTCGACTTTCCAGTAATAACGAATGACGAGCTCGCAAAGATCCGAAATATCGGTCGATACCCGCTACAAGGGAAGGGCCTGTCTGCCACGACGATTTCGGGTCTGTATCGTGTCTCTGGTGGCGCGGCGTCTCTCCGTGCGCGCTTGTCGGAGATTTGCGACGAAGCAGATGCGGCGATAGCAGCGGGAGCGTCGTTCATCGTGTTATCCGATCGCGATTCGACGGCTGAACGTGGCCCGATCCCGTCGCTTCTTCTCACATCAGCCGTGCATCATCATCTCCTTCGCAGGCATACGCGCACGAAGGTCGCAATCTTCGTCGAGGCCGGAGACGTTCGCGAAGTTCATCATCTAGCACTGCTCGTCGGTTATGGTGCCACGGCGGTCAATCCGTATCTCGCCCTTGAGACGGCGGAAAACCTTGCGCGCTCGGGCGATATCTCAGTCTCTGCGGAGGAGGCTGCTGGTAATCTCATCCATGCGCTCGGGCACGGGCTCCTCAAAGTCATGTCCAAGATGGGTATTTCCACCGTCGCTTCGTACCGGGGAGCGCAAGTATTCCAGGCCATTGGCCTCTCCGAGGAACTCGTCGACGAATACTTTGCCGGAACCCCGTCGCCCCTAGGCGGGGCAGGGCTTGAGGTCATCGCCGACGAAGTGGCGCGCCGCCATGCAGTCGCGTACCCACCCTTGGGTATCTCGCCTGCCCACCGCCGGTTGGAAACCGGAGGAGATTACCAGTGGCGCCGCGATGGTGAACGCCACCTCTTTGATCCCGAAACAGTCTTCTTACTTCAGCACTCCACTCGCACGCGTTCCTACGAGGAATTCCAGCGATACAGCACAAAAATTAACGATCAGGCCGAGCATCTCATGACGCTGAGGGGGCTTTTCCGCTTGAAGACGGGCGAGCTTGATCCCATACCCGTCGACGAGGTCGAACCCGTGGAATCGATCATGACCCGTTTCTCTACGGGCGCCATGTCGTACGGGTCAATCTCGCAAGAAGCTCACGAGACCCTCGCAATCGCCATGAATCAGATCGGCGCAAAGTCCAACACCGGCGAAGGGGGAGAGCTACCTGAGCGACTGAGGGATCCTCGTCGTCGTAGCTCAATTAAACAGGTCGCCTCCGGTCGGTTCGGCGTGACGAGCGAATACCTTGTCAACGCCGACGACATCCAAATCAAAATGGCGCAGGGTGCCAAGCCGGGGGAGGGAGGCCAACTTCCGGCAGCCAAAGTGTATCCCTGGGTTGCTCAGGTTCGTCATTCGACCCCTGGCGTTGAGTTGATCTCACCACCGCCACACCACGACATTTACTCGATCGAAGATCTGGCACAGCTTATCCATGACCTCAAGAACGCCAACGACGAGGCCCGAATCCACGTCAAGCTCGTCTCCGAAGTCGGGGTAGGAACGGTCGCGGCCGGCGTTGCGAAGGCACACGCGGATGTCGTCCTCATCTCTGGCCACGATGGCGGAACCGGCGCGGCCCCACTCACGTCCATCAAGCACGCGGGAGCTCCGTGGGAGCTGGGATTGGCCGAAACGCAGCAAACGCTTGTGCTCAACAACCTGCGCGACAGAATCGTCGTCCAAGCAGATGGACAGCTCAAGACCGGCCGCGATGTCGTCGTCGCCGCGCTGCTCGGAGCCGAAGAATTTGGCTTCGCAACGGCACCCCTCGTCGTGTCGGGCTGTGTCATGATGCGCGTCTGCCATAAGGACACGTGCCCGGTTGGGGTGGCCACCCAGAACCCCGAACTGCGAAACCGATTTTCCGGCAAACCCGAATACGTTGTGACGTTCTTCGAATACATCGCCCGAGAAGTACGAGAGATCCTCGCGTCGCTCGGACTCCATTCCATTGAGGAAGCCGTCGGAAGGGTCGAACTACTCGACACGCGCGAAGCTATCCGCCACTGGAAGGCCGAAGGCCTCGACCTTAGCCCAATCCTCGCCGCAGTTGAGGCACCAGCCGGATCGACACTGTATCAAAGTGTTGGGCAAGATCACGGACTCGACCACGCACTTGACGTCACGCTCATGGAGAGCTGCCAAAGCGCACTCGACCGCGGCGAGCCAGTAGCGCTCGATCTTCCCATCCACAATGTCAATCGAACTGTCGGAACGATGCTCGGAAGCGCGATCACGCGCCGTTACGGGGGAGAGGGACTACCCGACGGCACCATTGACATCACGCTACGAGGATCGGCAGGCCAATCATTTGGAGCAGTGCTGCCACGAGGCATCACACTGCGGCTTGTCGGAGACGCCAACGATTACGTCGGTAAGTCTCTCTCAGGCGGACGCATCACCGTACGCCCCGATCAGCTCTCCAACTTTGCCGCGGAGGACAACGTCATTGCGGGAAACGTCATCGGATACGGAGCCACCTCAGGAGAAATCTTCCTCCGAGGCCTCGTCGGTGAACGATTCGGCGTACGCAACTCAGGGGCAACGCTCATTGCAGAGGGGGCAGGAGACCACTGCGCCGAGTACATGACAGGCGGCACGATCGTCGTCCTCGGAAAAACCGGACGGAATTTTGGAGCCGGCATGTCTGGCGGAACGGCGTACATCCTCGACCTCGACAACGACATGCTAAATCCTGACGCACGAAAAACCGGCGCATTCATCCTCAGCACCCCGGATGCCGACGACATCACCTACCTTCGTCGGCTCCTTCAACGCCATGTCGATTACACAGGATCGACAATCGCCAGCCAGATTCTCCAGACAGAAGGGTTCGCGAGAATCACCAAGATCGTCCCACGCGCATATTCACGCATGAACGAAGCACTAGCTCACGCCGAAGCCAACGGCCTCGACATCACCGACCCCCACGTCTGGGCAACAATTTTGGAGGCAACCCGTGGCTGACCCGAAAGGCTTTCTCACCTACCCGCAGCGCGAACTGCCGGACAACAGGCCAGTTTCCGTGCGAATTCTCGACTGGAAAGAAATCCACGAGGCTCGCCAGGACAACTCCGCCATGCTCACGCGGCAAGCGTCGCGATGCATGGACTGCGGCATACCGTTCTGCCACTTCTCTTGCCCACTCGGAAACCTCATTCCCGAATGGAACGACCTCATGTGGCGCGGCGACCTCACCGAAGCGATCGAACGCCTCCACTCCACCAACAACTTCCCGGACTTCACAGGGAGACTGTGCCCAGCGCCCTGCGAATCAGGCTGCGTCCTCGGGATTAATCAGGAGCCCGTAACAATCAAAAATATCGAGCACACAATTATCGACGAAACATGGGACGCGGGACTCGTGACGCCACAAGTACCCGCCTACCTCACCGGAAAGACGGTAGCCGTCGTTGGATCAGGCCCAGCCGGACTCGCTGCGGCTCAGCAACTCACCCGCGCAGGGCATACCGTCGCCGTATACGACAAGAGCGACGAACCCGGCGGACTACTCCGCTATGGCATCCCTGAATTCAAGCTTGAGAAGTCGGTCCTAAATCGCCGACTCGACCAGATGCGCGCCGAAGGAACCCGGTTCTACACCGGGAAAGCCATCGGAACTGATATCGATGCCGAAGAACTGCGCCAACGCTACGATGCTGTCATCCTTGCCTTCGGCACACCTCATGGCCGCGACCTTGACGTTCCAGGACGACACCTCCAGGGCATCCATCAGGCCGTCGAATTCCTCACCTGCGCAACGAGGCGAATCCACGGCAAGCCAATCGACAATCTCATCGATGCCAAAGGAAAAGATGTCATCGTCATCGGAGGTGGTGACACGGGATCAGATTGCATCGGCACCTCCATTCGTCAAGGCGCCGCATCCGTCACATCGCTCGAAATCATGCCCCAGCCACCCGTCGAAAGCCCCGACAATTGGCCGTGGCCCACCTTCCCTAAGCTCTACAAAGTCTCCACCTCCATGGAGGAAGGTGGAACAACGCTTTACTCAACCTCAACCGTCGAATTCGTCTCCGACGGGTCGACGGGAACCGACACCATCTCACACGTCCGAATTACCGATGTCGAGCTACGTGACGGCACAATCACTCCGATCCCGGGGAGTGAACGCCTTCTTCCTGCCGGACTCGTTCTCCTCGCCATGGGATTCACCGGAGTGCCCAGCACAGGGATTGTCGACCAACTTGGCCTCGAGCTCGACTCGCGCTCGCGAATCGTTCGAAAAGATGACTTTTCAACGAATATCCCCGGTGTTTTTGTTGCGGGAGATGCCGGCCGTGGCCAGTCGCTCATCGTGTGGGCGATTGCTGAAGGCCGGGCGGCTGCCCGCACTGCCGACGAGTACCTAAGTGGTACGAGTGCACTTCCCTCGCCGATCAAGGCTCACGACACCGCGCTGACGCTCTAGGCGTCGCTGATTCTCGAAGCTAGCCTGCCCAGGAGGGGAAACCGAGGCTTGCCAGGATGCGCCACTGGGCCGCTTCGATTGCTCAGCGAGGCTCGTCCGGTATGCGTGGCACTCGGGCACAAGGGACGCATGGAGTGTAGGCAACTGTGGCCAGGTCGACTTAGCATGTGGCCGTCTTAACCCCCAGTCGCGTGGTCGCCTCAGGTAAAGTTGGATTCATGCGTAGAGCGAAGATTGTGTGCACACTTGGTCCGGCAACCACCACCCAGGAACAGATTCTCGAACTGGCTCGTTCAGGAATGAACGTTGCCCGAATCAACGCTTCTCACGGCTCGCACGCCGAGCATGAAGAGCGCATTGAGCGTGTGCGCAAGGCTGCTGAAATTCTCGGCCGCCCGATCGCAGTCCTCGTCGATCTTCAGGGCCCGAAGATTCGCCTCGGTACATTCGCGAAAGAACGCGTCCAGCTTAACGTTGGCGACGAATTTACGATCACAACAGAAGACGTGGAAGGCACGAAGGAACTGGTTGGTACCACGTTCAAGGGCCTTCCCGGTGATTGTCGAGTAGGCGACCGCATCCTCATTGACGACGGCAAGGTTGCTGTTCGAGTCACCGAGGTAGAGGGTCCCCGCGTCCACACAGTCGTTGAGGTTCCCGGACCTGTCTCGGATCACAAGGGTATGAACCTGCCGGGTGTCGCCGTATCCGTCCCTGCTCTCTCCGAGAAAGATCGTATTGATCTTGAATGGGCACTGAACATTGGTGCCGACCTCATCGCACTTTCTTTCGTTCGTAGCCCCAAGGACATCGAGGATGTACACGAGGTTATGGATCGCGTTGGCGTGCGGGTGCCCGTCATTGCCAAGATCGAGAAGCCACAGGCTGTCGAGAATCTTGAAGACATCATCCGGGTATTCGACGGCATCATGGTCGCCCGTGGTGATCTTGGTGTGGAAGTGCCACTCGAACAGGTGCCGATCGTCCAGAAACGAGCTATCGATATCGCTCGTAAGCGCGCCAAGCCTGTTATCGTGGCAACTCAGGTTCTCGAATCGATGATCGAAAACCCGCGCCCAACCCGCGCTGAAGCTTCTGACTGCGCTAACGCCATTATCGATGGTGCGGATGCCGTCATGCTCTCTGGTGAGACTTCTGTTGGTCTCTACCCCTTCGAGTGCGTTCGTACGATGGCGAACATCATTGAGTATGCCGAAGAGCAGGGGATGGAGCAGATCCCCGTTCTTGGAAATCTTCACAAGACACGTAACGGCATGCTTACCCGTGCAGCCGTCGAGATCGGTGAACAGCTCGGCGTGCGCTATGCTGTCGTCTTCACCGAGACAGGCCAAACAGCACGGCGAGTCGCTCGTCTGCGCTCGCGTCTTCCGATCCTGTGCTTCACGCCAGATCGTAAAGTGAGGAACCAGCTCGCCCTCGTCTGGGGTGTGGAAACATTCACAGTTCCTCCCGTCAAACACACTGACGACATGATCGCTCAGATGGATCATCTGCTGCGAGAGATGGATTTGGCGGAAGATGGCGACCGCATCGTCGTCGTCGCCGGAATGCCTGCTGGCGTGCCCGGTTCGACTAACACCATTCGGGTGCATAAGATGGGTGAGACGCTTCAGCGCTTCGCCTAAACAGATGGGCGATACGCTGGTGAGCGTATCGCCCAATACTGGGCTCCTGTGGTGGAATTGGTAGACACACCGCACTCAAAATGCGGCGCTTAACGGCGTGCGGGTTCGAGTCCCGCCGGGAGCACGACAGGCCACTTGTGGCCTTGTGCACGACGATTATTCCCTGTGCGGAATTTGTCAATTTAGGTAATGAAATTTACCCCAAGATGCTCACCGAAAAGATACGATAGCAGTGTTGTGTCGCAACGTTGCTGATCGAAGGAGACGAGATGGCAAACGAAGAAGCCGAGCAGCTAGACGGCCAGACGTCTAGCGGTGCTGGACTGCGAGCTCTCGTCGCGGAGGATGAGACGCTCATCCGTCTCGATATCGTCGAGACCCTTGAAGATGCAGGTTACGAAGTCGTTGGCCAGGCTGCTGATGGTGAGCAAGCCATCGCGCTCGCCGACGAACTCGAACCAGACCTCATCGTCATGGACGTCAAGATGCCAGGAATGGACGGCATTACCGCAGCTAACAAGATTTTGCAGGAGCGCCGCTGTGCAATCGTCATGCTCACGGCATTCTCGCAAAGCGAGCTTGTTGAGCGTGCCCGCGATGCCGGTGCGATGGCTTACATTGTTAAGCCTTTTACGCCGTCTGACCTCATTCCCGCGGTCGATATCGCAGTTTCCAGAAGCCAGGAGCTCGCCGCTCTCGAAGGGGAGGTAGCAAACCTCACCGAGCAGTTCGAGACGCGCAAGCGCGTTGAACGCGCTAAAGGCCTGCTGGAAGCCCAAATGGGTCTTACCGAACCCGAGGCTTTCCGCTGGATACAAAAGACATCGATGGATCGTCGATTGACGATGCGTCAGGTTGCAGATGCCGTTATCGAGCAGGTCGGCCAAAAAGACTGAGAAGCTCAACATAAAAAGGGTGGGAGCGCGACTCGTCGTACTCCCACCCTTTTTATTTTTTACGATCTTATATACAAGTAAGCTTTTATTTTCCGTGATTTTCTGACACGAAAACAACGGTCATTCGGCCCACTGCGTTAAGGTTGCCCTCGTCGTCGCGTACTTCAACCTGGCTGCATAGGCTCGTGCGACCAATATGGAGCGGTACTGCTGTAGCAGTGACATTCCCGGACGTCACCGAGCGCAACTGAGAGACAGAAAGCTCGGTGCCGACAGCAACACGGCCCTCCGGAGCATGGAACATTCCGAGAATCGAGGCGGTGTGCTCAACAAGAACACCATTAGCGCCACCGTGAAGCAGACCGAAAATCTGACGATTTCCTTCAACCGGAATAGACATCACGACAGATTCTTTGTCCGCGCGAATCATGCGGGCATTCATCGATCGTGCGAGTTCACCTAAGAGTTCTTTCATACTTTCGATGCTACAGCTAATACAGCGACGATATGTAGGGGATAAGCCGCAGCGAATCCTTTTTGACGATGGAGCTCGTCCACTACCCACTATGCGACAACGCAAGCATGAAAGAAGAGAAGGCAATGCTCGTCGTCGTGAAAGAACTCGCCTTACGTTTTTGTCGACAAAAGAAGCCCAATTTAACCGAAAGAAATAACCACGTCGTGACGACGAGGCACGCCGCGACCCGAGCCGATCTGAACAAGATATTCAGCCTCACGAGCATAGGGGGAGGCCATCTCGATCGGCTAGGCTTGAGCTGTGAGTGACGACAAGATGCTGCTGATTGACGGACATTCGATGGCCTTCCGCGCGTTTTATGGACTTCGTGCGGATAACTTCCGCACCTCGTCGGGCCAATACACGAATGCGGTCTACGGTTTTACGACAACGCTCCTCAAGCTCATCGGAGACTACCAACCGACCTACGTCGCCGTGGCCTTCGATCTGCCTGGCGGCACGTTCCGAACCCGAAAGTACCCCGAATACAAGGGGGGACGTGCGGCGACGCCTGAAGAGTTCAAGGGGCAGATCTCGCTCATCCAGGAAACACTCGATGTCATGGGAATTACCTGGCTCACACATGAGGATGTCGAAGCTGACGACATCGTCGCGACTCTCGCGGCGCGAGGCCAAGAACACGGTTTGCACGTCTATATCGCTTCGGGCGATAAGGACTCGTACCAGCTTGTCACAGAGAAGTGCACGGTGCTTTACCCAATGCCACGAGCTCAGATGCAGGTACTTGACCCTGCCGGGGTCGAACAGAAGACCGGCCTCACCCCTGAGCTCTACCCAGATCTCGCGGCTCTCAATGGTGAAGGCGCGGATAATTTGCCTGGCGTGCCCGGTGTAGGCCCGAAAACGGCAGTGAAGTGGATTAAAGAATACGGCGGCCTCGCGGGCATCATCGAACATAAGGACGAGATCAAAGGAAAAGCCGGCCAGTCGCTGCGCGACCACGTGGACCAGGTTCTGCTGAATCGTGAACTGAACCGCCTCCTCACGGACGTTCCGGTACCGGCAGAACTTTCGACCTACGCGATGGGTGGCGTGGATCGCGAGGCCCTCCACGAGCTCTTCGATACGCTCGACTTCACGGGCCTGCGCACACGTGTGCTCCAGGAGCTTCCGTCGAGAGACAGTTCGCGTGGGTCTGCTTCCGTTGCCGGTTCCTTCTCCCTGTCGGATGTGACGATTTCCTCCGGTTCTCTGGCCGACTGGCTCGATGGGCGATCGGCAAACGAATGGGGCCTTGCGCTGACTGGCGTGTTTTCCCCTCATCGCGGAACTGTCGAAACTCTTGCCATTGCCGCCGACATGGAGGTCTACTCCTGCGACCGTGTGGACCTGAGCCCGGAGGACGAACGCGCTTTTGCTGCCTGGCTGAGCGACCCATCGATCGCGAAGGTCTGCCACGGTGCGAAGGAACACTGGCACGCGCTCAGGGGCGCTGGCGACTTCGAATTGGAAGGCGTCGTATGCGACACGGTTCTCGCCGCCTACCTGCTGCATCCCGACCAGCGGGAATATGACTTTTCGGATTTGGCGCTAAGGCACATTGGCGCAGATATTTCGATCGAGGCGGACGAGGGGATTCTTCCCGGCCTGTCAGGGAACCCCAACGCAACAGCACTGCAAGCTGCAAGCGTCGTTCCGCTGGCCACCGCTTTGCGTGAAGAACTTGCTGGCCAAGGCGAGGACGGAGCGCTTCTCGAACTCGAGCTCGCAGTCTCGCGTACCCTCCAGCGAATGGAAGATATCGGTATCGCCGTCGACGAGCCGTATCTGGAAAGTCTGCGCAGGAACTTTGACGAACGCGTAGGTAACGCTGCTAACAGTGCCTACGCGGCCATCGGCCGAGAAGTAAACCTCTCAAGCCCGAAGCAGCTTTCGACCGTTCTCTTCGACGAATTGGGACTGCCCCCGACGAAGAAAATTCGATCGGGATACACGACGAACGCCGATGCTCTAGCTGACCTCGCTACGCGTATCGCCGGGCGAGAGGATGAGAACGCTGTGAGGGGCCAGGAGTTTTTGGCTTCTCTACTTGAGCACCGCGACGCGATCAAACTGCGTCAGGCAGTCGAAGGTTTGCAGCGCTCTGTCCAGGCAGACGGCCGCGTTCACACGACCTACCAGCAGGCGGTAGCCGCAACAGGGCGCCTGTCGTCGACCGATCCTAATCTTCAGAATATCCATGCTCGCACGGCTGAAGGTCTGCACATCAGGGAGGCATTTGTCGCCTCCGACGGTTTTGAGGGGCTGATGACTGCGGATTATTCGCAGATCGAGATGCGCCTTATGGCATCGCTTTCGGGAGATCAATCGCTCATTGACGCTTTCAATCACGGCGCCGATTTGCACACCTTCATGGCTTCGCGCGTTTTTGGGGTCGAGGAATCTGACGTCAGCCCGGCGCAGCGTTCGAAGATTAAGGCGATGAGCTACGGTTTGGCATACGGCTTATCAGCTTTTGGCCTCTCCAAGCAGCTCCACATCGAGGTTGGCGAAGCTCAGCGTCTCATGGATGACTACTTCTCCCGCTTTGGAAACGTGCGTAAATATTTGGATTCGTTGGTTGAGCGAGCGCGCAAGGACGGATATACGGAGACGATACTTGGCCGCCGACGGTATCTTCCGGAGCTGACGTCGTCGAATCGTCAGCTTCGCGAAGCGGCCGAGCGGATGGCGCTTAATGCTCCGATTCAGGGGAGTGCCGCCGATATCATCAAGCTGGCGATGGTAGCCGTGGCTGACGACCTCATGAGGGAGGGGGCTCGATCGAGAATTCTCCTCCAAGTTCACGACGAACTCGTGCTCGAAAT
Source organism: Arcanobacterium haemolyticum (assembly GCA_021532125.1). Taxonomy (GTDB): domain Bacteria; phylum Actinomycetota; class Actinomycetes; order Actinomycetales; family Actinomycetaceae; genus Changpingibacter; species Changpingibacter haemolyticus_A. The sequence continues at coordinate 100,656 of JADYUX010000002.1, forward strand.
CGCACCGGGGGAGCGTGAGAGTGTTGAGGAGATCGTGCGCCGCGATATGGGGGCCGCGGCACAGCTACCGGTACCTCTCTCTGTCGGAGTTGGTTTCGGCGCGAATTGGCGGATTGCTGCCCATTGACCGTCGCTGACAATACCTGGACGCGTCTGCCTGGCGGCGTCGTTAACGGGCGCGATAGGCGCGTAGCCCGGACGCGAACGTACGGGAGTGGTCGCTCACGAGTTTGCGCGCGTTAGTGACCCTTGACGACGAACGACGAGGAACCCGTCACTAACGGCGAGAAATAGCCGGAAACAGTTTGCCCAGATAGTCACGAGCTTGTAGGATAGATGCCTGGTGTGGGTTCACTCTATATGCGCCTGTGCCATGTATTTATCCGCAACTTCTAGTTCTGTCCGTATCGGAGTTATTAACTTCATGACCGAAAACACGACCGCCACCTCGACGATTCCGCAGGTCGCAATTAACGACATTGGCACCGAGGAAGACCTCGTAGCTGCAATCGACCAGACCATCAAGTACTTCAATGATGGTGACATCGTCGAAGGTACTGTCGTCAAGGTCGACCATGACGAAGTCCTGCTCGACATTGGCTACAAGACCGAGGGCGTTATCCCCTCGAAGGAGCTCTCCATCAAGCACGACGTCGATCCCGACGACGTAGTCAAGCTTGGCGACCAGGTCGAGGCTCTTGTCCTCCAGAAGGAAGATAAGGAAGGCCGCCTCCTCCTTTCCAAGAAGCGCGCACAGTACGAGCGTGCATGGTCCCAGATTGAAGATGTTAAGGAAGCCGACGGCGTTGTCACCGGCTCCGTCATCGAAGTTGTCAAGGGTGGCCTCATCCTCGACATCGGTCTGCGTGGCTTCCTTCCCGCTTCGCTCGTTGAGATGCGTCGCGTACGCGACCTCCAGCCGTACATCGGCCGCGAGCTCGAAGCTAAGATCATCGAACTGGACAAGAACCGTAACAACGTTGTTCTTTCCCGCCGCGCATGGCTCGAAGAGACCCAGTCGCAGGCACGCGGCGAGTTCCTCACGAACCTCAAGAAGGGCCAGGTTCGCGACGGCGTTATCTCATCGATCGTCAACTTCGGTGCCTTCGTCGATCTCGGTGGTGTGGACGGCCTCGTTCACGTTTCCGAGCTCTCCTGGAAGCACATCGATCACCCGTCTGAGGTCGTCGAGGTTGGCCAGAAGGTCACCGTCGAAGTTCTCGATGTGGACATGGATCGTGAGCGCGTCTCGCTCTCGCTCAAGGCTACGCAGGAAGATCCATGGCAGACCTTCGCTCGCACCCACGCCATCGGCCAGATTGTGCCGGGCAAGGTGACGAAGCTCGTTCCGTTCGGTGCGTTTGTTCGCGTCGAGGATGGCATCGAAGGCCTCGTACACATCTCCGAGCTTGCTCAGCGCCACATCGATCTGCCCGAGCAGGTTGTCAAGGTTGGCGATGATGTCTTCGTTAAGGTTATCGACATCGATCTTGAGCGTCGCCGCATCTCCCTCTCCCTCAAGCAGGCTAACGAGGGCGTCGATCCGGAGTCCGAAGATTTCGATCCTTCGCTCTACGGCATGGCTGCCGAGTACGACGAGAATGGCAACTACAAGTACCCCGAGGGCTTCGATCCGGAGTCGAACGAGTGGATGCCTGGTTTCGAGGCACAGCGCGAGGCTTGGGAGAACGAGTACGCTCAGGCACAGGCACGCTGGGAGCTCCACAAGACCCAGGTTGCGAAGGCCAACGCCGAGGATGCCGCAGCAGCACAGTCTGCTTCAGCTTCCGCTCCGGCCGCCGCCGAGCAGGCACCGACGTCCTACTCCTCTGGTTCGGACGCCGCAGGCACGCTCGCTTCGGACGAGGCTCTTGCAGCTCTCCGCGAGAAGCTCACGAACAACTGAGCGTAGCTGGTACTAGCTAAAAAGTAGACCCGGATTTTTCCGGGTCTACTTTTTTATTCTCCTTTCCCGACTGTTTGTTGAAGCGTCGATATGTGTGGCGGATGTCAGGCTACGACGTGTGTCGAACTAAGGTGGATGCTGACTGTCGGTAGTGTTAGAGCTACGCAGGCAAAGGCGCTGATGCTGGAAATGCTGACAAGGGAAGGTAACTATGAGGTTTCTCGTCACGGGTTTCGAACCATTTGCGGGAGGTTCTTACAATCCAACGCAGGCAGCAGTGACTGAGTTGGAGCTAGCCTGGAGTGGTGGAGACAATCTCATGGCGGTTGTTCTGCCTGTTGAATTTCGGGAGGCACAGCGCCGCTTGACTGAGCTTATTCGTCAAGAGACCCCCGATGTTGTTCTCTGCTGCGGCCTTAATGCTCAACTCGAACATCCTGTACTTGAACGTGTCGCACATAATGAGATGCGTGCTGGCGTTGCTGACAATGCGGGGTATCAACCCGAAGGGGTACCGGTCGAGAACGATGGACCGGACAGGCTTATGAGCACGTTGCCTGTCGATGACATCGTCGAACGACTCATTGCGGAGGGTTACGGCATAGGTACGTCTGACGATGCTGGCCGCTATGTATGCAATGCGACCCTCTACCGAGCTCTCACCGTGACAGATGGTACTGGTGCTCGCGCCGCGTTCTTTCATATTCCTGACGACGAGGAGAAAACGCGAGCGGGTGACGATGCACGTCTTATTCAGAGGATTCTGGAGCTCACTACTGAACTCGGTTCGACCCAATGCGTAGATGGGCTTTGAGAACTTGGGGTGCTTACGCGCGCATCGGCTAGACATGAAAAGGTGGGGTGGGTTCCAGCGAAACCCACCCCACCTTTCTCAGTTGTGGCGTCAGATAACGTAGTTGCTGCCCGGTGCAGCTTCGGGTACGAGATCGGCGATTGTCACTGAATCAAGAAAGTTCTTAATTGTGCCGTCGAGTTGCTCCCACATGGCATCGATGCGGCAGTCCTCGTGTGGACAGGGCGTATGGTCGTCGAGGCAGGAAACGGGGGAGAGTGTGCCTTCGGTGAGCAGGAGAAGTTCTTTCAGTGTGTACTGGCTTGGATCAACGGTGAGTCGATAACCGCCTCCCTTGCCCCGTAGCCCGGTCAGGACGCCGTCTTTGACAAGAATCTTGATGATGCTCTCAAGGTATTTTTCTGAAACTTCTTGGCGCTGGGCAATTTCTTTGAGCGGGATGTATCCCGTTGTCTGGTGCTCGGCGAGGTCAATGAGAACGCGCAGGGCGTAGCGACCTTTGGTGGAAACGAGCATGTGCTCTCCTCGGTATGCGGCATTAACGTCTGGGGCAAGTCTACATCATTTTCCTACTAAGTCCGGGGATTATAGGGAATTGGGGTGGGCTTGTCGTCGATAGTGAACATGAGGGACGAGGTTGTCGCGCATTGGCGCATGGTGTGTTTCCTTGTCGCGTTGGTCGCGACGTAGCATGGAGTATTCGAAAGGGGGCTGTATGTTACGTCTATCTCTTACTGGTGGAATTGGTGCGGGTAAATCGACTTTGTCGTCGATGTTGGCAGAGATGGGTGCCCACATCATCGATCTGGATGAGATTGCTCGTGGCGTTTTGGCTCCTGACACGGAAGGTACGCGTCTCGTTGCGGAGAGGTGGCCGAGTGTCGTGCGCGGGGGAATTGTGGATCGTGGGGCGCTTGCTGCGATCGTTTTCCGTGATGCTGGCGAGCGTGCGGTTCTCGATTCGATTACTCACCCGCGCACGTGGCAGCGCGTTGATGAACTGCTTGATGAGTATGAACGGACCGACTGTGGTGGCGTTGCGGTCGTCGACTTGGCTTTGCTCTATGGGAGTGGCCGTGAGTATGCCTATCACGCAAATCTTGTTGTTGAAGCGGAAGCGGATGTCCGTTTGAGGCGGTTAGTGATGTCGCGGGGCATGAGCAGAGTCGATGCTGAGAAGAGAATTGCGAGTCAGGTTTCGCGCGATGAGCTGGCTGGGCTAGCCGATGTCGTCGTTGATAACTCGGGGCCGCGGGAGAATCTTCGGAAGCATACGCAGGATTTGTGGGATTCCTGGGTTGTGCCGTTTGCACATAATTTAGCGGTGTGCTCCCGCGACCAGGGGAGACGGGCCGTGCCGTCGAGTCACGAGATGGGTCTCATCCTTCGGCGCTTGACGATGCATGGGTTCGAGGTTGTGGAGCAGCGCAGTGTGAACCTCGTGGTGAGGGGTGTTCGTCCTGGGGTTGCGCCAGATGATGTATCTCGGGCGTTGTGGCTCGCTGGTTTCGTCCGCCACGGCGACATGTGGGTGTCAGCGAATCCCACGTATGAGGTCGTCGTGCGTGTACTAAGAAGTGAGGGTGAGTAAAGCCGCCACACGTCAACGGTGAGATAGATGTCGTGTTGTCGTCCGGGCGGACGGCGTTTTCTCTCGCGTAGGCGGGCGGGACTCTACATTTCTCTCGTCCCGCTCACGCCTCATTTTCTCCTTCGCGTGTGCGGACGGTACCTGTAGCTTCGCCCATCGAACACGCCCGACCGGCATTTTCCTTCGCGTTTATCGACGGCACTGCCTCACGCGTACGCGAAACGTGCCTCCCTCAGCATTCTCGCTCGCGTTTATAGACGGCACACTGGCGCTTAGCCTGCCGAACTGAAAAGATCTGTAGCGAGTTTGCCGTGGGTAGCTTTGGCGTATGTCAAGCTACCCACGGCGGCATGTCAGTTTTAACTTATGCGTCGTGACCGTGATGGGCGCCGGTTGACGAGGATGAGTCTGATAGTTCTGACGGTTCAACTGCTCGATGAGCGCCGCGGGTATGCGTCTCCTCGGCGTTGCTTTCTCCTCGTTCGATACCTGCAATTGTGTAGGCGTCGGCTTCGTCGAGAGTCTCGTGTTCAAGGAGGGCATCGACGAGTGCCTTGTGCTGATCGTAATGCTCACGTAGAAGGCGGCGGGCATCGGCGTAGCATTCGCTGAGGAATTCGCGGACTTCGCGATCGACTTCGGACAGGAGCGCGTCTGAGACTCCCTGTGCTCGAGGGTCTCCTTCGCGAGGGTAGACCTGGACGGGGCCGATACTCTCAGACATGCCCCATCGCCCGAACATCTGGCGGGCAATTCCAGTTGCAGTCTGAAGGTCGGATTCGGCACCGGTAGTAACGACGCCAAGCACTTCTTCCTCAGCAGCCATGCCGCCGAGTGCCCCGATGATTCGGCCGCGCAGGTAGTCCTTGTCGTAACCGTACTTGTCGGCTTCAGGCGTTGAGAGCGTGACGCCGAGCGCGCGCCCGCGAGGAATGATAGAGATCTTGCGGACGGGATCTGCACCGGGCTGAATCATGCCAAGCAATGCGTGACCGGCCTCGTGCCATGCGGTCCGTTCGCGTTCGACTTCGTCCATGACGACGGCACGCTGCACGCCTAGCTGGATAGTTTCGAGCGCGTTCGTAAAGTCAGGCATATGAATCTTCGTCGCACCACGCCGAGCTGCAAGGAGTGACGCCTCGTTGACGAGGTTGGCGAGTTCCGCACCGGTGAGTCCGGGGGTGGACTTTGCTAGGTCAGCGAGCGATACTCCGGAGTCCAGAGGACGATGACGAGTGTGTACCTTGAGGATCGCTTCGCGGCCTTTTTGATCGGGCGGGGCAACTGTGATGGTGCGGTCGAAGCGTCCGGCTCGTGTCAGCGCTGAATCGAGCACTTCAGCAAGGTTCGTCGCTGCAATGACAATGATTCCTTCAGCGCCGGAGAAGCCGTCCATTTCCGTGAGGATCTGGTTGAGGCTCTGCTCGCGATCTTCATTTGAGCCAACAGAGATGACGGAGGCTCGCGAGCGCCCTATGGCGTCGATCTCGTCGACAAAGATGATCGCTGGAGCAACTTTCCTTGCGGCTTCAAAGAGGGAGCGAACATCGGATGCGCCCTTGCCTGCGAGAATTCCGCCAATTTCTGCTGCCGAGATCGAGAAGAAGGGGACGTCTGCCTCCCCGGCTGTGGCTCGTGCTAGAAGCGTCTTTCCAGTACCAGGGCCACCTTCAAGCAGAATTCCCCGGGGAATCTTTGCGCCAAGGCGTGTGTATTTCTCAGGATTTTTCAGCATGTCGACGACCTCGCGAAGCTGGTCCTCAACTTCGTCAATGCCCGCTACATCATCGAAGGTGACACGATTTTCGGCTGGATCGATGGGCTTGTGCTCTTTTGATCCGAAGAGCGACATCGGGCCTGACGAACTCTGCCGTTTCATGATCCAGTACCACAATCCGCCGAGGAGAATGATCGGTAGGAATGAGACGAGAAGGGTGAGGAATATATTCGACGATGGCACAGGGGATTGCGCAGTAATTTTCACACCTTTATCAGCCAGGAGCTGAGCCATTGAATCGTCGGCCCAGGTCGGGCGTTCGGTGCGGAACTTCGTCGATGTCACCTTGTCGTATGTGAACGACGCGCGAAGCTCGCCTTCAATAGAATCGCCTGTCGGAGCGACAGTTTTGACGTTGTCGGCTTCGAGTTGCTGGTAGTAGACGTTGTAGGGGAGGGAGAGCACTGGATTCATCGAGCTCTGCACCCAGGAGACAAGGAAAAAGAGGAATATCCAACCGAAAATGATCGTGAAGATCGTACGTCTCCATGGCCGCTTTGGGCGGTCTGAAGAATCACGATTACCATCAGTGCGGCCTTCTACGCCTTCGGCACGCCATGATGGTGACGGCATGCGAAAACCGCTCTGGGGCATATCGTCGGAGTTTTTCCGCTGAGACTGGCGCCCGGCCGACGTTCCTTTGGATGGTGACGACGAGGAACGGTTATCGGCAGACTGCTCGGGAGTCCGGCGGTGACGTGCCGGTGACGTCTCTGATTCGGGCATGGTGCTCCTTATTCCGTGTAACCCCCTCATTGTGGAGAGAATGAGAAGACGATGTCTAGGATGTGCGCAACTGGCGAACTTCTCCGAGGAACTCGCGGGTGCGGCAATGAAAATTATCGAAGTTGTGGCGATCGAATCTATGGGCCTTGAGTGACCAGTTATGTACGTGCCTGCGGGAACTCGAACTGCGTACGAAGTGTGACGAACATCTGTTCGATAAGACTACCAGACTCGTGCGTGTCCGGGTAGCCTTTCGGTATGCGACCCGTCACCGATCTTGTCCGCGCAGAGGCGCCATTTGCCGTCGTCTCTGAATACACTCCTGCAGGCGACCAGCCGCAGGCTATCAAGGAGCTCACCGAGCGCATTAATGCCGGTGAAAAAGATATCGTTCTTCTCGGCGCAACCGGTACGGGAAAATCGGCTACAACTGCATGGCTCATCGAACAGGTCCAGCGCCCAACGCTCATCATCGAGCCAAATAAAACTCTTGCTGCCCAGATGGCGGCAGAATTTCGCGAACTGATGCCGAATAACGCCGTCGAGTATTTCGTCTCGTACTACGATTACTACCAGCCTGAAGCATACGTGCCTCAAACCGATACATTCATTGAAAAGGACTCGTCGATTAACGACGAGGTTGAACGCTTACGCCATTCAGCGACGAATTCCCTTCTCACGCGGCGCGATACCGTTGTGGTCGCTTCAGTGTCGTGTATTTATGGCCTTGGTACACCACAGGAATATGTCGATCGTATGGTGCAACTATCCGTGGGAATGCACCTCGATAGAGACGAGTTGCTTCGTACATTTGTTGGAATGCAATACACCCGCAACGATATTGCGTTCACGAGAGGAACCTTCCGCGTACGTGGTGACACGGTGGAGATTATTCCTGTCTACGAGGAACTCGCCATACGAATTGAGTTCTTTGGCGACGAAGTAGATTCGATTTCGCTTCTGCATCCACTCACAGGTGAGGTAATTCGTCAAACGGACACCGCGCATGTATTCCCCGCATCCCATTATGTTGCTGGCCCGGAGCGTATGGAACGAGCGATCGCGTCGATTGAGGAAGAACTCGCTCAACGGCTCGAAGTTCTGCGAAACCAGGACAAACTTCTCGAAGCGCAACGCCTAGAAATGCGGACCACCTACGACCTTGAGATGATGCGTAACATCGGCACATGCTCGGGAATTGAAAACTATTCGCGACATATCGACGGGCGAGCTGCTGGATCTGCGCCAAATACGCTCCTCGATTACTTCCCGGAAGATTTCCTTCTTATCCTCGACGAATCGCATGTGACCGTTCCTCAGATTGGAGCGATGTACGAGGGCGATATGTCCCGTAAGCGAACGCTCGTCGATTACGGATTCCGCCTTCCGTCAGCAATGGATAATCGTCCCCTCAAATGGGATGAATTCCTTGAACGAATCGGACAGACCGTTTATCTCTCGGCAACACCGGGCCGCTACGAAACAGAGCAATCGGACGGCGTCGTTGAGCAAATCATCCGGCCAACAGGACTCGTCGATCCAGAAATCATCGTCAAACCCACCGAAGGCCAGATCGACGATCTCCTCGAGGAGATTCGTAAGCGTACAGAACGTGACGAGCGCGTCCTCGTCACGACTCTCACGAAGAAGATGGCCGAAGATCTTACCGACTATCTCGCGGATCGATCTGTCAAAGTAGAGTACCTGCACTCGGATGTTGATACACTCCGGCGAGTCGAGCTCCTCCGTGAGTTGCGCCTCGGCAAATTTGACGTACTCGTCGGAATCAATTTGCTTCGCGAGGGCTTGGACCTCCCGGAAGTGTCGCTTGTTGCCATTCTTGACGCCGACAAACAGGGATTCTTGCGATCGACAACCTCACTTATCCAGACGATCGGCCGAGCCGCACGAAATGTGTCTGGTCAGGTCCATATGTACGCGGACTCCATTACTCCGAATATGCGCGAAGCGATCGACGAAACAAACCGTCGTCGCGAAAAGCAAATCGCCTACAACAAAGAACGCGGGGTAGATCCACAGCCTCTGCGAAAGAAAATTGCCGACGTCACGGACATGCTCGCGCGAGAAGATGTCGATACGCAAAAGCTTCTCGAAGGTGGCTATCGAAAGGAACCTGCTCACGCCCGAGGCAAGGCCAGCGCTGCCGAGCAAGCCCGTGCAGAAGGCGCACGTAACCTTGTGCAGCTCATCGAGGATCTCACCGCACAGATGCACGCCGCAGCCGAACAGCTACAATTTGAGCTCGCGGCACGCTATCGAGATGAAATTAAAGACCTCAAGAGCGAGCTGTGGCATTCACAGCAAGCACAGAAGTAACAGTCGATAACGCGATAACTGAAGCCCTATCCCTGCGGTGAACGGATGTCAGGGCACGTCCAGAACGCGCAGATCACCGCAGGGAGAGTGCTTGTTGTGACGTAATTCGTCGTCGCTAAAAGATACAACTGAAGCTATCTCCCGTAAGATAAACGCCCGGAGGGGAGTATTCCCACACAATATCGGTCCGTCATCACGGCACAAGTCCGGGCCGAAGCCTGCAACGGCGGGAAGAGACCTCTGGTAGTTACTCCATACCGGAAAGTGATCTCATGATTCTTTCGCAACTGGGCCTCCTCGCGGCGCCCGCCGCCGAATCGGCGGATATGCACGTTTACGGCTGGGAATGGGGCGCATTGATCGCCATCGTTGTCGGCCTTATTTCCGTCGACCTCGTCGGGCACGTGCGTAAGCCACACGAGCCGACCATGAAGGAAGCCGCCCGTTGGCTTCTGTTCTACATCAGCCTCGCCGTCATTTTCGGCGTCTACATGATCTTCCGGCACTCGCCGGAGTTCTCGCTCGAGTTCTTCGCCACGTACTTCACTGAGTACTCACTCTCGATCGACAACATCTTCATCTTCATTATCATCATCGGTTCCTTCCGTGTGCCGAGGGCCTACCAGCAGAAAGTCCTTCTGTACGGAATCGTTATCGCACTCGTCTTGCGCCTCGTGTTTATTCTCCTGGGTGCTGCGCTACTTGAACGTTTCTCGTGGCTCTTCTTCATCTTCGCCGCGTTCCTCTTGTGGACCGCATATTCACAGGTCAAAGAGGGACTTGCTCCTGAGGAAGAAGCAAATCCGGACGAGTACGAACCGAACGCGGTCACACGATTCGCTCAGCGTATCTTCCGTGTGACTGATGGCTTTGTCGGCGACAAGCTCGTGACGCGACGCGAATCGAAGTCGTACGTGACGCCGATGTTCCTCTGTATTCTCGCGATCGGCTCGGCAGACCTCATGTTCGCGCTCGACTCGATCCCGGCCTCGTTTGGATTAACCTCCCAGCCCTTCATCGTTTTCGCGGCTAACGCCTTCGCACTGATGGGGCTCCGCCAGCTCTTCTTCCTCGTTGATGGCCTTCTTGACCGACTCATCTACCTTCACTTCGGTTTGGCCGCCATCCTTGGATTTATCGGAATCAAGCTGGTCATCGAAGCGTTCCACGGTCTCGGACTGCTCCACGCGATTCCTGCTATTCCGCCGCTTGTGTCGCTCGGAATTATCGTCGTCATTATTCTGATCACGGTAGTTGCTTCACTCGCGGGTGCCAAAAAGAAGGAATCCCGCGGCGAGTAACACACGAGCTTTGTCAAAGAGGGTCGACGATTTTCGTCGACCCTCTTTTTGCGCGTTGATGCGGCTCGATTATGTGTTGAGGCGGGGCGACGAGGTTCTGCGGTTAGTGCATTGGGGCGGGCAGTTAGTGCGTGGGTTTGCGGTCGGTGCGTGGGTTTGCGGTCGGTGCGTGGGTTTGCGGTCGGTGCGTGGGTTTGCAGTTGTGATGGTGTTGTCACCGGAGGGCTAGGCAGTATGCGTAAAAGCGGGGGCGAACCGAGGCGTGGCTGGGATCAATGGAAGGCCTGGCCAGGATGACGCGCCAGACCTGGCAAGGTGAGGTTGGCGGAGGATTGACGGGGCCTGGTCCTGGGGTGACGAGGTTCTGCGGTTAGTGCATGGGTCGGAAGTCGGTGCGTGGGTCGGGCAGTTAGTGCATGGGTCGGCAGTTAGTGCGTGGGCTGACGGTTGTGGTGGTGTTTTAACTGCGGGGCTAGGCAGTATGCGTGAAGGCGGGGGCGAACCGAGGCGTGGCTGGGATCAATGGAAGGCCTGGCCAGGATGACGCGCTGGACCTGGCCAGGGCTGCCGGGAGAATGCACCCCGATAGGCAGGGCGGTTGGCTTAGGCGGCCGAGCCTGCCAAAATAGCCCAGCGGAACACGGCGCGATGACGATATCGGCATCGACCTGGTGGCCGTGCCCGCCTAAATAGCCCAGCGGAACACGGCGAGCATGTGCGCTGAGATAAATGATCCGGTGAGGACCCAGGCGATTGAAAGCGTGATGAGATGGGTGCGAGAGGCTTTGCGAGCCCAGTCGGCAACCAGTGGGATCATCGCGATAAATACAGGCAGAAGGAGGCGTGGGCGCGAATGCATGGAACCGCCGGAGAGAATGATATTGGCTGCGACCCCTGCGCTGAAGAACCACATGATCGCGGGTGTGCGCCCGAAGGCTAGAATGCACACCACGATGGCGCCGAGGATTGCGGCGATGGAGATGATATATCCAAATTCGGTGGAGTTGGCGAGCTGTTTGGCAGACCATGTGAGCGTTTGGGCACCGAAGTCAAACTTTGAGTGCCAGCCACGGTTCTGCAACCCGAAGTAGCCGCCGATGGCTCGCGTGTGGTAGCTGGCGAAGGCGAGGTATCCAAAGAGAGATGTGACGGAGAGGAGCCACGCCACCCACGCTTTCCACTGCTTGGCGGCGGTGAGTGCGACGACGATGCCGAAGGCGAGCCACAGGTCGATAGCGGTGAGCCTGAAGAATCCGGCGAAGAATGTGAAGAGCCCGGCGATCCACCATCGCCTCATCATGATGAAGTAGCACGCCCATAGCGACATGGCGATGAACGGCGATTCGGTGTACACCATCGTGAAGGTGATGGAGAGCGGAGCACCGAGGATGAGGACGCTGGCGGCGAGTTGGCTGCGGGTGCCTCCGCCTAGGCGCCACACGATTGCCATGATGGCGGCGGTCATGGCGATTCCGAACAGGCACGCGACGATGACGCCAGCTACCGTGTAGTTCGGAATGATGACGTGGAGGATGCGTATGAGGGTGGGGAGCCCTGGGAAGAATGCGAGCCTTGTGTAGTAGATCTTCGTGCTGGGGGCGCTGGTGCCGTCTTCGGAGAAGTATCCGTAATGCGCAATGTTCTGGTAGTGGATGCCGTCCCACTTGCGAAGGTAGCGGAAGGTGTCGCCGTCGCCGATGAGGTCGAGGATGAGGTAACGGACGAGGCCGATGGTGATGAAGAGCCAGGCTGCTTGACACCACAGGTAGATCCAGCGGCTCCGATCTTGGACTTTGTCTCTGTCGAATGCTGCATCGGCCCGTAGTAGGGCGCTTCGTAGGGCAAGCGCTTGTGTCTTTATCCAGTTCATGTGCCCTCCGCACGCATGTTATCCCGCTTGAAAACTCGTATAAGGGTAGCAGGAGAACATGGGAATAGAGTTGTGGGCGCCATAAGCGCCCACAACGTGTCCTGATTCGGTTATGTCGAGATATGAGTTCCGTTACGCCTTGGTGGCTTCTCGTTCGTTCATGAGACGGCGTTCGTAGCGCCCGACGATCACCATGAGGACGACGGCGAGCATGACAACGACGATGAGGAACATGTAGGTAAAGCTCCAGCCGAAGCGGTGGATGAGGTAGCCGACGCCGGAGGAGGCGAGGGTGGCTCCGAGGAGGTATCCGAAGAGACCGGTAAATCCTGCCGCGGTTCCTGCCACGTACTTCGGCGAGAGGTCGATGGCTTGGAGGCCGATGAGCATGACGGGGCCGTAGATGAGTCCGCCGATGACTGCAATGAGGGCGTAGTACATCCACACGGGTGCGTGTGCGGGTAGCTGCCAGTAGGCGAAGATCGCCACGCCGACGAGGGCGAGGAAGAGGATACCTGCCCCGGAGCGCCAGCCCTTAAACACCTTGTCGGATACCCAACCGCAGAGGATGGTGCCGATGATTCCTGCTAGTTCGTAGATTCCGAAACCGACAATGCCTCCGGTGATGTTGGTGGCGCCGACTTCGTCGGTGAGGTAAACGGGAATCCAGTTGAGCACGCCGTACCGCAGTGTGTAGACGAAAACGTTGGTGATGGCGAGCATGAGGATGACGGGGTTGGTGAGGACGTGGCGACGCACGATGTTCCACCAAGAACCTTGAGCTTCCTCGTCCGAACCGGTGACCTTGGCGGGGTCGTCGCGCCATTCCTCGACGGGCGGGAGGCCCATGGATTCGGGGTTGTCGCGGATGAGGAAGAAGACGATGACGGCGACGACGAGCGCGATGATTGCGGGGAACCAGAACGCTGGTGTCCAGTCAGCATCGTCGGCGGCCCATTTGTTGAGTGCGAAGGCTGCAGCGGCTCCTGCTCCTGCGCCTCCGACGTTGTGCGCGCAGTTCCAGATGGAGGTTTTCCATCCGCGTTCGGTGGTGGAGAACCATTGGACGAGGACGCGCCCTGAGGGTGGCCAGCCCATTCCTTGGAACCAACCGTTGATGAACATGACGGTTGCGAAGAGGGCAACTGAGGCGGTGATCGTCGGCCACATGCCGATGATGAGATTGACGATTGCGGAGAGGGCGAGGCCGAGGGGAAGGAAGTAGCGTGCGTTTGCACGGTCGGAGAGCATCGCCATGAAGAACTTGGAGAGTCCGTAGGCGAAGAGGACAGCGTTGGCGACGATTCCGATGCCAACGGTGTTCATGATGTCATGCTCTTTAAGCACGGCTGAGACGAGTGAGACGTTGTTTCGGATGAGGTAGAAGCCGGCGTATCCGAAGAAGATTCCTGCGAATACACTCATGCGCCACTTACGGTAGGTGCTCCCGATTTTGTCGTCGGGAATTCGAGGGGCTGGGCCGGGCGCTCGTAGTGCCCCTAGTAGCCGATCTTTTGCCACAATGACTCCTTTATCGATTGCGGCAGCGAGATCGTCCTGGCTGCCGCTTGGACATGGAACCTAGTATTCGCGGCAGTTGGTGACGATGGTGGGAGTCTTGGTGACAGTGAGTAACACCTGCGTGACTTTAGAATGTGAGTCGGTAGCCTTCTCCTCGGTGGGCTTCGATGATGCGGGGGTCGATTCCGCGTTTGTCGAGGGTTTTGCGGAGTCGGTAGATCGTCGTTTTGATCATTTCTCGGCCGCCATCGCTGAGAGTTGTGGACCAGACTTCGTTGAGGAGTTCGCGGTGGGAGACGATTTTTCCGGGCCGTGAGGCGAGTGCTGCGAGAAGTCGTGCTTCGGTTTCTGACACAGGGATGACGCGTCCGTTCCATGCGACGCGGAGGGAATCCTGGTCGATGGTGAGTGGCCCGAGGGTGATGAGGGAGTTGATTTCTCTCGGTGCGAGTCGTCTCATGATGGCTTGTGCGCGCAGTGCGAGTTCGCGTGGGCTGAAGGGCTTGGTGACGTAGTCGTCGGCTCCGGCTTCGAGTCCTTCGATGCGGTGGTTTTCGTCGGAGAGTGCTGTGAGGAGGATGATCGGGAGCGCCGGGTAGTGGCTTCGGATGCGGCGTGTGAGTTCGAGCCCCGAGGCGTGGGGGAGCATGACGTCGATGATGGCGAGGTCGATATGGCGTGATGTGAGGAGATCCCACGCCTCCGTGGCATTGTGTGCGGTGAGTGAGGAAAAGCCTTGCGTTTCGAGAGCAAATGTCACGATGGCTAGCATTTGGGGTTCGTCGTCGACGACGAGGACCGTGCTCACGTGGTTTCCTTTCCTCTGAATGTTCCGGGAGGGTCAGCTTCTGGGATCAGATGACACTATCATGCTCGCTTGTGGCGGTGAGGCTATTCTGCCTGTTCTGACGCGTTTTGGGGAAGGATGATATGTATTGCCGTGCCGATTGTGGGTGAGGAGTCGACGAAGATTTGCCCTCCGTGGAGGTCGACAATTTTGCGTGAGACCATCATTCCGATGCCGCTGCCGGGGCGTCGCGTGGAACCTGAGGCGAAGGGGACGAAGAGGCGGGCGAGGTCGTCGTCGTCCATTCCTTCGCCGGTGTCGATGATGGAGATGTGGACTCCGCCGCCTTCGCCGTTTTCGATGTGGACGAGAATCGTGGCGTCGTCGCCTGCGTGACGTGCAGCGTTGGTGATGAGGTTCCACATGAGTTGGCGGATGAGGCGCTCGTCTGCGTTAAGGGGGAGAAGGCCACCGACGGCGTCGATGTGGATGGGGATGTCGGATACCTTACGGAGCTCGGCTGCTGCGTTGGCTGCGATGGTTCGGATGTCGATGGTGGTGAAGGTGATGTCGCCTTTTTGTAGGTGAAGGTCGGTGAGGAAGTTTTCAGCGATATCGGAAACGAGCCGGCTGTTTTCGTTGATTGTGCGGACGAAGCTCGCTTGGACGTCGTTGAGTTTCCCGGGTGATTCTTCGGCGAGGAGTTCGCCTGCTCCGCGTATGAGGGCGAGTGGGGTGCGGATCTCGTGGGAGATGATGGCTGGTTGTGCGGTTACGTCGGTGAGTTGGGTGCGTGTGTCGTCGAGTTCATGACGGGTGCGGCGGAGCGTGCGGCTGAGAGCGATGAGCGCAACGAGTGTGGCCGTGAGTAGTGCGGTGAGAATGATGATGGGTGTCATTGTGCGTCTTCGTTGGGTGTGGCCGGATGTGTCATCGTGAGGATGGTGGCTTCACTGATATGGATGGTGACGTCGTCTCCCACAGCGAATTGTCGTGCTGTGCGCGGGCGGCGTGCGACGAGGGTTCCGAAGGTTGTTTCGACATCGTAGGTGATGTCGGCTCGTTGGAATGACGAGCGCAGGATGTGGCCTCGGCAGGTTGTGCGGTCGTGGCTGGCGTTCTTGCTGGTCTCGCCGTCTGTGGGAAGCAACGTGATGTTTTCTGGTGGGAAGCACAGCGTGACGGGTGATGTTGGCTCGTGAGTGCCGGGGGCCTTTGAGGGGCTTGCGGAATGTGGATCTCGTCGAGATCGTGTGTGGATGAGGAGAGTGCCGAGGAGTGCGTACTCGCCCGAGAGTGTTGCTTCGTAGATATTGGGAATTCCGACGAGGCGGGCGACGCTCGCCGATGCGGGGAAGTCGTAAACATCTCGTGGTGAGGCGAGTTGGGTGCTCCGGCCGTTTTCGAGGACGAGGACGGCATGGCCCATGGCGAATGCTTCGTCGATGTCGTGGGTGACGTAGACGGTGGCGATGTTGTGGCGTTCGACCGACCGCAGGATGTCTCGTTGGATGGAATCGCGAAGGGAATGGTCGACGTGTGCAAGGGGTTCGTCGAGAAGGAGGACGTGTGGGCGACGAACGAGGGCTCGTGCTAGGGCTACTCGCTGGAGTTGTCCACCGGAGAGTTCGGTTGGCATGCGGCGGGCAAGGGCGAGGATGTTCATGTCGGCGAGGCCGATGTTGATGAGGTCGGAGCGTCGTTGCTCGGTCATGCGAGCGTCGTCGAGGCCAAAGCCGACATTGTCGGCGACTGTGAGGTTGTCGAAGAGGGAGGGGTCTTGCGTTGCAGTGCCTGTTGGCCGGTCTTGGGGTGGAAGGTGCGTGATATCTGTGTCGTTGATGGAAACCTGTCCGGTTGCCTCGACGAGGCCGGCGAGGGCGCGAATGAGGGTGGTTTTCCCACTGCCCGATGGTCCGATGACGGCGAGTATTTGCCCTGGCTCAAGGAGGAAGGAGATGCCGTGTAGTCGTCCAGGTACGGAGAGGTTATCGACGACGAGAGTCATGGAGTCTTCCTATCGTCAGGGTGAGGAGTCCGGCGCACATCAGCAGAAGTGCCGAGGCGGCGAAGATGGATAATCCCAGGATATAGGTGGTTGTGACGTCGCCGTTTTGGGCTGTTGTGGTGAGGACTGCGGCCGCTTGGGGATACCGGGGCGAATCGACGTAGATCGCTGGGGCTGTGCGTGCCATGATGAGGGCGCCAATGAAGGAGGAAGCGGCGATCCATGCGGTTCTACTGCGGGGAACGACGACAGTGACAAATGTTCGGACAGCGTGTGAACCGTTATCGCGTGCCGCCTCGATAAGTGCGCTGTTTTCTCGGAGTATTCGGATCGTGACGAGGAAGAATACAGGGAAGGAGATCATCGTGTAGGCGAGGACGATGCCGATGGCGCCTTGGAGGACGCTGGCGCCTCCGACGAGTGGTGGGATGAGCGAGAGTGGAGCGGGTTCCATTCCGATTCTTGCGAGGATCATTCCGCCGCACGTGTGGCTCACGAGGAGGAGGACGTAGGCTGCGAGGACGGCGAGGGAGAGGCTGGAGTGGTGGTTGTATGCCCACCTTGCTGCGACGGCGCTGAGAATGAATCCGATGACGAGGGAGGGTAGAGCCAGGACGAGCGTCGTCTGGACCGTTTCGGTGACGATGTCGCTCGTCGTTGCCGCGACATTCGGGCTACGGAGTTTGGCGATACTTGTGGCGATGAGTGCCAGGAAGACGATGAGCACAGGCGCGTTGAGAGCGGCAACAGTTCGCGATATGCCCGAGAAGGTGCGTGGGTTGGGTGGGGGAGCAAGACGCGGGAGGGACGAGCCCATTCGTCGTAAGAGTATGGCGCTGAGAAGGGCGATCCAGAGGATGACGACGACGATTCTCGCGCCGAGGTCGTGAGGGAGGTCGGCTTGACTTGCGTGGATTGACGCGCTTCCGATATATGAGCGCTTTCCTCCGAAGATACTTGTGAGTGCGGGATCTGCGGCTAGTGCGCAGGCGGTGACGACGATGGTGGTTGCTACGGCTTTGGTGAGGAGTTTGCCGTAGGCTCTGCGTAGGGTTCGCCCGGGAGGTATGCCTATTGTCGCCGCGGTTGCTATCGCCCACGGATCGAGTGGGGCGGTGAGAAGGAGAAGGCAGATGAAGGCAAGCGGTATTCCTGCGATGATGTGGCAGGCATAGAGGAGTGGGAGGCTGTATGCCTCGAGCCCCCAATCATTGACGGCGGTTGCGATCAGTGGCACAGGGATGAGAACCGGGGTGAGGCATACGAGAAGTTTTGCTGTGTGCGAGAAAGATGATGGCAGCCGTACCCAGAGCACCTGTACGAGGGCAAAGATAGACGCGGGGAGTGCTGATGTGAGGCATAAGAGAAGTGTCCGCCACATCATTGGTGAGAGTGGCATCGCTATCCAGAAGACACCGATGGTGACAAGTAGGAGGCCGATGAGCGTTCGAGGTGGGCGCTTGTGTGTGGAGGGACGACGAGAGCTCCGTGACGTTCTGGAGCGGTTCAGGGTACTGCGGGTTGCCAAGCTTTCAGAATTCCCCATGCCGGACCTCCTGACGCCACATTGTGATGAGCTCAGGTCGGATGGCTGCCAAGGCGTAAGGCGTCATAGAAAAGACAGGTGTATCGAGGGCAGTGAGACGTTCGTCAAGGTTGCCTGGCAGCGAGGGGGATACGGGTATCTGCGCGGTCGCGTATGCTCCGAGACTCTGGCCGGCGTCGGATGAGGCAAATTCGAGGAAGTCGACGGCAGCTTGCGTGTGACGCGAGCCGCGAAGGACAGCAATGCCGCCAATTTCATACGTCGTTCCGTCCCGAGGAATAACCGTGTGAACGCTCTGTCCCTCATTTTGTGCTTTGTCGCAGTGCTGAGCAAACGTGATCGCTATATCCGCTCGGCCTGCCGTCACAAGGCTCGCCGGCGCAATTCCCGAGTCCGAATACGTGACGGTGCGATGATCGACGGCATGTAAGAAATTAAGTAGGTCGTCGTGCGACTGAAGACGCTGAGAATGGAGAGCCAGAGAAGAAATCGCCGTCCCAGATGAGAGGGGATTGGGTTGGACAATACGTGCCGTGCTGCGGGCAAGTTCATCCCACGTTGTCACGTCGTCGTAAGAATCTGCAATACAGAAGGCGAGAATACCGCCGTAAAGGCCACGCCAGGCAGGAACTTCGTCGTCGGATAAATCTTGTGCTCGTGCAACTGGGCGGAGCAGATGCTTGGAATCGGCAAGAGCGTAAGCGTCGGACGGCCCACCCATCCAGATATCGAATTCGCCGGAATCTGCAGCAGCCTCTAAACGCGTGAGAGCCACCGAAGTCGAGATACGCAGGACATTGACGCGCCGCCCCGTCTCGTGCTCATACGCGCTCGCTACAGCATCGCACGACTCTTTGTTGTTCGAACACAGAACTGATAAGTCGGGGGAGTGAGGAAAGAAAGCCACCAGCGTTGCCACACTTGCAACTGCGACAACAACGAGTAAGGCGAGCGGACGAATAGCTCGTCGGGTTGACCTACGCAGTGGCCTCCTGAACAACCTCATTGTTCACGCCTCATTCCACGCCGCGAAGACGACGAGCGATGACAGCGCACACCATGAGCTGAAGCTGATGGAACACAACAACCGGCACAATAATTGCCCCAACTACATGTGGAGCAAAAAGGGCCTTCGCCATTGGCAAACCAGGCGCGAGTGACTTTTTGGAGCCACACATGAGGAGAACAATGTTGTCCTCACGGTTTAACCCTGCAGCCTTACCACCCCACCATGTGAGTGCCAACATCACTCCGAGGAGAACGGCGCTGAGAGCAAGAAGGAGCGCAAGCGTCCATACGCTAATACCTGCCCACGCTCCCGAAGCCGTAGCGCTGCACGTCGCCGAGAAAACAATGAGAACAATCGAGGAAGTATCAATCGTCTTGACGACACGCTTATGAGCCCGCCACCACTCACCGACGATCGGTTGAAGAAGCTGACCAATGATAAAAGGTAAGAGCAACTTCGTCAGTACCGAGGCAAGACCACCAGTATCCGCGCCACCAACATTCAACAAGCGAAGCACCAAGAGCGGCGTAATAAACATTCCCAGAATGTTCGAGATCGTCGCCGCGCACACCGCAGCACCAACATTCCCACGCGCAATCGACACGAACGTCACAGAGGATTGAATCGTTGAAGGAAGGAGCGACAAAAACAAAAAGCCAACCGCAAAACCCTCACCCAGCCACGGCGCAAGCAAACGCCCAGCCGCGAACCCGAGAATCGGGAAAAGAATATACGTTGCGCCCAACACAAGGGACTGCACACGAATATTCGTCAGCCCAGCAAACACCTCCCGGGTCCGCAAACGCATCCCATACACGAGGAAAACAGCCCCGACGCCAACATCAGCCAAGTCCGAGACAACGCCAAGAACCCCGCGAGGAAGCGGCACAAGAAGACCAGCGATCAGCGCGACAATAATGCCGGTAATGAGAGGATCGAAACGGAACCTCACTGCCACGGACCAATAACGGGATTCCACACGCGAGCGGAACGGCTCTCAATCACGCCAACACCCAGCAACGGATCACCGTCCAAAAGACGCAGACCAGCATCAGGATCATCGGCGACGACAACAATCAAAGCGCCATTTTCTCCAAGCGGCCCCGATGCAAGCAAACGCTTCTCGTCAAACAGCTCCCGCAAGAAGGTGCGATGAGCTGGACGATTCTCCGCCAAAATATCAAGCTTTGCGGAATCATATTCATACTCGATAGCAATAATGGACATGACCACAGCATAGCTATGTCACATTCGAAATTCTGTTCTATTTAGGTATGATATAGCCGTGAACAACCACATCCATGTGCAGGGCGCTCGCGAGCACAATTTGCGTGACGTCACAATTGATATTCCTCGCGATAAGCTCGTTGTCTTTACCGGCTTGTCAGGCTCGGGCAAGTCTTCACTTGCCTTCGATACGATCTTCGCTGAAGGTCAGCGGCGTTACGTCGAATCGTTGAGCTCGTATGCCCGGCAGTTCCTCGGGCAGATGGACAAGCCCGATGTGGATTTCATCGAGGGGTTGTCGCCGGCTGTTTCTATCGATCAGAAATCGACGAATCGCAATCCTCGCTCGACGGTGGGAACGGTCACGGAGGTCTACGACTACCTGCGTTTGCTATACGCTCGTGCGGGTATCCAGTACTGTCCAGAATGTGGTGAGCCGATCGGCTCCCAGAGTGCTGAACAGATTGTCGACAGCGTCGAGAAACTTCCTGAAGGCACACGTTTCCAGGTTCTTGCTCCCGTGCTCCGCGGCCGCAAGGGCGAGTATCAGGATCTTTTTACGGAACTTGCCGGTTCGGGTTTCACGCGTGCTCGCGTCGATGGTGAGGTTGTCCGCCTCGATGACCCGCCAAAACTTGAGAAGAAGCTCCGTCACGATATTGACGTTGTTGTTGACCGGCTTGTAGCTAAGCCCGACATGCGCACACGTCTAACCGATTCGGTTGAGACTGCGCTCCGCCTGGCGGATGGCATCGTGGTTATTGAATTCGTCGACCTGCCCGACGACGATCCTGGCCGTCAGCGCCGTTATTCGGAGAAACGTTCGTGCCCGAACGATCATCCGCTGGCCTTGGAGGAGATCGAGCCGCGTACCTTCTCCTTCAATGCGCCGTACGGTGCGTGCCCCGATTGCGACGGAATCGGCTCGAAACTTGAAGTAGACCCTGAACTCGTCGTTCCCGATGAGTCGCTGACGTTGCGTGAAGGCGCTATCGCCCCGTGGACTGGCCATCAAGATTTCTTCACCCGCCAACTCGAGGCCCTCGGCGAAGATCTCGGCTTTGATGTCGATACGCCGTGGAAAAAACTGCCGAAAACGGCGCGTAAGGCAATCCTTGAGGGCCGGAACTACAAGGTAGAGGTGAAGTATCGCAACCGTTGGGGGCGCGAACGCATTTACTCGACGGGCTTTGAAGGTGTCCTTTCCTATGTCATGCGTAAGCACGACGAAACGGAATCGAACTGGTCACGCGAACGGTACGAAGGCTACATGCGAAACGTGCCGTGCTCGACGTGCCACGGTGCCCGCCTGCGCCCCGAAGTCCTCGCCGTGCGTATTGATGGCGTGAATATCTACGAGCTGTGCCAGATGTCGATCGCAGACGCCAAGGTGTTCCTTGACGAGATCACCCTCGACGCACGTCAGGCCGCGATCGCTGCACAGGTCCTCAAGGAGATTAGACTGCGCCTTGGATTCCTCGTCGACGTTGGCTTGACCTACCTTTCCTTGGCTCGCGGTGCGGCCACATTGTCTGGTGGAGAGGCGCAGCGTATTCGCCTCGCGACACAAATCGGTTCAGGTCTCGTCGGTGTGCTGTACGTGCTCGACGAACCGTCGATCGGCTTGCATCAGCGTGACAATGAACGCCTCATTGCGACGCTTACGAAGCTGCGCGACCTCGGTAATACGCTTATCGTTGTCGAGCATGACGAGGATACGATCCGTACAGCCGATTGGGTCGTAGATATTGGCCCGCGTGCTGGTGAACTCGGCGGCGAGGTGGTGTACTCCGGCCCAGTGGACGGCTTGTATAAGTCGGAACGCTCCTTGACGGGGCAGTATTTGTCTGGACGACGAGAGATTGCAGTTCCGCCCGTTCGTCGTCCCATGGATAAGAACCGCCAGATTGTTGTCACAGGTGCGCGCGAAAACAACCTCAAGGACGTCACAGTAAAGTTCCCATTGTCGTGTTTCGTCGCGGTGACAGGCGTATCGGGATCAGGAAAATCGACCCTGGTCAATCAGATCCTCTATCAATCGCTCGCTAATCAACTCAACGGCGCTCATACCGTGCCGGGGCGCCACAAGTCGGTCACAGGTCTCGCCGAACTCGATAAAGTCGTGCATGTCGATCAGTCTCCGATCGGTCGCACGCCGCGATCGAATCCTGCGACTTATACAGGCGTGTGGGACAAGATTCGTACTCTATTTGCACAAACGCAAGAAGCGAAGGTGCGCGGATATGGCCCTGGCCGCTTCTCGTTCAATGTGAAGGGCGGGCGTTGTGAGGCCTGCCGTGGCGACGGCACGATCAAAATTGAAATGAACTTCCTTCCGGATGTGTACGTGCCGTGCGAAGTGTGCCATGGCTCGCGCTACAACCGCGAAACTTTGGAGGTTCGTTACAAGGGCAAGAACGTCTCCGACGTGCTGAGCATGACGATTCACGAGGCGCTTTCGTTCTTTGATCCGATCACGTCGATTACCCGCTACCTTGCCACGCTCGAATCTGTTGGCCTCGGGTATGTTCAGCTTGGTCAGGCCGCCACGACGTTGTCTGGCGGCGAAGCTCAGCGGGTCAAGCTGGCGTCGGAGCTGCATCGGCGTTCGTCAGGACGAACGGTGTACATCCTTGACGAGCCGACTACTGGCCTTCACTTTGAGGACATTCGTAAACTCCTCCAAGTACTGCAGGAACTTGTCGACAAGGGCAACACGGTAATCGTGATCGAACATAACCTCGATGTCATCAAGTCAGCCGATTGGATCATCGATATGGGTCCTGAGGGCGGTGCGGGTGGAGGAACCGTCATTGCGGAAGGCACCCCTGAGCGGGTAGCGAAGGTCAAGGATTCGTACACGGGTCAGTTCCTTGCGCCTCTGTTGGATTCTGCGAAGGGTTCGAAGAAGACTGCCGGCTCGAAGAAAAGTGCCGGGTCGAAGAAAACTGCCGGGTCGAAGAAAACCGCATCCTCGGGAAGCGTAGCGAGCTCAGGCGCGACGACCGGCGCGAAGATGTTGCGATCATCGGCGTCTCGGAAAGCTCATGTAGCGGCATCGTCATGATGAGGTTGAGGGATTAATGGCAGATCCTGCAAGCTACCGTCCGGCGCCGGGCACGATCCCTGCGCAGCCGGGAGTGTATAGGTTCCGTGACGACGAAGGGCGCGTTCTCTACGTCGGGAAGGCCAAGAGCCTTCGGTCTCGGCTGGCAAATTACTTCCAGGACGAATATGCGCTGTCTCCGCGTATTCGACAGATGGTGCATACGGCGAGCCGTGTGGAGTGGGTTGTCGTTGGCTCCGAAGTTGAAGCTCTCACGCTTGAGTATTCGTGGATCAAGGAGTTTGAGCCGCGATTTAATGTCGTTTTTCGTGACAACAAGTCGTACCCATATCTAGCGGTCTCGATGAACGAGCAGTTTCCTCGAGTATGGATCACGCGTCAGCAGCACCGCGCGGGAGTTCGTTATTTCGGGCCGTATACGAAAGTATGGGCAATTCGTGAAACTCTGGACGAGCTCCTCACAGCCTTTCCCATGCGTTCGTGTACGAAAGGGCAATTTAACCAGGCGCAGCGTGCCGGACGCCCGTGCCTGCTCGGGTACATCGGGAAGTGCGTGGCGCCCTGTGTAGGGAAAGTCGGCGCGGACAAACATCGGGAGATAGCGCAGTCGATCGTCGACTTCATGGACGGCGATTCGTCGAAGGCGATCTCGGCACGGCGCAGGGAGATGATGGCGGCGGCCGCCGCCGAGGAGTTCGAACGCGCGGCACGTCTACGCGACCAGGTGGCGGCGCTCGAGGCTGCAAGCGAGCGGAATGTCGTCGTTTTTGAAGAGAACCTTGATGCGGATATCTTCGGCCTGGAGGCCGATGAGCTCGAAGCATCCGTCCAGGTGTTCTACGTGCGCGGCGGACGTATTCGTGGCCAGCGCGGCTGGGTCAGTGAGGAGATCGGCGGCTTGTCGAGCGCTGATATCGTCGGTGAGCTCCTCCTCCAGGTCTATGGAGATGCTCAATATGATGCCGTCCCGGTGATGCGCTCAGATTCGCGAAGTGTCGACGACCGTAAGCACACATCGGTGAGTGCAATTCCAGCCGAGATCTGGGTTCCGGCTTTGCCGGAGGACGCCGCGCACATCGAATCATGGCTCACGGAGCGGCGGGGCGGGCGCCCCGTTCATCTGAGAGTTCCGTCGCGCGGTAAGAAGGCAAAGCTCGCTCAAACGGTCCACGAGAACGCCGTTCAGGCCCTTGCACGTCACAAGTTGGCGCGGGCCTCGGATATCACGGTGCGTTCACAAGCGCTTGAGGAGCTGCGTGATGGGCTCGATTTGGATCGTGCACCCTTGCGTATCGAGTGTTACGACATTTCACACACCCAAGGCCAGCAGCAGGTCGGTTCGATGGTTGTCTTCGAGGACGGGCTATCGAAGAAGGCCGACTATCGCCACTACATCGTGCGTGGCCCGGATGGGCATGGCGTTCCTGACGATACAGCGGCCATGGACGAAGTGTTGCGCCGCCGGCTCGGCCGACTTGTCGCAGGTGCGGCCTCGGATGATGCGGGCGGCGCTGAGGATGAGGCGCGAAAGGAATCTGAGCAGATCGACGGATCGGGTGCGCAGGTTGGTTCGCCACGAAAGTTTGCCTACAAGCCCGACCTCCTCGTCGTCGACGGCGGACTCCCGCAAGTCAATGCCGCTCAGCGAGTCGTCGACGAACTTGGTGCCGACGTCCGCGTTGTTGGTTTGGCTAAACGTCTCGAAGAAGTGTGGATTCCAGGCGATGAATTCCCGGTGATTTTCCCGCGCACGTCGCCTGCACTCCGATTGCTTCAACAATTGCGCGACGAATCCCATCGCTTCGCCATCACGTTCCATCGCAAGAAACGCAGTCAGAATATGACGCGTTCGGTGCTCGATGGTGTTCCAGGACTCGGCCCAGCCAAGCAGAAGGCACTCCTCAAGCATTTTGGTTCCGTGGCGAAAATTCGTCGTGCGAGCCTCAATGAATTAGTCGAGGCACCGGGCATCGGACCGGCGTTGGCCCAGGCTATCAACGAGGCGCTGTCGCCCAAGGGCACGAGTGATTCGCGCGAGGGTTCCTAGTGCTCTAGGAGGAAAATCGTGGGGAAGCGGCGCTGAGCTGTGGCATGATGTTGGGCATGAGCGAGTCGAATCTCCAGCACACAGGTTCCTTCCCTGCGATTATCCCGGGGAAGGACGAAGAGGCGAAGCTGCCCCACGCTGATCCGCCTGAAGTCCTCATCATTACGGGAATGTCTGGCGCTGGTCGCACACGGGTTGCAGATACGCTTGAGGATCTCGACTGGTACGTCATCGACAATCTTCCAGCCAGCTTGCTGGGACCGCTCACCGGTCTTATCACCGCAGATCGTTCCGTGACTCGCCTGGCACTCGTCGTCAACGTTCGTTCCAAGGATTTTTCAGAGCTTGTCCATACTCTCGATTCGTTGCGCGAGAGCGGTGCCATCGGATATCGCGTTCTTTTCCTCGAATGTGACGACGATGTCCTCGTGAAACGATATGAGTCGGTGCGCCGGCCGCATCCGCTTCAAGGAGACGGACGTCTGCTTGACGGAATTCATGCCGAGCGCGCATTGCTCGCGGCTCTCAAATCGCGTGCGGACACGATTATCGACACCTCGACGTATTCAGTTCATGACTTGGCCCGTAAGGTCCGCGGTCTCGTCGCCAACGAGAAACAAGCAGACATCCGCGTGACGGTGATGTCGTTCGGATTCAAGTACGGTCTGCCCATGGATGCAGATAACGTCATCGACGTTCGTTTTCTCCCTAACCCGTACTGGGTATCTGAGCTGCGTCATCTCACGGGGCACGACGAAGCCGTGGCAAGCTATGTTCTCTCCCAGCCGGGTGCGGAAGACTTCGTCGAAAAATACGTCGATCTCATTGCTGGGATTCTCGATGGGTATAAGCACGAGCTGAAACCTTTTGTCACCATCGCCGTTGGGTGC
This sequence comes from Arcanobacterium haemolyticum, assembly GCA_021532125.1. Taxonomy (GTDB): domain Bacteria; phylum Actinomycetota; class Actinomycetes; order Actinomycetales; family Actinomycetaceae; genus Changpingibacter; species Changpingibacter haemolyticus_A. The sequence continues at coordinate 127,080 of JADYUX010000002.1, forward strand.
ACCGGTGGCAAACATCGATCGGTTGCGGTCGCGGAAGCCGTCTCGGAGCGCCTACGAGAACGTGGCCAAGCGGTACGTACGCTTCACCGCGATCTGGGACGTGAATAATCATGGCAAGTCGTACCACACCGCCCCAGGTCGTTGCCCTTGGTGGCGGACATGGCTTGTATGCCTCACTCTCAGCACTGAAACATCTCACCGACGACGTCACAGCAATCGTCACGGTAGCCGACGACGGCGGCTCATCCGGGCGTCTACGCAAAGAATTTGGCGTTCTTCCGCCGGGAGATATTCGTATGGCGTTGTCTGCACTCTGCGACAACTCGGAGTGGGGGAGAACGTGGCGTGACGTCCTCCAGCACCGATTTAGTTCCGACGGGCCGCTCGATGGGCACGCGCTAGGCAACCTCCTCATCGTCGCGCTCTGGGAGAAACTCGAAGGGTCTGTGCCCGCGCTCGATTGGGTGGGAGAGTTGCTCCAAATTCACGGCCGAGTCCTGCCAATGAGCACTGTGCCGCTTGAAATTGAGGCCGACATTACTCATGCAGATGGAGAGAGTGAAACGATTCGAGGTCAGGTTGCGGTAGCCCTGACCCAGGGACACGTCGAGCAGGTGCGACTTGTCCCGTCCGACCCGCCGATTGTTCCCGAAGTAAGGGAGGCAGTCAGTGAAGCGGACTGGACAATTCTCGGCCCAGGATCGTGGTATACCTCTGTGATTCCTCACCTCATGGTGCCGGATCTCAAACATGCATTGTGCTCAACGCCCGCGTCCCGCATGCTCGTGCTCAACCTCTTAGCAGAGAAAGAGACACGAGGAATGAGCGCTGCCGAGCATATAGCATCCATTCATTCCCACGCTCCGGATTTGCGCCTCGACGTGATCCTCGCCGACCCGTCGTCCATCGACGATGTTGCGTCTGCGAGCCGAGCAGCCGCGGCCACCGGCGCACGCCTTGTCCTACGAGACGTTAGAATGAGGGACGGTTCGCCCCGGCACGATCCGCTTTTGTTGGCCGCAGCTTTCCGCGATGTCTTTGAATCCGGCGAGTAGCTCAGCAGCTCGGATTCTCGTCGGTGCTGTTTGTCCGCATCGTTGTGTGAGCTTCGCGCTAGCCGCACAGCACTTCCCAGTTCACTAGAAAGTCAATTTATGCCCGCCTTGACACAGATCGTCAAAGACGAACTTGCCGCTGTCCGCACGCGACTAGTCTCGAGCGTTGTTGCCGAGGTCTCGACGATGTTCCGCTTTGCAGGTGGCCTACACATCAACAGCGGGCGAGTGGCGGTTCAGGCCGAACTCGGGCATGCGGGCAGTGCCCGCCACCTCTGGGAACTCGTAGCGCAGCTTTTCAATGTTGAACCCGAGCTGCTGTCGGTGAGTTCGGCCATGCGGCAGGGAAATCATTACATTGTGCGCGTGACCCGCGACGGCGAGCGCATTGCTCGTAGGCTCGGACTTCTCGATACGTACGGCCGGCCAGTGCGTGGCCTTCCGCCCTCGATCGTCGGTGGCTCCAAGGCGGACGGTGCGGCTGCTTGGCGCGGCGCCTTCCTTGCGCGCGGTTCTCTCATGGAGCCGGGGCGCAATGCCGCATTGGAAGTCGTGTGTCCCGGCCTCGAAGCAGCGTATGCCCTCGGTGGACTCGCGAGGCGTATGGAGATCCCGTACCGTGCGCGTGAATCACGCGGTGCCCATCGCGTCGATATCCGCGAAGGCGACGCCATTTCCGAGATGCTCACGCGCATGGGCGCCAACGACGCAGTACTTCGATGGGAGGAGCTCCGCGTCGAACGGGAGGTCCACGGGTCAGCAAATCGTCTCGCGAACTTTGACGATGCGAACATGCGGCGGTCCGCAGATGCGGCTGTTGTTGCCGTCATTCGCGTGAAGCGCGCCTTCGAGATTCTTGGCGACGACATCCCCGATAACCTGCGCGAAGCTGGGTACTTCCGCATGAAGTACCCGGAGGATTCCCTCAATCTTCTTGGTGCGCGGATGAATCCACCTGCAACGAAGGACGCCGTGGCGGGTCGTCTGCGCCGCCTCAATACGATGGCGGATCGCCGCGCGGCTGAGCTCGGCATTCCCTCGACGATGGATGCCGTCGACGACGCTGAGCGGGGTCAGGCGTAACAACGTCGTCGTGAATGGTCGGATCTCACAAATGTGGGGAACGTGACCATATGACGTGGGACTTTTTTCGCGATTTCCTCCCTACAGTCGAAAACTTCCAAAAATAATCGCTTTCAGCGCAGAACCGGGCCTCAAAATCGTCGCCCAAACCAGATAGAATACTTAGGTAGTTCGGGACAGACGTTCCGGCATCAACGGGCATGAGCCCGAAACAGTAGATGTGCATATGCACACTAGGAGGAATAGAGTGACCATTCGCGTTGGCATCAACGGCTTCGGCCGCATTGGCCGCAACTTTTTCCGTGCTCTGAAGGAACAGGGCGCAGATCTTGATGTTGTGGCAGTTAACGACCTCACCGACACCAAGACTCTTGCTCACCTGCTCAAGTACGATTCGATCCTCGGCCGTTTCCCGGGTGAAGTGAGCCACGACGAGGGTTCCATCATCGTTGACGGCAAGGTCATCAAGGTCCTCGCTGAGCGCGATCCCGCCAACCTCCCTTGGGGCGATCTTGGCGTCGATATCGTTGTTGAGTCCACCGGCTTCTTCACGGACGCCACCAAGGCTAAGGCTCACATCGAAGCTGGTGCAAAGAAGGTCATCATCTCCGCTCCGGCGAAGAACGAGGATGGCACCTTCGTCATGGGTGTTAACGAGGGCGATTACGACTCGGCTAAGCACACCATCATTTCGAACGCTTCCTGCACCACCAACTGCCTCGCTCCACTCGCTAAGGTTCTGAACGATGAGTTCGGCATCGAGCGCGGCATCATGACCACCATCCACGCTTACACCGGCGATCAGCGCATCCAGGACGCACCTCACTCCGATCTGCGTCGCGCCCGTGCTGCTGCGCTCAACATGATCCCGACCAAGACGGGTGCTGCTCAGGCAGTTGCTCTCGTTATCCCCGAGCTCAAGGGCAAGTTCGACGGCCTCGCCGTTCGCGTTCCTACCCCCACTGGCTCCCTCACCGACCTCACCTTCGAGGCATCGCGCGAGGTCACGGTTGACGAGATCAAGGCTGCTGTGAAGAAGGCTGCTGAAGGCCCGCTCAAGGGCATCCTCGCTTACACCGAGGATCCGATCGTCTCCACCGATATCCAGGGCGATCCGCACTCGAGCATCTTCGACGCCACCGAGACCAAGGTCATCGGCAAGCTCGTCAAGGTTCTCTCCTGGTACGACAACGAGTGGGGCTACTCGAACCGCCTCGTTGATCTTACCGAGCTCGTTGCTTCCAAGCTCTGAGATTCGTGAGTAATACAGATGCCCGTACATGCCCGGTGCGTGTACGGGCATCTGTGTGCAGAAAGGACTACTAATGAGGACGATTGATTCTCTCGGCGATCTCGCCGGCAAGACAGTATTCGTGCGCTCGGATTTCAACGTGCCGCTCGATGCTGATCGCAACATCACGGATGACGGCCGTATTCGCGCCGCACTCCCAACACTCAAGCGTCTCACGGAGGCCGGCGCACGCGTCGTCGTCGCTGCTCATCTCGGCCGTCCGAAGGGCACCGTTAACCCTGACTTCTCGCTCGCTCCTGTCGCTAAGCGCCTCTCTGAGCTCCTTGGCCAGGAAGTTGCACTCGCCGCCGATACCGTTGGCGAGGATGCCAAGGCTAAGGTTGCTGCACTCAAGGACGGCGAAGCTGTCCTCCTGGAGAACGTACGTTTTGACGCTCGCGAGACCTCCAAGGTTGACGAGGAGCGCGAAGAGCTCGCTAAGGAATACGCAGCGCTTGCTGATGCATACGTCTCCGACGGCTTCGGTGTCGTTCACCGCAAGCAGGCATCGGTGTACGACATCGCTAAGCTCCTCCCATCGGCTGCAGGCGAGCTCGTCTTCAAGGAGATTGATTCGCTTTCCCGTGCAACCACAAACCCTGAGCGCCCATACACGGTCGTGCTCGGCGGATCGAAGGTCTCCGACAAGCTCGGCGTCATCAACAACCTCATCGAAGTTGCCGATCGCCTTCTCATCGGTGGCGGCATGGCCTACACCTTCCTCAAGGCTAAGGGCTACGAAATTGGTACCTCGCTCCTCGAAGAGGATCAGGTTGAGACAGCGAAGGAGTACATCGCTAAGGCTGCAGCGCGTGGCGTTGAGCTTCTCCTGCCCGTCGATACAGTGATTGCTCCGAAGTTCGCTGCGGACGCTCCTGCGACCATCGTCGACGCTGACGCTATCCCAGCCGACCAGATGGGCCTCGACATCGGCCCGAAGACAGCCGAAAACTACGCGAAGGCTATCGCCGATTCCAAGACAATTGTCTGGAACGGTCCGATGGGCGTCTTCGAATTCGACGCATTCGCTGCAGGAACGAAGGCCGTTGCCCAGGCAATGCAGGACGGCTCCGGCTTCTCGATCGTCGGCGGCGGCGACAGCGCAGCAGCCGTCCGTAACCTCGGCTTCGACGAGTCGAAGTTCTCGCATATTTCCACTGGCGGTGGCGCTTCCCTTGAATTCCTCGAGGGCAAGGTGCTCCCGGGCATCGCAGTTTTGGAGGACTGATGGCACGCACACCTATCATGGCTGGCAACTGGAAGATGAACCTCGATCACCTCGAGGCTGCACATCTCGTTCAGTCGCTCGCATGGAATCTCAAGGACGCCAATCACGACTACTCGGCCGTTGAGGTCGTCGTCGTCCCACCGTTCACCGACATCCGCACGGTTCAGACCCTCGTTGAGGGCGACGACCTGCAGATTCGCTACGGCGCACAGGATGTCTCAACTCACGACGAAGGCGCATACACCGGCGAAGTTTCCACCGGAATGCTTACCAAGCTCGGGGTTTCCTACGTCGTCGTCGGTCACTCGGAGCGCCGTGAGTACCACGGCGAGACGAACGAGATCGTCGGCGCCAAGGCTAAGAAGGTTCTCGATGCAGGCATGACCCCGATCATGTGCTGCGGTGAGGCTCTCGAGGTGCGCAAGGCAGGCGAGCATGTCTCCTTCGTCCTTAGCCAGATTGACGCCATGCTCGCTGGGCTCTCCGCAGACGAGGTTGCGAAGTCCGTCATTGCTTACGAGCCGATTTGGGCCATCGGCACCGGTGAGGTTGCAACTCCGGAAGATGCACAGGAAGTCTGTGGCGCAATCCGTGGCCGCATCGCTGAGCTCTTCGATCAGTCGGTTGCCGATGCTGTCCGTATCCAGTATGGCGGCTCGGTGAAGTCGTCGAACGTCCGCGACATCATGGCAAAGCCAGATGTGGACGGCGCTCTCGTTGGTGGCGCAAGCCTTAAGGCCGACGAATTCACGAAGATCGCAACGTTCAACAAGTGATGCTCACCGTGGGTGTCCGCGTGGCGGGCACCCACGGTTTGCCGTTACACTAGTGGACGTTCACGCCAAAAGGCTTTGAGGAAGGAAAACTGTGGGAGTTCTACTCGTCATCTGTGAGGTGCTGCTCATCATTACGAGCTTGCTGCTCATCCTGTCGATCCTTCTTCACAAGGGCCGTGGTGGCGGTATCTCGGATATGTTTGGTGGAGGTATTTCGACTTCCATGCGTTCCTCGGGTGTTGCAGCCCGGAACCTCAATCGCATTACTGTGGCTGTTGCAGTCACGTGGGCTATCGTCGTGATCCTCATTGGTCTTGTGACGAAGTTCGCCGGCTAAGCGTTAGAGCTAGATGTGAAGGGAGCTGCCGAAAGGCGGCTCCCTTTTTATGCTGCATGTACAGCACGTGTTTGCTGCATGCACCGAGCATGGCCGGGCGGGTGTTTATGCTGTACCGAGCAAGGCCAGGCGGGTGTTGGCCGCGATGGAACGCTGTGTGACGCGCGTGTGGGGACGCGGCCGATGGTGGAATGGCCGGCTGGATTAGCAGCCGCTGTCTGACGCGCGTGGGGACCCGACTGCACGAGATGTCAAAATTGGCGGATTTCGTGCAGGTGAAAGGTGCGTCGTGTAAGTCGAGGGTGTGTCGTGTACGTGACGGGTGCCTCGTGCGGGTGGAGGGCGTGCTCGTGCAGTCTCGTTTTTGGGAGGGGTGTGCGGTGCGTTGGTGGCGCAGTGGGCACCGAGAAACTCGCCCGGTCAGGTGCGCCGGATGGGTGTTGAGTGCGCCAGGCGAACTGGGTGGGACGAGGCGGCGCAGTGAACACCGGAAAACCCGCCCGGTGAGATGCGCCAGATGGGTGTAGTCTGCGCCAGACAGGAGTGCGGGTTCTACTACACTTCGCGATGCTTCGCACGTTGCGGTGTATCTTGCGCCAGGCGCGGACGGGGATGGATTTGGCGGACCCGGTGCCTGCGTGCTGGATGGATATTTGATGCATCGAACGGGTGTATCCTGCGTCAGATGAATTGGGAGGGACGAGGCGGCGCAGTGAACACCGGAAAACCCGCCCGGCAAGGTGCGCCAGATAGGTGTAGCCTGCGCCAGACAGCGATGGGGAGTGCATCCAGCGGGTGCACGCTGCGCCGGATCGATGTCACCGGCACCGGGAGCGAAAGTTCGCTGCGAGTGCGAACAGCAACCGGCAGTCGCGCACAGCAACCGGCAGGCATGGAGTATTTGTTAGCCTTCGTGTTAGTCAATATGCGGCTTCAAGAAATGACTCGCGTAGCTGTGAGCACTGCAGCATGCCCTGGAGCTCAACCGTCAGTTTCTGGCAATATAGCGCGCTTTTAGCCGGAACAACAGAAAAGCCGAATGGCTTGTGTACCATTCGGCTTCTATCTTTGTGGAGCTAAGGGGATTCGAACCCCTGACCTCTTCCATGCCATGGAAGCGCGCTACCAACTGCGCCATAGCCCCTTAGGACTCAATAACTGTACACCAGCTCATGGAGATGCGACAAATTCCGACAACGATTTTGCATGAAGTAAAAGTCACATTTGGGTAGGAGTGGTACTACGTGCAGATAAAGCTCTGCATATGTAGATGCATAGGCTAAATCCGCTGGTGATGTAACTATTGCCACGATCTGAAGCGTTACGATGCTTGTCGTCGTTTATATAATCATCTTCGGCGCCGCAAAGGCCGCCCCGGACGAGGGAGCCGTACCCGGACAGCGACAAGACGGCCACCCAGGAGCATGTATGTCCGTTGAACTTGTACCGGTTACCCTTAACGATCTTGAGGCCCTCCGAGACATCTCCATCGCGACGTTCACAGAGACGTTCGGCGAAGATAACACGCCCGAAGATCTCGCAAAGTACCTCGATAAGTCGTACGCGCCAGATGTTTTGCGTGCGCAGATACTGAACCCAGAGTCGATGTTCTTTCTCGCTGAGCGAGAAGGCGAGGTTATCGGATATCTCAAACTCAACTTCGGCAAGGCACAAACGGAAGATATGGGTGCCAGTTCTCTCGAAGTTGAGCGCATCTATATCTTGTCTACGGGAAAGCGTTCCGGGACCGGCTCACTCATGATTCGGCGGGCGTTGTCGGAGGCTGAGCAGCGTGGTCTATCCCGTGTGTGGTTGGGGGTTTGGGAGCACAATCTGGCTGCCCGTGCGTTCTACGAACACTTTGGATTCGTCGTGACGGGTTCGCACGTTTTCCAGCTCGGCGATGATGCCCAAACTGACCTCATCATGGAACGGCCGCTTGTCCTACATCCTGCTGAGTAACGGCGGGGGGCAAACAATCGCGCGTGCTTGCGACGAAGATTGGCGATGAGGATTAACGACGAAGATTAGTGGCGAGTTCTCAACGCAGCGGCGGATACCTCGAACACGTTGTTGGTGGCGACGATAACCTGCCGTGATGTCGCGGGATGCCGGGCTGGTGCAGCGGCATGAGCTGTGGAAGGGCGGCATCAAGCTGATGGCAATTCGCGCGTCACGAAACGGGCGCGTCGAGCGGGAAACGTCCCTGTTGTCAAACCGAACTTGACTGGGAGCGATCTGGGCACACCTATGGTGCGGAACTCATCCGCGTAGCAAGTCCGGCCCCACGCAGCAGCACGGTCCCATTGCAACTAATAACGCAGCGAGCAATGGCAGAGAACGGTGTTGGAGAGATGGTGTGCGGGAAACACACGTGAACCAAGGTACCGCGTGATTGAGGGACGGCTCAGAAATCTGGTCGGCGGCAAGCTGCGAAGCAACGAAGTAACGTGCGATTGGGGGAAGGCTTGTGGGCTGAAACGGTGCGTGATTAAGTAGGGCCGCCTGATCGAGAACGGGCGTGGAGACGAACCAATCCCATGGCCAGCTCGTCCCCACGCCTGTCTGTGAGAAAGCTGCGTCAGCTTAGATGCGCTGTGCTCAGTTTTTTCAGGCGGCCAGCGCGCGCATCGAGAACCAGGCCGATCGCCAGCCCAAGGAGGGCGGGCACGACCCACGGCAGGTGCACGGCGCCGAGCGGCAGCGTATCGAGGATCGGTCGAAGTCCCGCAAACATGGCGAGCTCGGTGGAGTGAAGAGCCTCAAAGAGGCCGACGAAAGCTGCGATCCATGCGCTCAGACGATACGACCAGTAGAGCTTCTGCGGGAACGCGATGTTGAGAAGCGCTACAGCGATGAGAGCAACAACCACGGGGTAGATGAGCTGATTAATTGGCGACACGATGTGGAGGATAAGTTCGAGCCCGAGGTTAGCAAGGGCAATGGAGACGAGTATATGAATGGTGACCATTGTCCGGTGTGAGACTTTGGGGAAAAGTGACTCAAAGTATTTTGATGATGCTCCCACGAGTCCGACTGCCGTCGTCAGGCATGCAAACATGGCAATAAGACCGAAGATGAGTTGGCCTGCGCGCCCGAACAGCGACGAAGAGGCCAACGCGAGAGCTTGGGCGCCGTTCGTCGGACCTTCAGGAGCAATCCAAATGCCGACAATCGAGAGCCCGATGTAGATGATCGCGAGGGCCGCTCCTGCGATGATGCCGGCACCCGCCGTGCCGCCAAAGAGTGCTTTCCTACTCGTGAATCCGGAGCGTTTCAGAGAATCGATGATAACGATTCCGAAGACGAGTGACGCAATAGCGTCCATCGTGAAATAGCCCTGAATGAGCCCGGTTTCGAGGGGATTGGTGGCGTAATCGCCGGTCGGTGCACCTGCGGAGCCAGTGAGATGGAAAAGAGTGGTTCCGATGAGGATGAGGAGGAGCAGGATGAGGACAGGAGAAAGCCAAATGCCGATACGCTCGAGCAATGCATTGGGATTGATTGTGAGAGCGTAGACGAGGCCGAAGAAGATCACCGTGAAGACGGGCAAACCGATTCCCAGGAGCGACGAATCCTTGCCGACTTCTGATTCTAGGAGAGGCTTAACTGCCATCTCGTAGGCAACGGTTGCCACGCGAGGAATGGCGTAGAGCATTCCCGTGGAGAGGAAGATTGCCACGGTAAAAATGAGGCCGGGAATCTTGCCAATGCGCTCTGCGAGATTGTTGGTTTCGTGGCTTGAACTTGCGACTGCCACCATGCCGAGGACCGGGAGGACTACACCGGTGATGATGAAGCCGACGGCGGCTAGCGGCAGGTTGCTGCCTGCGTTGACGCCGATCATGACGGGGAAAATCAGGTTGCCTGCGCCGAAGTACATGGCGAAGAGAGCGAGGCCCGTCACGGCTACGGTGAGGGTGCGGCTCTTAGGCTTGGTGTCGGTCTGCTGAGTCATAGTGCCAGAATCCTATGCGACAGGGGAGCGAGTGTGCAGTGGCGTCCGCTGTGTGGCTACCATGCGACGATCACATAGTGGGATTACCCGCGATGATTGGGCTATCGACGGCAGATTCGGATTATCAAACTGTGAGATCACGAGGCCTGTTGGAAGTCATTTCTGTTGTGAAATATGAGGCTAGACACTCTCGTGTTGTGGACGATCAATTCTGTTTCCGTGCGTAGAAGTAGGATTAATGACCGCATCGTCGCGTACGTGACACTGTTTCCGCACATGGGGCCAAAGCAGTCGAAAAACGTACCGAAATTGCCGGAATATGTGCCGAGGCACCCGGATACGCACTGCGAACACGGAACGACCACCGAAGCCGGGAAGCTAATGGAGGACGCGGATGGTAACGACAGGTGAGACACGTCGCCGAGATGTTCGGTCGGCCCTGCGCGCAGCTTTGCCCGCCGGTCTTGCTCTTGTACCGCTAGGTCTTGCACTTGGTGTCCTCGTCGTTCAGAAAGGGTTTGCGTGGTGGTGGGCCCCGATATTGGCGGCATTCATTTACGCGGGGTCGCTCGAATTTCTCATGGTTGGGATGCTGGCGGCCATTGCTCCGCTGACTCAGATTGCCATGACGTCACTTCTTGTGAATTTTCGTCATGCGTTCTACGCCCTCTCGTTCCCACTCCATCGAGTGACGTCAGTGCCCGGAAAGGCGTATTCAACATTCACGCTTTCAGATGAAGCTTATGCGGTCACCTCGTCGGCTGAGGCGGAGGGGTGGTCTGGCGCAAAAATTGTGTGGACGCAGTTCTTCCTGCGGGCCTTCTGGATTAGTTCTGTAGCAGTGGGGGCGGGGCTAGGGAGCCTTATACCTCCGGGAGTGCAAGGACTTGATTTTGCGGTGACGGCGCTCTTCGTCGTCCTTGCTATGGAGGCTTATCGTGTTCGCCCGTCAGTTCCGATAACGATTCTGGCGTTCGTGTGTTCGATGGTGGGTTCACTATGGCCAGGCCAGATGCTTGTTATCTCGATGGGCTTGTTCACGGCGCCTCTCGTCTCGGCTTATGTTGTACGTCGTCGCCGTGGTTCGTCGTTCCTTACGGTTGGTTTGTCTCGCGGGAGAGGTGTGGACGGCGGATCTACGCGTACGTGTGAATCTGAGCGTGGTGAGGACAATGCCTAGCACTGGTTATCTTGTTGCAGGAATTGGCATCGCGATGGTGGTTACGTGGGCTTTGCGTGCCGTCCCGTTCGCATTGCTCTCCCCACTGCGAGACAACAAACTCGTCGGATATCTCGGCGAACGCATGCCTCTAGGCATCATGGTGATCCTGACGGTGTATACCCTCCATGGGATCGACCTGGTGAGCTGGAGGGAGAGCGTACCGGCGGCAGCGGCGTTGCTTGTGACGATAGGCCTTCAATTCTGGCGACGAAATCTTATTCTGAGTGTTTTTGCGGGAACTCTGGTGAATGTCGTTCTCGTTTCTGCACTCTCATAACGTTGCTGCGCTTAGGCGGATTGAAGCCAGGTGAGAACTGCGCGTAGGCGTCTGATTTCTTCGCCCGGAGGCAGGTCGAGTTTTATCACGATGTGGGTGCCGTGTTCGACACATCTGTTTTCACCAGAACATGTTTGTCCCGATCTCAGTATCGGAAACGCTTGTCATTGTGGATGCGAGCATGTCGAGCTCGGTGAGGTCTGCAAGGAGTAAATCTCCTGAGAACAGCCGGGAATTATAGAAATACGCTGGAACCGCGTCACTAGACCTTTCGGACGTGGGTAGCGCAAAATAAGCTGAAACCGCCGGGTGAGTATCGTGTCTCGGTTGGCGCCTGTTGTGACGTACGAGCGAGTGCTGTAACTGCGGGTGAGGGTGCTTATGTTCAGGTTGGTGTGCGTGGCGTGGGGCGAAGCGGCACAAGGAACACGTGCAAGCGTTGATTAGTTCCATCAACTGCCAGACCTACCGGCTCTACATGCAGGCGAACGCTGTAAGTGCAGGGTGAGGATCGTCGTTCGCGGTTGTCACAGTTTGGGGCTGTTGTGGCGTACGAGCGAGTGTCGTAACTGCGAGTGAAGAGTGTCACCCGCAGGCTTTGGCGAGTTTGAGTCGCGTATCGCCATAAGCCAGTGCTTGATTCACTGGCCCTAGGCGCCATTGGTTGTGAAACTTCCTCTTTCCCGATTAGTCAGAAACCTGGAATATCCCGTGTGCTCCTTTCTCTGCGAGGCTCATTTTGTGATTGACGAATGGATAGGCACCGGCTTCTTCCGGCACAAATTCGATGAATCCTCCCTGTGCCGCACTGAGTGACAACGCCTGGGCCCCTGTGTTTCCTTGAGTGAGGCCGTCCGTAGACTGTCCGTGATAGACCGAATAGTGGCCCTCGCTCCACACTGTGTCGAATTGTTCGCCAACGACGTGGAATGATTCGTCAAGATTGGGGCCAATGTTCAGGAGCCACACACGCACGCGCTCGCCGACTTTCACCTCAAGAGGATAGGCATCGTACTGGAACGGGAAGCCGTTAAAGGCCATGAGGTCGGGGGTTAAGCTGCCAAGCTTAGTTGCGGCGTCGGCGCCGAGATAGAGTTCAGACTGCATAAGTACATATGAGCGATCAACGTTTTCTATGCTGTCGGGTTCAATGACAACCGCGCCAAACATTCCGTTCGCAATATGAAGCGACATCGGCATTGTGGAGCAGTGATACATCCAGATGCCTGAACGGGTGGCTGTGAATTCATATACGAGAGACTCACCTGGGTTGATTGTTCGCATCGGCCCGTCAGGGGCGAGTTCGCCGGCATGAAAATCTATCGAATGTCCCATTGAACCTTCGTTTTTTAATGTGATGATAAAACGATCACCAACGCGGCCATGCAATGTTGGGCCAGGGGAAGAACCGTTATACGTCCAGAGTGTTCGAGTAACGCCACCTAAGTCTTGTTCGGTTTCAGAAACAGTGAAGGTATATTCGTGGATCGACGAATCCTCGAGGTGAGGGAGTTCGGCAGGATAGGGCTCACTGTTCGCCGCTTGAGCAATGAGCTGATCCATTGTGGGAGAGATAGATTCTTCTCCGTGGCGATCGTGTCCAGCGGGATACGACGAATCAGCGTTCGTCGTTGAATCGGAGGTTCCGGGTGTCGTCGTCACGTTCAATTCCATACCCATCTGACGATGACCCGGAAGCGAACACCATCCCTTCATCGAGCTTTTTATAGTGCCGACAGTGATCGTCTCAGATTCACCAGGCGCGAGCGCGGATGTTGCCGTCGCATTCTCAAAGACGAGATCGTGGGTTTGGGATCCGGTGTTGGTAAATGTAACTTCGAGGCTTGCTCCGGTGGGAACGGTAATCGTCGTCGGACTAAATGACATTCCTTCGACACGAATGTCTGCGTGTATGGTCTGTGACGACGAGCCCATAGGGGAAAGAGCTCTGTCGTCTGCTTGGGAGGTGAGGGCTGGCTTTGCGATAAGTAGCGCCAATGCAATGACGATAACTGTTGCAACAGCGGTAACGATTCCCCGGATAGGTGAGTGGTCAGTCATGATGTCCTTCCGTGGTTTTGCGTGAAGCACGTACTTGACGAATGCCAGCACTAGCAAAGAGGACGATATCGGCTCCGTATGTGAGGGCGACGATGGCCCACCAGATTTTCATGCCCGTTACGAGGGCACAAAGGAGTGAAAGGTTACGCAATGTGAGGCGATAACCCGCAGCTGTATTGAGTACCGCGATCCCGACCTTAAGCGGTCCCGGACCACGCCCAATCACTACGGGCATGAGGTGGCTCAGAGAAGCGACGAAAATTTGGGCAACGCCACCGACACCCAGGACGGCAAGTGCCTGAGTGTGGATTGTTCGCACGCTAGCTGGGGATGGCATCGACGCCAGTTCCAGGGCGAGAGCAATAATCCCGACGAAAGCCCACATACATCCGGATAAGAGTGCCCACGAAGCGTATCCGGATGGCATTCGACGAAAAATGGCCGTACTGAATGGTCCGCCTATTGAGACTGCGAGCAATATAGCGTAGACGCCAAGGGCGATTCCCGATGCAAGCATCCATCCAAATAATGCACAAACGAGTGAGATGCTCAAAGCTAAAACTAGGAAGGGGAGTGTCCGAATTGCGTGAGGAACGGCAGCGTCTGACATGCGTGAGTGGAGAATCGTCGGCCCCAAAGTAATGACCGTTCCTGCGATGCTTAAGCCAATCCAACCGCCGACATTTGCCAGGGCATGTGCCAAGGTTAGACCGTCACGCCACGGTATGAATGCTTCAATTCCGAGCATGCTCGATGCGATACACGCAGCAAGGGCGCAGCCGACAACGAGGAAAAATGAGGCGGCGATATAAAAGCGAATAACCACAGCGAACCGAGATGCGAGTGTTGAACGAGCTGCGAAAATCAGTGCTGCACCATGCCATGAGATGATCGTGGCAATTCCCAGACTTCCGATAAGAACGCCAGGAAGCTTCTGCGCCCACATCGATCCGATGAGGACAACGAACAGCGCGTTGAATACGACGATGCGAATGATTTGGTCGTGGCCTGCGCGTTTGTCATCGGGAGGTAGATGGAGAAGTGACCGAGCGAAGAACCATGACCATTGAAGGATGGCATTTGTCAGAACGCCGAGTGTTAGAAGATGGATCGCAGTCCACCACGGCTGAGGGATGAAGCGGGTGCCAGCTAGGACACAAAGAAAAGCTGCAAGCGACAGGATCATCCACATCGTTGTTGCACGGTCCGTGCGCGGAATGCGGGGCCGAGTGGGTTTGTCGCGTTGTGAAAGCAGGACATGCGTCGTGAGGTGTGGAGAGTGCACATCTTGTTGAGGGGTGTGCTGTGAACTGGGCATACATCAAGGAGAGCGCATGCGCCATTGAAAAGTCAATGGCGGGGCAACGTATGTGGTCATGCGTGATAGGACAGGTGCGAATCGGGCTGTGGTGACGTGATGTAACTGCAGGGTGAGGATCGTTGTTCGCGGTTGTCGCAGTTTGGGGCTGTTGTGACGTACGAATGAGTGCTGTAACTGCGGGTGAGGGTGCTCAGGCGCAGGTTGGTGTGCGTAACGGGACAACACGGGAAACGTGAAGCATCGATCTGACACACAGATTGCGGCCTGACCCTCACCACAAAGCGTTTGGCCCACTGCGCAAAGCATCGGGCCCACTGCGCAAAGCATCGGACCCACGGCACAAAGCATCGGACCCACGGCACAAAACACCAGAGCATAGCAAAGGCCGGCACCTCCCAACGGAAGCGCCGGCCTTGTAGCTTATGTGTGCCTTACTCAGGCGGACATCTTAGCAACCTGGCTTGCAAGCTTAGACTTGCGGTTAGCAGCCTGGTTCTTGTGGATGACACCCTTGGAGACAGCCACGTCGAGCTTGCGGGTTGCCACGCGGAGGTTCGACTCTGCGGCCTCTACGTCACCAGCCACGATCGCTTCGCGCGTCTTACGCACGAAGGTCTTGAGCTCGGACTTGACAGCCTGGTTGCGAAGACGACGCTTCTCGTTGGTGAGAATGCGCTTCTTCTGCGACTTGATGTTTGCCACTTGCTACTCTTTCAACTCAATCGCCTTGCGGCGAAGAATGTACACGGTCGGTGAGGGATATGCCGTCGGCGGGACTGGGACAGTGGGGTGTCCGTGGAGTGCCTCGGGCTGGACCTACCACCCGACCAGGTGTGAAGTCCAAGGAAAAAGTCTAGCAGAATACGCGGCGATACGCGCCTGCTTGACCCTCAAGTTATGTGAAGCGTGCTTCATTCTCGACGGCGACGAGGGGTCGGAACTCCAGCTTGGAGAGGAATAGAGAACTCCAGCTTGCACTTAGTAATTGTCGCTCTCGGGATCGTTACCGGCCTGGCGCTCGTCGTAGGCGCTGTGGAACAGGAGATCGGCGAGCATAACGTGTACTCGCTCGACGTGGGGAACGTCGTCGATAAGGAGAGGATCTGCAGCGGAGGTCTGGAGGATGAGGGTGCCGCATCCGAGGATGCGGTCGAGGAGGCTGTGTTCATACTCGACGTTGGAAATTCGCGACAAGGGGATATCGTGCCCTGTTTTGGTGAGTACGCCCTTGCGGGTGATGAGCCGACGATTCGTCACGGTGTAGGTGCCGGCCAACCAATTGAGCCATGGCCATACGACGAAAATGAGGAGGAGAAGTGCCGTTGCCGCAGCCACGACGATACGGCTTGTTGGCTGCCAGTTCTCCGGGAGATAGATCCACGCGGCGACGGCGATTGCGACCACGACGAGCCCCAGGAGGAGATTGGGGAGAATCGCCTTGACATGCGTGCGGACGTGGAGCAGCACGTGTTCGTCTTTGCCCAGGAGCTTTGATGACAACTTCATATCGTCATCGTGTCACATCGCGCGCGGCCCTGCCCATTCGTTTCGTTGAATGTTCATTATTTGTGATGACGACGAACCGCTGTTGTTTCGGAGGTTGTCGCGCCGACGAGCTTCGTTGTCCAGGTTTTTCGGGACGACGAGTTTCGTTACCTCAGAGAAGTGAGAGAAGGGCGACGATGATGAAGAATATGGAGAGCGGAACACTTGCCAGGGTGGCGAAGGCGGAGGCGAGTGTGATGCGAAGATCGGCCTTGAGATACGGTGCGTTCACTAAGCCCCCGGCGGCGACGATCGCGGCGCGTTGGGCGGCTTCGATTCGTGGCATCCAGGTGTCCCGCCTCTGGGTTTCTTCCAACATGGCTTCGCGGCGGCGTTGAAATTGTGCCGACTTGTGGTGTGCCGAGTCCTGGTGCGGCGTGCCTGTCGAGGTGGTGCCGTCTTCGTTGATAACGACGACGTCGCGCGACGAGGAGGGCGCTTCGCCAGCGTACATTCTCGAGTAGTCGACGTTTGTCGTTGTTGAATCGGAGTCGAGTGTTGTAGCTTGGTTCTTTTTCCATTGCTCGACGGCTTTTTCGAGCTGGTGCCGGCGCACGCCAAAAATCACGCAGGCAATAAGCCCAAGTATCCCGACAAGAAGTGGTAGCCACGGGAGGAATCCGCCTCCGCGGGCAACAAAGATCCCGAGTACGGTAAGCGATCCCGAAAGGAGAGCGGCGACCTCGACGAGTGCACGTCCGGGGAGGCGTGTGAGTTGCTCAACTATGGGAACGATATCTTTCAACGAACCGAACATGACCTTATCTTTCCAGGGTGATAGCACGTTCGTCGTCATCTTTCGCTGCGGGCACAGCACAACGCTCGTGCGCGGAGACTATGACGATCATGTGGGCGCAGAACGGGATCAATCACGCCCACTGGCGAATGACTTTGTCCGCGAGCCATATACAATGGCACCGACCCATGTCTGAAGGAGAACTGTGCCTATTTCAAGCCCAGCCGAGCGCGCTGCTATCGAGCCTGCAGCAACAAGCCCTGAGCTGATTCGCAACTTCTGCATTATTGCTCATATTGATCACGGTAAATCCACGCTTGCGGACCGCATGCTCCAGCTCACCGGAGTGGTGGACCCGCGTGCCATGCGCGATCAGTATCTCGACCGGATGGATATCGAGCGTGAGCGCGGTATCACGATTAAGTCGCAGGCTGTGCGTATGCCGTGGACTGTCGATGGGCAGGCGTATGCGCTCAATATGATCGATACGCCGGGACATGTGGATTTCTCGTACGAGGTTAATCGTTCGCTGGCTGCCTGCGAGGGCGCCATTCTTCTTGTCGATTCGACGCAGGGGATTGAAGCGCAGACTCTCGCGAATCTCTATATGGCACTCGAGAATGATCTCACGATTATTCCGGTGCTCAACAAGATCGATCTTCCTTCGGCAAACCCTGAGAAGTGCGCCGAAGAAGTTGCCTCGCTTTTGGGTGTGGACCCTTCGGAATGTATTGCCGTTTCCGGTAAGACGGGTGAAGGAGTGGAGGAGCTTCTCAACCGTATCGTCGGTGAAATCGCGCCTCCAACTGGTGATTCTGACGGTCGTACGCGCGCCATGATCTTTGATTCCGTGTACGACACGTACCGCGGTGTTGTCACCTACGTGCGTGTGAAGGATGGGCGGCTCTCGCCGCGCGATCGTATCCAGATGATGTCCACCGGGGCGATTCACGAACTTTTGGAGATCGGTGTGATTTCTCCTGAGCCCACTCCCTCGAAGGGTTTGGGCGTGGGTGAGGTTGGCTATCTCATCACGGGTGTTAAGGATGTCCGGCAGTCGCGCGTCGGCGATACCGTGACGACGGCTCTTAAGCCTGCTGACGAGGCTCTTGACGGCTACAAGGACCCGATGCCGATGGTCTACTCGGGGATTTACCCGATTGATGGCTCGGATTACCCGGATCTGCGTGATGCCCTCGATAAGCTCAAGCTCAATGATGCGGCGCTTCAGTACGAGCCGGAGAATTCTGTGGCGCTCGGTTTTGGGTTCCGGTGCGGTTTCCTTGGGCTTCTTCATTTGGAGATTATTCGTGAGCGTATTGAGCGTGAGTTCAACATCGACATCATTGCGACGGCGCCGTCGGTTGTGTACCGCGTTATTACTGATGATCGTGAAGAGATTGAGGTGACAAACCCGTCGGAGTTCCCGGTGGGGAAGGTGTCGCAGATTTTTGAGCCGGTGGTTAAGGCGACGATTCTGACGCCGTCGGATTACGTTGGCACGCTTATGGAGCTGTGTCAGCAGCGTCGCGGCGCCCTTCAGGGGATGGATTATCTTTCGTCGGATCGTGTGGAGCTGCACTACGTTCTTCCGCTTGCCGAGGTTGTCACGGACTTCTTCGATCAGCTCAAGAGCCGCACGAAGGGGTATGCGTCTCTCGATTATGAGATGGATGGGGAGCAGGAGGCCGATCTCGTCAAGGTGGATCTGCTGCTCAACCATGAAGTTGTTGATGCCTTTAGCGCGATTGTTCACCGTGAGAAGGCGTACGCGTATGGTCTTGAGATGACGAAGAAGCTGAAGGAGCTCATTCCTCGTCAGCAGTTCGAGATTCCGGTGCAGGCTGCGATTGGTACGCGTGTGATCGCGCGCGAGACGATCAAGGCTGTGCGTAAGGATGTTCTTGCCAAGTGTTATGGCGGCGACGTGTCGCGTAAACGCAAGCTTCTGGAGAAGCAGAAGGAAGGTAAGAAGCGGATGAAGTCGATTGGCCGCGTGGATGTGCCGCAGGAGGCTTTCGTTGCGGCCTTGACGTCGGATGCTCCAACTGGCAAGTAAGACGTAAAGGTTGCTGAGCGGGCTCTTGTTGTTTAACGACGAGGGCCCGCTTTCGCGTATTGGTGGTATCGCTGGAGTCGTAAATGGTTGGGGATTATTGGAATCGATGGAGTCCAACGACGAGGAGCGAGTACCGGCATGTGACGGGAGGATTTCCCTTTCTTTCATCAAGTTTCCGGCAGTGAGATCGAGAGTTTATCGTGGTCTTCACACGCTTGCGCCACTCATAAAAACGAATAACAACGCGTACTACATAGCACAACTCTTTTCGGAATAGGTGTGGCGCATGCGTGCGATACAAGGGTCAGTCGCCGCGCGCACAGATTGGGGCTATCCGTAGCATGCAGACATAAGGGGCAGGCTACTGTGGTGGACCATTTCGACACGTGCCTCTACACAATGCAGCTATAGGTGTGCCCGATATCGCGCGTTATCCTGTGCACGAGCCACGGTACGTCGTGTCTACTCACGGTAGGATCGTGATTCGTGACTATCCAACAGCCTGCTGAAGCTGCCGGGAACGGCGAGCGCCGCCGTATCCCGTCGCGCATCAAATCCTTTTCTCGCCGTGGCGGACGCATGGTGCGTCAATACGAAGATGTCCTTGATGAGTTTGGTCCACGCTTCGTCGTTGACCTGCCGGCAGGCGATACTCCCACAACGATCAGCACTAGTGCTCGGGTGAATCTCGCTGCTGAGTTTGGGCGGCACGCGCCGCTCGTCGTCGAAATCGGGCCTGGTTCGGGTGAACAAATGGTGTCGTTTGCTCAAGCGCATCCCGAGTGGAATATTCTCGCTGTGGAAGCGTGGCATCCAGGAGTCGCACGTTGTATCGCCCATGCGGTCAAGGCCGATGTGTGGAATATCCGTATCGTCGAAGGCGACGCGGCACAAGTTCTTCCCATCATCTTCGGGCTTGCCAGTGCTGGTGTTGACGATCCGCGCGAGGTCGCGGCGCTAGCCGGAATTGTTGACGGCGAACACCCTAATGCGTCAAACCCGCGGGCAGACATGCTCTGGACCTTCTTCCCGGACCCCTGGAGGAAGGCGCGTCACCGCAAGCGTCGCCTCGTCGCTGAACCTTTCTCGGGTATTGTGGCGGGCATTCTTGCCGAAGGCGGGCTCTGGCGCCTCGCAACCGATTGGGACGACTACGCCTGGCAGATGCGTGACACGGTGGAATCCTCGCCGTTTTTCGATAACGTTTACGCAGGCCAGCGTCCTGACAGCAACGATCCGGAACCCGAACGAGGAGGATTCTCGCCACGCTGGGAGGAACGCCTCATGACGCGCTTCGAGCAGCGAGGTATTGAGGCGGGGCGAACGATCCACGACATCACGGCTCGTCGCAATGCGGTCGTTGCAACACCGGGGAAGCTCGCTTCGTCGCTCACGAACGAGGATGTGCAGGCCCGCGTCAGTGGCACACCGCGCGGGAACTCGTCGTCAAAGGACAACTGATGGCTGATCTTCCCGACGGCGAACCCGTACCTGATTCCGGCGAACTACCTCATCCTGACGTGTCACAGGGCTTTGCGGCATACGTTCATATCCCGTTCTGCTCTGTCAGGTGCGGGTATTGCGATTTCAATACCTACACGAACCTTGATTTCGGGCCGGGCGCGGGCGTATCCGATTACCCGGTCTCTTTGGCGCGTGAGATCGCGTTGAGTTCCAGGGTCGTGACGACGAATAACGTGCGCCCGCTTCTGACGAGTGTCTTTTTTGGCGGCGGAACCCCGACGATGCTGCGGGCAGAGCAACTCGCAGGCGTACTCGCCGACCTCACTCGCGCATTCGGACTGCATCCGGGTGCTGAGGTGACGACTGAAGCTAATCCTGAATCGGTGACACGCGAATCGCTCGCAGATCTCGCTGCTGCTGGAT
This sequence comes from Arcanobacterium haemolyticum, assembly GCA_021532125.1. Taxonomy (GTDB): domain Bacteria; phylum Actinomycetota; class Actinomycetes; order Actinomycetales; family Actinomycetaceae; genus Changpingibacter; species Changpingibacter haemolyticus_A. The sequence continues at coordinate 147,916 of JADYUX010000002.1, forward strand.
TTACCCGTGTTTCGTTTGGGATGCAGTCGGCAGTTCCTCATGTGCTCCACACCCTCGATCGTCACCACACGCCGGGGCAAGTTGAGCTTGCCGTGGGGTGGGCTCGTGAGGCTGGCCTTGATGTGTCGCTTGACCTGATTTATGGTGCGCCGGGGGAGAGCGACGAGGACTGGGCGATGTCGCTCGATGCAGCTATTGCGCTTGAACCTGATCATATTAGTGCGTATGCGCTTACCGTAGAGCCGGGTACGAAGATGGGTGCGCAGGTTCGTCGTGGGGAAATTGAACTTCCGGACCCGGACGTTCAAGCCGCTCGATACGAGCAGGCAGACGAAGCCCTGAGTGCGGCGGGCTATGGCTGGTACGAGATTTCCAACTGGGCGCGTCCCGGACACGCGTGCCGCCACAACCTTGCGTATTGGCGTGGCGCGAACTGGTGGGGTTATGGCCCTGGTGCTCACTCCCATATCAATGGCACGCGCTTCTGGAACGTCAAGCATCCGTTAGCGTACGCAAACAAGCTGGCCGCCGGTGTCACTCCGGCGGCAGGGCGGGAAGTCCTCTCCGCACGTGAACGCGGTGAGGAGGCAATCATGCTGGGGATTCGCCTCGCGGAGGGTATTCCCGTTCCGTCGGGTGCCGAGCCGCGAGTGATTGCGGGGCTTATCGCCGATGGCCTCGTGGTGCCTGCTTCTGCGCTTGCCGGAAGGCTTATCCTTACGAGGAAGGGACGCCTTCTCGCTGATGCGGTGACGCGTGAACTCTGGGGCTAGCGCGCACGTGTGTCGCTCACGAAGTCGATGAGTTCTTCCATGCGGCCGAGCAGGCTTGGCTCGAGGTCTTTCCACGAGTGCACAGCGCCAAGAATACGTGCCCACCCGATACCGATATCTTCGGCCGTGCGAGCGGGCCACCCAAGACGTGTGAGCGTGCCAACCTTGATGTCTTCCCCGCGTGGAACCTCGGGCCAGGCGCGCAACCCAAGCGCTTTGGGTTTTACTGCTTGCCATACGTCTACATACGGATGGCCAAGCACGAGTACTCCCGGCATGTGAGCAACCTGCGCCGCGATGCGTGATTCTTTCGATCCGGGGATGAGGTGATCGACGAGGATTCCGGCGCGCCGCTCGTTCGTCGGTCCAAAATCGCGAACGACGTCGAGTAGGTGATCAACGCCGAGTAGTTCTTCAACGACGACACCTTCGAGTGCCAAGTCTTCACCCCAGACTTTGGCGACGAGCTCGGCGTCGTGTTTGCCTTCCACCCAGATGCGTGATTCGCGAGCGACCCGTGCACGGGCGTTCACGTGGAGCGAACCGGACGCTGTGACGGTGTGCCCGGCCACCTTCTTTGGGGCTGCTACGCGCACTGCCGGGGGCACGAGTTCAACTGCTTGCCCCTCGATCCAAAAGCCCCTGCCGAAGGGGAAAGATCGACGAAAGCCTTGGGCATCTTCCATCTCGAATTGCCAGTTTCCCGCCACTTTTCCGATGCGCATGACTTCGCCGACGAAGCCGGTTTGTACATCCTCGATGACCATTCCGACCTCAAGAACGACGCGGGAGAATCGCGGCGGGGTGTTCGCTGACTTCGGGGAGAGGACATCGTCGTAGTAGGAAGGCATGTTAGAACTCACCCCCACAGGGTATGCGCTCGAATGGCAACGGCGTAGGATTAGCACTCAGGTGAGTCGAGTGCTACATCAATAGTTCTTGACGACGAATCCGCCGCTGAACGTGAGCGAGAGGAGGGGCAGGATGCGTACCGACGAACGGCGTGCACAGGTTCTTGAAGCTATCGTGCGTGATTACGTGGCAACGCGTGAACCGGTTGGATCGCGCGCTCTGGTAGAGCGTTACCACCTGGGGGTTTCGCCGGCTACTGTGCGTAACGACATGGCGGCACTTGAAGAAGCTGGTCTCATTGCGCAGCCGCACACCTCAGCGGGACGTATCCCAACTGATCGGGGGTATCGCACCTTCGTCGATTCTCTCAATGGGATCAAGCCTCTTTCTGCCCCCGAACGCAAGGCGATTGAACGGCTGCTTGATGGGGCTGTCGATCTTGACGACGTGGTATCGCGAGCAGTGCGCCTCCTCGCGAATATCACTCACCAGGTCGCTGTTGTTCAGTATCCTTCGCTTCAGCGTGTGTCATTGCGGCATATTGAGCTTATCCCGGCAGGGGATATGCATCTTATGCTCGTCATTATCACGGATGCGGGGCGCGTCGAGCAGCGCACACTGGCCTTCGATAAACCCTTTGACGTCGAGGATGTGGAGCAACTTGGTCGTGTCCTCAACGCCGAGTGCGTTGGAAAGCCGGTGGCGGAATTAGCGACGAGTGAGATCGCGTCAAAGCTTCCGGAACGCTCCCGGGAGCTTGCTCAGGAGATTGGCGAAGTTATCGCTTCGGTGCTCATGGCCGAGAACGAGGAACGTATCGTCATGGCCGGCACCGCCAACCTATCGCGGCATTCGGTCGATTTTGCCCGTACGATCTCCCCGGTGCTTGAAGCCCTTGAGGAGCAGGTCATATTGCTCCAGCTTTTGGCTCGAATGCACGAGGGAATGTCGGTGTCGATCGGCGAGGAGAACCATCATGAGGGCCTCACTGAAGCTTCGGTCGTGACGTCAACATATGATGTGGCCGATCGTTCGGTTGCACGAGTGGGTGTGGTGGGGCCAACTCGCATGGACTATCCGGGGACGATGACGGCTGTTTATGCCGTAGCGGAATACTTATCGGACATTTTGACTGGAAGATAACGCGTGCCCGCGGCGTTACCGGAGAGATCCGCGCGCCGAATACGGTGGCGTTCAATTCATACCCAAGAAGAGAGACTGTGGCTGATTACTACGAGACGCTAGGCGTTGCTCGCGACGCCTCGCCGGAAGAAATCAAGAAGGCTTATCGCAAGCTTGCGCGCAAGCTACACCCTGATGTTGCCGGCCCGGATGGTGCGGAGCAGTTCAAGGCTGTCAATGAGGCCTATGATGTGCTCTCCAACGAGGAGCAGCGCCGCATGTATGACATGGGTGGCGAGGATGCGCTGCGCGGTGGAGGCGCCGGCGCGGCTGGTTTCGGGGCGTTCCAGGATATCTTCGATACCTTCTTCGGTGGCATGGGCGGCGGTGGACGTGGCCCTGTGCCGCGTGGGCGCCGCGGCCAAGACACACTCGTGACGATCGACCTAGAGCTCGCGGATGTTGTTTTCGGAACGAAGAAGAGCATCTCGCCCACGCTTGCCGTGGAATGTCCGGTGTGCCACGGTAGTTGCGCCGCGCCTGGTACTGAGCCTGTGACGTGTTCGACGTGTCATGGCTCTGGCACGGTCCAGCGCGTGACGAACTCCCTGCTTGGCCAGATGGTCTCGCAGTCGGCATGTCCGACCTGCCACGGGCACGGAAACATTATCGTCACCCCGTGCACGGAGTGCGCAGGCGAGGGCCGAGTGCGTGCCACGAAGAGCATAACGATCAACGTGCCTGCCGGCGTTGAGCACGGCATGCGTATCCGCCTCGCGGGTCAAGGCGATGCCGGCATTGAAGGTGGCCCGGCGGGAGATCTTTTCGCGGAAGTTCACCTGCGCCAGCACCCGATTTTCCAGCGTTCGGGAGACGATCTTCTCGGCGAACTCCAAGTGCCGATGACAAGTGCGGCTCTCGGTACGGTTGTCACAATTGACACTCTCGATGGTCCGCGCGATATCGAGATTCCTGCAGGAACAGGCTCTGGGCATGTGGTAACTCTTGACGGCTTGGGTGTCGGGCGCCTCAACCGGGGTGGGCGCGGTGATCTCAAAATCTCGATCGCTGTACGCACGCCGAACAAACTTGACGAGGCACAGCGCAAGCTTCTCCAGGAACTCGCGAAGCTCCGCGGGGAGGAACAGCAGGAACCTAAGCTCACGGAACACAATTCGTCGATCTTCTCGAAGCTTAAGGAGAAGTTCGCGAAGTAGTTTCGCGGAGATGAGGCACTATGACAGCACCTGTGTACGTTGATGCCGCGGCAACGTCAGCCGCGCCGGGTTCACTTATTGTTCTTCGAGGTGACGAAGGTCGCCACGCGGGAACAGTTCGGCGCGCACGCCCCGGCGAACGCATCGATGTTGTCGACGGGCGCGGTTATCGCGCGCGTTGTGCCGTTCAAGATGTAGGGAAATCAGAGGTCACCCTCGAGGTCCACGAGGTCATACACGATCCTGAGCCACCTGTTCGTATCACTCTTGTCCAGGCCCTAGCTAAAGGCGGGCGCGACGAGCAGGCCGTCGAGACCGCGACGGAATATGGCGCATGGTCTTTTATCCCGTGGGAATCAGAACGAGCAATTGTGTCGTGGCGGAACAAGGCCGAGAAGGGAAGAGCTCGTTGGGAAGCTACTGCGAAGGCAGCGGCGAAGCAGTCACGGCGCTCATGGATACCGTCAGTGAGCGACGTGTGTACGACGAGTAAGCTCGTCTCCCACGTTCGTGAGGTGACAGAACAGGGCGGTCTCGTTTTTGTCTGTCATGAGGAAGCGACGACGAGCCTTGTCGAGGCTCTGGCGGGTTCGGTTCCGAGCAGCGAAGCGACAACAGATGTCTGGTTCGTCGTCGGCCCGGAGGGTGGTATCACGGAGAAGGAAATTGACGCTCTGAGCGGGGCCGGCGCTCATGCAGTTCTCCTCGCGCCGCATGTCCTTCGGTCAGCTAGTGCCGGATCGTATGCGATTGCGCAAATCGCGGCTCTCAATCTGCTCGAGGTTTAGCAATATACTGGGAATCAATGACTGATACTTCGTTAATAACGCGCACGGTTCTCGTACCGGAGCGAGTCGCGATGATCCGTATTCTCGGCCAGGGCGACGACGTTTTGCGCACCCTGGAACGCGGCCTTGCTCCTGTGTCGCTTCACGTCCTCGGCCAACAGATTACGCTGAGCGGCCCTGAAAGTGCCGTCGAACTGGCTGATTCGCTTCTTGGTGAGCTCATCGATGTGGCTGCATCGGGTGAGCACCTCACGCCTGATGCCGTTGAGCGCGCTATTTCTATTCTCAGAGCCGGTGTCGTGCGTCCGACCTCGCTCATGACGACAGATATCCTGTCCGCCGGTGGCCGAACGATCCGCCCGAAGACCCTCGGCCAGAAGGCTTACGTGGATGCGATCGATGAGCATGACATCACCTTTGGCATCGGCCCTGCGGGTACAGGAAAAACCTATCTCGCCGTAGCGAAAGCCGTTGTTGCCCTCCAAAGCCAAAAGATTTCACGGATCATCCTCACCCGTCCCGCCGTTGAGGCAGGGGAGTCACTCGGCTTTCTTCCTGGATCGTTGACCGAGAAGATCGATCCGTACTTGCGTCCGCTCTACGATGCTATGTACGACATGATTGATCCGGATGCGGTGCCCAAGCTGGTGGCAGCGGGAACGATCGAAGTAGCCCCGCTGGCGTATATGCGTGGGCGTACGCTCAATGATGCGTTTGTCATCCTGGATGAAGCTCAGAACACGACGCCTGAGCAGATGAAAATGTTTCTGACGCGCCTCGGGTTTGGCACGAAGATGGTCATTACGGGCGACGCTACTCAGATTGACCTTGCTGGAAGGCAGACGTCGGGGCTTGTACGGGCGCGTGATATTCTCCGCGACGTTGCCGGAATCTCTTTTGTTGAGCTGGGTTCAGCGGATGTCGTACGTCACCGCCTCGTCGCCGACATCATTGACGCGTATGCCAGGTGGGCGGAGGATGAACCGGATGAGCGCAAAAGCTCAAGGAGGAATGGCCGATGAGTATCGAAGTGAACGATGAGTCAGGATTCGAACCGGCACTTGATCTCGAAGAAATCGCACGACTAGCGACGTATGTATTCGACCAGATGCGCGTTCATCCGCAGGCCGATCTCAACGTCATTCTTGCCGACGAGGAGGAGATCTCGCGGCTGCACGTGGAGTGGATGGACTTAGAGGGACCGACTGATGTTCTTTCCTTCCCTATGGATGAGCTTCGTCCGGCCCCAGTCGGCGCTGAACCGCAAGAAGGAATACTCGGCGACATCGTCGTGTGCCCGCAGGTAGCCTCGGCTCAAGCTCATAAAGCAGGTCACTCAACGGCTGAAGAAATACTCTTGCTTGTGACGCATGGAATTTTGCACTTGCTCGGATACGATCATGTGGAAGAGACCGAACGCAAGGAGATGTTTGATCTTCAGCGCACGCTCTTGCTGACGTTCTTGGCCTCCCGTGGTGCGCCTACCAACGATATTCTCCCGACAATCGAGTGACAGTCCGAGCGCTGCACCGCCACGCAGCGTGCTGTTGATCCATAACCGTCCGTCAAAGATAAGGCTATGAACACCTCCGACTTACCCATCGCCGCGCCAGTCGCGGCGGCGATTATTCTCTTTCTCCTCAGCGTGTTCTCGACCGCCGCAGTTTCCGCACTGGGGCGTATCACGCGGACGGAGGCGTCTCAGGCCTATGCGGATGGGGCACCGGGGGGAGTGCGTCTTGTCAAGATCGTGACGCGGCGCCCTGCAGCTATTGCGGGTATGGTGCCGATTCGTACGCTCTTGCTCGCGGGGATGGGCGTGGCGATTGCTATGTCTGTCGCGGTGTTTTTTGATCGGTGGTGGGAGATTGCTCTCGTCAGTTTGGGTGTAACGCTGATCTTCGTCGTCCTTGAGCTCCTCATCTCTCCTGCAAGGCTAGGTGAAGAAAAACCTGTCGGAGTGTTGAGTTCAATTTCGTGGCCGCTTTTATTGACGACGAATGTTTTTGCTCTCGTCATCCGTCACCGTGAGCAGACTCCGGAAGAGACGGAGCAACGCCAGGAAGATCAGCTTCAACGAATGGTTGAGCGAGTCTCGGAATCTGAGGCCCTCGATGATGACGATCGCGAACTACTCCATTCCCTCTTTGATCTCGGGAACACTCTCACGCGTGAGGTGATGGTTCCGCGTACCGATATGATCTCGATTCGCTTTGACCAGACTCTGGATCAGGCGGTGTCGCTTTTCACGCGCTCAGGTTTTTCGCGTGTACCTGTCACCGGGGATAGCGTGGACGACTTGCGTGGCGTTATCTACCTCAAGGATGTTATCCGACGCACGCATCATCGCAACGACGCCGCCGGACTCACAATTTCTGACATTATGCGTGAACCGATCTTCGTCCCAGAAACGAAGGTTGTCGACGATCTCATGCGCGAGATGCAGGCGAATCAAATCCACATCGCGATGGTTGTCGACGAATACGGCGGCATCGCGGGCCTTGTCACGATCGAGGATCTTGTTGAGGAAATTGTGGGTGAGATTGCCGACGAACACGATAAGGCTGAGCCTGTCGTCGAAGATCTTGGGGATGGCTCATTCCGCGTCCCGGCGAAGCTGCCTATCGACGAGCTCGGTGAGCTTTTTGGTATCGACTTGGACGACGACGACGTGGACACGGCCGGCGGACTATTCGCAAAAGTTCTCGGTCGGGTGCCGATTGCTGGTGCACGGGCGGAGATTGATGGGATCGAGCTTGAGGCCGAACACTTCGAGGGGCGGCGTCGCCGCCTGACGACTATTATTGCCAAGGCAATTGAGAAGCACGACGAGGAAGAGGACGACGATGAGTGAACTCATGGGGTCATGGCCGGAGGGCTTCCGCGCAGGATTCGCGTGTATTGTTGGGCGCCCTAACGCTGGGAAGTCCACTCTCGCTAATGCGCTCGTCGGGCAAAAGGTTGCTATCACCTCGGATCGTCCCGAGACGACTCGACGTGTCATTCGTGCCATCGTGAATCGTGAGGACGGCCAGATTATTCTCGTCGATACGCCAGGATTACATCGTCCGCGCACCCTTCTCGGTGAGCGCCTGAACGATATGGTGAGGGATTCCCTTGCAGACGTCGATGTGGTGATCGTCTGCCTTCCTGCTGATGAGCCGACAGGGCCCGGCGATCGTTTCCTTCTCGACCTCGTTCGCCAGTCACGTACTCCCATGATTGCGGCGGTGACAAAGACCGATAAGGTGAGCCAAGATGAGCTTGCTTCCCGTCTTGTCGATGTGAGCCATGAGGCTGACTTCGTCGACATTGTGCCTGTGAGTGCCGTGCGTGGCGAACAGATTGATGTCATTGCGGATGTCGTCCTTGCACAGATGCCCGATTCTCCACCTCTTTACCCGCGCGACGCCATCACCGATGAATCGGAAGAAACGCTCATTTGTGAACTCATCCGTGAGGCTGCTCTTGAGGATTTGCGTGATGAGCTTCCTCATTCGATTGCAATCACGATCGAAGAAATGTATGAGTGCGATGGCCGGAAGTTTGGGCACGATAAAGGCGAGATTACGGCGATCCATGCGAATATCCACGTTGAGCGTGATTCTCAAAAGGGGATCGTGATTGGACGTGGAGGGTCGAGGCTCCGTCAGATTCGTCGCGATGCCCGCACATCGATTGAACGGCTCCTTGGCTCCCGAGTTCACCTCGATATCCACGTTAAGGTCGCGAAGGATTGGCAGCGTGACCCGAAGAAGCTGGGGCGTTTGGGCTTTTGAGTGAATCAGACCGTCAGACTTTCGTGAGTGTTCGCGAGGATTCTGGTGAACCCAGGACTGCGCTGAAAACTCCTCGTGGCCCTGCATGGGTGAGGGCGCTAGCGTTGCGACATCCTCGTGTCATGACGCTTCTCGTCCTCCTCGTTGTTCTCGGATTGTGGGGTTCGTGGGCTGGTCCGGGGTGGAATCTTCAGCCGATGAAGGAAGTCATTGTTCCCGAGACTTCCGATACGTCGATTCACGGCACGCGTGTGACCACTCCTATCTCAACGTTCAACGTTCGAGAAGAACTCGTTGATGTCCCGCTCTCTGATGGGACGACGATTCCGGCGACCATTCGTTTCCCCGAAGGTATTGAGGGTCTAGCTCCTGGGGTGGTGTTTATTCATGGCACGGGGACGTCGTCATACAAGGATTTCGACGATGAAGCCGAGCTTTTGTCCTCGTCGGGAATCGTGACGATCGTTCCCCAAAAGCGAACGACCAACTACACGACCACCCATAGGGATTACGAGGCGCTTGCCCAAGATTTTTCGGACGTTTTCGAGTTCCTTTCGACGATGCCGGGCGTCGATCCGCATAGATCCGGCATATATGCAGTCTCCGAAGGATGTTTCATCGCGCCGATCGTGGCGACGATGAGAGATGACGTGGCGTTCGTCGCGTTTATCTCTGCACCCGTTTTGCCGATTCGTGAACAAGGCGCATTGGCTGCGGGGACGTATTTGCGTAATCTCGGTGCTCCAGAGCGAATTATCAACGCGATTCCGCGTCTCATCGGCCAGGATTTTGGCACAGATTTCGAGTACATCGACTTCGATGTGTCGATGTATCAGCGCTCGATGACAATGCCGGTGCTCATGCTGTATGGCACGGGCGATATGTCGATGCCAACCATCCAAGGCGCTACGCAAATGCGGGAGGATCTGGCTGAAGCTGGGAATACCAACCTCACGGTCCGGTACTACGACAAGGCAGATCACGGCCTCAAAGTAGACAAAGTTCTCGTGACGGATGCCATGCGCGATACAGCCGATTGGATTAACGGTCTACCGTCAACAGCCTCAGCCTCACCCCATGTGGCGGGCGCGCAGCCGGCCCAACAATACGTTGCTGGATCTATCGGGCAGCCCCACTGGTTCGCGTCAGGTGAGTGGGGGCTGCGGATCATGTTTGCAGGACTCTTTCTCACGATTATCTCGATCCCTCTGACCTTGCTGACGTTTGTGAAGTGGCGGGGGAGACGACCCGTTGATCTCACCGGTCGCGCGGCAAAGCTCAATGCTGCATCGGCGGGTGTTCTCGCTGCGGGGCTGGCAGCGATCCTCTATATCGTTGCGATCGCTACTCTCGCCTTGTCGTACCAGCAGAATCCGGTTTTGGTTCAAGGTGGCTGGATGCTCACGGAGCTGGTCGCACTCGTCGCCGCGTGGTTTGTTGTGAGGGAAGTCTTTTCCGTCATCAATCAGGCGATTGACAAGCGGGATACGCCCTTGCCGTGGCCGTCAAAAGCTATTGTGTGTATCGCGATTGCCGGTCACTCGATCATGCTTCTCACGCTTGCCTACTGGGGCTTCTATCCCTCTCCTGTGGGATAGTTCGTGTCACTCGACATGGTTGATGTGTACGGCATGGGAAGGCCTACCCCCGCAGCGATACCGTGCCTTGGTGTGCCTGTGGCATACAGTTGAGCTTATGATGCGCAAACTTGCGGCGGCGGGCGTCAGCGATGTCGGCCGGGTACGGGACCAGAATGAGGATACCTACCTCATCGCACTCCCATTCGCATGTGTTGCTGACGGAATGGGCGGACACACGTATGGTGATGCCGCAGCGCGAATTCTCGCCGACGCACTTGGAACGCCGCGATGGCGTGACATGGCGACTGACGCTCAACGAATCACCGCACTCAACGAGGCGCTTCATCGAGCTCAATCATCGATACGACACCTTGCCCAAACCCGAGAAACTGCGCTTCAGGGTGACGATGAAGCGGGGGAGACGGTTGTCGTCGGGGCCACCCTTGCTGGTGTTCTTCTTTGTCCCGATCAGCTCCACTGGTTAGTTTTCCATGTGGGTGATTCTCGGGTTTACTTGTGGCGTGACGGCGCTTTGACTCGCCTGACAAAAGATCATTCATACGTTCAGGCACTGGTGGATGCGGGCGCCCTCACTCCCGTTGAAGCCGATAAGCATCCTGCACGCCATGTTGTCCTCAAAGCGGTGGATTCTCGAAACGACATTGATGCCGATGTCCAACGTATCCATGCTCGTGCGGGCGACGTTATCCTCATCTGCTCCGATGGTCTTACCGACGACGTTTCCGATTCCGTCATTGAGGAGACCCTTGGCGAGCTTATTGGGACGGGACCCCAGGCGGCTGCATATGGCTTACGTGACCTCGCTCTATCGCACGGAGGCCACGATAATGTGACGGCTCTCGTCGTCACTTTAGGGAACGACGACGATACGTCTTCTGAGGAGGAAAAATGAGTCTTTCAGTTGAATTTTGTGGAGAGTGGTTCCCTGTTGATCCCCACGAGCCATTCGTTATCGGGCGAGAAGGCCCACTTCAGATCGACGACAACCCGTACCTTCATCGTCGTTTCTTGGTGATTTCGGAGTCTGATGGCCTGTGGTGGATCGAAAATGTTGGTGCGCGATTATCCGCAACGGTGGCTGATAAAGACGGGCGCACGCAAGCCTACCTTCAGCCAGGGGCCCGCTTACCGCTCGTCTATGTGGAGACTGTCTTGCTCTTTACCGCTGGGCCGACGACGTACGAGATGTCAGTGCTCAACGATACTCCGGCGTATGCTTCAGCGGATGTTGCGAATGTGACGGAAGCAGGGGAGCCAACGATTGGGCCAGTGGAACTCACTCCCTCCCAGCTTCTTCTTGTCCTGGCGCTTGCCGAACCTGTGCTGACCGGGCGTGGCACAACGTCGTCGATCCCGTCGTCACAAAATGCGGCTGATCGCCTCGGATGGCCGATCACGCGATTCAACCGCAAGCTCGATCACGTATGCGAGCGCTTGACGAAGTATGGTGTGCGTGGCCTTCACGGCGGCCCGGATCGACTTGCCGTCAATCGACGCGCTCGCCTCGTTGAACATGCGATCGCCACGCGCATTGTCACGGCCGATGACCTCTATCGCCTCGAGAATCCTGCGGCCTATGACGACGCCTCCAACTGATGCTGTCGGCGTCATCCGTGTCTCTCACAAACGAGGTACCTATCGCGATCACAAGGCTGCACCGCGCTCACAATGTGGCACTTCTCGCATCAACCAGCAAAACGTTCTATTGTTAGAGCCATGTCACAGGCTCTTCTTCTCCTTACCTGCCGCGACAGGGTCCGATAAACCGGCTCCCTGGCGCGGGTACTTCTTACGCCGGTTACGCACACACGCTAACGAAAGAAGAACCATGAAGACGCAAGGTAAGGTTTCACACCAAGTTCCATCAGGGATGCCCGTCGAAAAGTACGAGAGTTTTTTGACGACGAATCCCGTGTCGCTGCCCGATCGTACGTGGCCAAACAATCGGATCACAAAGGCGCCACGGTGGATGTCTACTGACTTGCGCGACGGCAACCAGTCGCTCATCGAACCCATGGACCCGGCGCGCAAACGCCAGATGTTCGATCTGCTTATCAAGATGGGCTTCAAAGAGATTGAAATTGGTTTCCCTGCCGCGTCGAAGGCAGATTTTGACTTCTGTCGTTCCCTCGTCGACGACGATGCCGTTCCCGACGATGTGACAATTTCCGTCCTGACCCAGTCGCGGCCGGAAATTATCCACCGCACGATTGATGCTCTCGACGGCTTGCCTCGGGCAACGGTCCATCTGTATAACGCCACATCACCACTGTTCCGTAGGGTGGTGTTCCACAACGATCGTGAAGCTACGTTGCACCTGGCTGTCTCCGGTGCGCAGGACGTCATCTCCTACATGGAGAAGCGACTTCCCGAGACGACGATCGCTGGCTTCGAATACTCTCCCGAATTCTTCGTCGATACGGAACTCGATTTCGCTATTGAGGTCTGTAGTGCCGTCATGAACGTGTGGCAGCCGGGTCCTGACAGAGAGATCATCCTCAACCTCCCAACGACGGTTGAGCGCTGCACTCCTAACACGTATGCCGATCAGATTGAATACTTCTGTCGGAACCTGCCGGGACGCGAACACGCCGTAATTTCGGCGCACAACCACAACGATCGCGGCACGGGCGTTGCCACAACGGAACTTGCGTTGCTCGCCGGTGTGGATCGAGTGGAGGGCTGCCTTTTCGGGCACGGCGAACGTACCGGCAATGTCGATCTCGTGACAGTTGCACTCAACCTTTACAGCCAGGGCGTCGATCCAGAACTCAAGCTGGATAATATCGACGAGGTTCGTCGAATCGTTGAACACTGCACCCGTATGGATGTGCCGCCGCGCACGCCGTACGGTGGCGATCTTGTGTACACATCGTTCTCAGGCTCGCACCAAGACGCGATTAAGAAGGGCTTTGCGGATCGTGCTGAGCGTGTGGCGGCTGCTGGTGGCGACCAGAATGCCGTCACGTGGGATGTGCCGTACCTGCCAATTGATCCACGTGATGTTGGGCGTTCGTATGAGGCTATCGTGCGAGTCAATTCGCAGTCCGGTAAGGGCGGAGTCGCCTACCTCATGTCCACAACACGCCACCTCGATCTTCCCCGCCGGATGCAGCTTGAACTCTCCTCGATCGTGCAACGCTGGACAGATACATTTGGCGGCGAAGTCTCCGCCGAGCAACTGTGGCAGGTCTTTGTCGACGAATACCTGCCGTACACGGCCGCCGAGGGCCTCAAGCCGTGGGGGAAGTATCGTCTTGTGTTGTCAGTGGTGACATCTGGCGACGAAGGAGAGCACTCGCACTTGACTGCGATTGTCCGCGAGCACGATGAGGACGGCGCAAGTGTCGATCACAGCGTCGAAGCGAATGGCAATGGCCCCATTGACGCTTTCGTCGCTGCACTCGGTGGTCTTGGCGTCGAGCTGCGCGTGCTCGATTATGCCGAGCACGCCTTGTCTGAAGGTGGGGATGCAACGGCGGCCGCTTACGTTGAATGCGATGTTGATGGTCAGATCCTTTGGGGTTGTGGTATCGATCCATCTACCGTCCGCGCTAGCTTCAAGGCGATTATCTCCGCAGTGAACCGCGCACTTCGCTAGTGAATGGAGGGAGGCCAACCAGTGCTGCTTGGCCTCCCTTGGCCTCCCTCCACCCACGCAATTGCTCACGAATGACGGCATAATACGTCGCGGTTGAGATAGTTTCCCCGGCGGAAAACGGAGCTGGAATGTGGCTCTATCTCTGTGCTGCTCGATCAGTCGATTCGTTGTCGTAAGCACGTGGCATGAGCGCATGTCCGGCAGCCATCTCGGCACGCATGTGTGTGACAACCGCATCGAGCGAACCCGAGTTCAACTCGCCGGCACGGCGCAAACGTTCGTAGGCAGCTCCTTCGTCGCACATCTTCGCGATACCGGAAAGCTCGTCGAGACAATTCAATCGCTGGGCGTAAGGCTCAAGCGTGCGAAGCAACGAAGCGAGCGTATCCTTGATGTGCTCCTCGTTTCCCTCGTCGTCAACAATGAGGATGGCATCCATTCCGTAACGTGCGGAGCGCCACTTGTTTTCGGCAACGAACCAGTCCGAGAGTGCGGGAAGTGAGTGGCCTGCGTCGTACTCATCCGAGTAATAATCAACAAGACAGTGGATAAGAGCTGCAATGGATTGAAGCTCGTCGATATTCGTGTTGGCATCCGCCACCCGGACTTCCAACGTGCCCCAGCCGGGCGAGGGACGCACATCCCAACGTACCTCGTTGAAATGATCGATAGTCCCGGTTGCGAGCATGCCAGCTTCAAAGCGTTCGAGTTCTTCCCAACGATCGAATTGGCGGGGAACACCGGCAGTTGGCAACTGCTGGAAGAACATGGCGCGATTCGTCGCATACCCTGTATCGGTCCGGCTCCAGTACGGCGATGATGCCGAGAGTGCCTGGATATGGTAGGCCTTCGTGAGGACGGCTTTGAGGATGGGAAGAACCTTGTCACGTTTGTCGATTCCCACGTGGACGTGGGTGCCGAACAAGAGCATCTGGCGCCCCCAGTATTGGGTTCGTTCGACGAGTTCCTTGTACCGCTCCTTGTCTGTCACACGCTGGTAGGCAGGATTAGCAAAAGGATGGGAACCGGCGGAGGAGAGGTCGATGCGAAGTTCGCTCGTCACATCGTGAAGGATGTCGAGTCCCGCGCGAATGTCGGCCACGCAGCCTGAGATGGTGTGATGAACTCCCGATGTCACTTCAACGGTGTTGAGGAGCATCTCGCTTTGGATAAATGGTTGTCCCGCTACTCGATCCACGATGTATGCGGCGCTCTGGCGAAGATCGTTGGAATCACGGTCGATAAGCTGAAGTTCCCATTCGATACCGACTGTGGATTGTTCCGAAGATGCAAAGTCCATGTCAGCTCCCGTAAGTCGAGGTGAATCCACTGATGAGACCGTGCTCGGTTCGCACCGAGGTACATGCATGCAGGATGTCGTCGTGGTCCTCGGCTGCTAGGTACACGCCGACGTAGTGCTCGATACGGAGGCGAATACCCGACGTGTCGATCTCCGGATGATGCTGAGTGCCGTAGATATTCGAACCAAAACGTCCAAGGTGAATGGGTGTTGTTTCCGATGATCCGAGCACTGTGAAATTCTTGGGGAGCGTGGCGATTGATTCCGAATGAGCGACGTAGCTATAGAACATCTCGGGCAGGTGCCCCGTGAGTGGATCGGCTTTGCCCGCGTCGTTAAGAGTAATGGCGTATGCTCCCATGTCCTCGGGAAATTCGCGGCTGAGGGTGCCGCCACCAGCTACCGCTAACATCTGGAGGCCATAGCAGAGTCCTAATGTCGGAAAATCTTCGGCGAGGAGGCGCTCGCACAGGCGAAGGACATTGTCTTGTGTGCGTCGTTGAGAATCCGACTTCTGTGAGGCCAAGTAGTTATATGGCGAACCCGTAATAATGACGCCTGAATAGTGTGAAAGCTCAGGCAAGCTGGGTTCATGCTGATCGAGCTCGAACGGAATGAGCTGCGATTCGTCGAGGTGGCCAAGCTTGAGGAGCGCCCGGCGCTCGTCGACAGCGATTTTCCCCGGTGGGCGAGCGATTGCCACAAGAAACGGCTTCATAGGCCTAGAGACTAACAGGTGATATGTGTGCTGGTCATGCACGTCCGATGTATGGCAGGCGCATGTAGATGCAAGTTTTCAGTGTGTCGGTTGGGAGGGGGGAGATGCTGTGCGCGGCTGCGGGAGATGCTGTGCGCGATGGTGCGCGTGGGTTGGACGTTCCGTGGGAGGAAACCCTGCAGGCCCCGTTACAACCGCGAACTTTCGGTGAAGGTTATGACCTTCACCAGTGGCGAGCCTCTCGTATGTCACTGGCGTGGATATTGCATGTCCGTGAAAGAATGTGGCCGTGAAGCTTTACCGCGACGAAGGAATCGTGCTGCGTACGCATGCACTTGGTGAGGCGGACCGAATTATTACGCTGTTGACGCGCCATCATGGGCGCGTGCGTGCTGCCGCGAAGGGGGTTCGCCGGACGAGCTCGCGTTTTGGTGCTCGCCTTGAACCGTTTTCGATGGTTGATGTGCAGCTTTACGTTGGCCGAACGCTTGATGTTGTGACTGAAGTGGCGACGATTGCACCTTTTGCAGGTGTCTTGGGCCGCCATTACGATTCGTATACTGCCGCGAGCGCTGTCGTTGAGGTTGCTGAGCTGCTGACGGCTGATGAATCGGACGATGAGCATTACCTTCTCCTGCTCGGTGCGCTTAATTCGCTTGCGAGGGGTGAGCATGAGCCCGAACTTATTCGGGATTCGTATTTTTTGCGGGCGTTAGCTGTTTCTGGTTGGGCGCTTGCCATATGGAATTGTGCCCTGTGTGGTGCTCCTGGGCCGCTTGACCGGTTCCATGTGGTTTCTGGTGGCATGGTGTGTGAGGAGTGCGCGCCAAAGGGGGCGATTCATGTGTCCCGTTCTGCGGTTGAGTTGCTTGGTGCGTTGATGTCTGGGGAGTGGGCGGTTGCTGAGGCTGCCTCTGCGCTTACTCGACGCGAGGTGTCGGGTCTCATTGCGGCGTATTTGCAGTGGCATGTGGAGCGTCAGATTCGTTCGTTAAAGGTTGCTGATTGACGACGAAGGCGCGGGTGGGTACTGCGCTAGTTGGGGAGTTATTGTGCCCGAGGCCGGGAGGTACGAGCGCCGGGATGTGTCTCTGACTTCCTGGATGTGTCTACGATAGGTCTATGCCTATTCCTCCCCCTGCTCACCCTTCTGGTGCGAAAGCGCCTCAGCTTGCTCACGTGGCTCGCCATGTTGCCGTGGTGATGGACGGCAATGGACGTTGGGCAAATGCGCGTGGCTTGCCGCGGATTGAGGGGCATCGTGCCGGTGAGGCCGTGCTGATGGATGTTGTGGCGGGCGCGCTTGAGGCTGGAGTTAAGGAGCTGTCTGCTTACGCTTTTTCGACGGAGAACTGGAAGCGTTCGCCTGCTGAAGTGCGTTTTATTATGGGCTTCTCGCGTCAAGTGTTGCGTGACCAGCGTGATGACCTCAATGCGTGGGGTGTGCGCGTGAGGTGGGTGGGGCGTGTGCCGAAGCTGTGGAAGTCGGTGCTTTCGGAACTGCGTGCTGCTGAGGAGCTCACACAAGACAATTCTGCCTTGACTCTTAACATGTGCATCAATTATGGGGGTCGGGCAGAGATCGTTGATGCGATGCGGGCGATTAGTCGCGATGTGGCTGAGGGGAAGCTTAAAGCTAGCGCTATTTCTGAGCGGACGGTCGAGCGTTATCTGTATGCGCCGCATATGCCGGATGTTGATTTGTTTATTCGTACTGGCGGTGAGCAGCGTACGAGCAATTTCCTCATGTGGGAGTCGGCGTATGCTGAGCTGTATTTTTCTGATCTTGCGTGGCCGGATTTTGATCGGCGTGAGCTGTGGAAGGCGCTTGAAGCCTATGCACATCGTGAGCGGCGCTTCGGTGGTGCGGTGGATAAGGTTGCCGGTAGCTAACGCTGGCGACGTTCCGCATGCAGCGCTAAATTCTGACTCGCGTGAATGAGCGGGTTTCATAACGACGACGAGGAAGGCGCGCTCGTTTTCTTCCAACGTAGACTTGTCCCATGCTTGAACGTATTGATCTTCGTGGTTCCCGGTCTTTGGAGGGCCGCTTGCCGCGTGCGAGCCTTGATGTAGAGAAGGCTCTGGCATTGGTTGAGCCGATTATTGCCGATGTGCGTGAGCGTGGTGCGGTGGCTCTGCGTGATTTGGCTGAGCGTTTCGACGGCGTGCGTCCGGAGCATCTGCGTGTACCTGCTGTGGAGCTGAAGAAGGCTGCTGATGCGTTGGCGCCGGAGCTTCGTGAGGCGCTGGAGATTTCTATCTCACATAACCGAGCTGGGCATACTGCTCAGCTTCCTGAGGAGCGAGTGACGGAGATTATGCCTGGTGGCATTGTCCGTCAGCGCTGGATTCCTGTTCGTCGTGTGGGCTTGTATGTGCCTGGTGGCCTCGCAGTGTATCCGTCCTCGGTCATCATGAATGCTGTGGCTGCTCAGGTGGCCGGCGTGAAGGAGATTGCGCTTGCTTCGCCGCCTCAAGCTAGCTTTGGTGGGCTTCCGCACCCGACGATCCTTGCGGCGTGCTATCTTCTGGGAATTTCCGAAGTGTATGCGGTTGGCGGTGCGCAGGCTATCGCGATGTTTGCCTATGGCGCGGCGGGTGAGGCTGGCGTTGACGACGAAGTGCTGTGCGGGCGTGTTGATGTTGTGACAGGTCCAGGCAATATTTTCGTTGCTGCAGCGAAGCGAGCTGTCCGTGGAGTGGTTGGCATTGATGCTGAGGCCGGAACGACCGAGATTGCGATTGTTGCGGATTCTCACGCTAATCCGGAGTTCGTAGCCGCTGACCTTCTCTCTCAGGCCGAGCATGATCCGGCGGCAGCGTCCGTTCTTATTACGGATTCGCCAGAATTTGCCGACGCCGTTGATGAGGCGCTTGAACGGCGTGCTGGAGCGACGAAGCATAGTGAACGAGTGCGCACTGCGCTGACAGGACCACAATCAGGGATTGTTCTTGTCGACGACATTGATGCAGCAATTGATGTTGCAAATGTCTACGGCGCCGAGCATCTCGAAATTCAGACGGCGAATGCCACCGAGGACGCGCAGCGTATTCACAACGCCGGCGCGATTTTCGTCGGTCCATACAACCCGGTGCCACTTGGGGACTATATGGCTGGATCGAACCACGTTTTGCCCACGGGGGGAACGGCGCGTTTTGCCGCAGGTCTGAACGTGCATGCTTTTATCAAGTCGGTCCAGGAAATCGAGTACTCCAAGGAAGCGATGAGTGCCATGTACGAGCCGCTTCGCGCCCTCGCACTCGATGAGGATCTCCCCGCCCACGCGGAGGCACTTGCGGCTCGCTTGGATAACGCAATCTGACGTACCCCCCATTCACCTCTCTCGTGATGCTTCGTTAGAGATATCACCTGCGAGTCTTGTGGGCTTACGGTGGACTGGTCTCGCACTGCGGGGCCAGTCTTTCGTAGGCTAGTGGTGTGATTACTCTGCCATTCCGTGAGAAGTTTGCCGGTGAGTCTCCTTACGGAGCTCCGCAGTTAGACGTTCCTGTGTGTCTGAATGTCAATGAAAACCCTTATGCGCCGTCTGCCGACCTTGTGAACGATATCGCGGCGAGTGTGGCTGAGGCTGCCACTCGACTTAATCGTTACCCTGATCGAGACTTCACGGGTTTGCGTTCCGACCTCGCTACCTACCTCGCGGAAGAATCCCATGTGAAGCTTTCTCCGGAGCAGATTTGGGCGGCTAACGGCTCGAACGAAGTGATGCTTCATATTCTTCAGGCGTTCGCCGGTTCGGGGCGTGCAGTCGTCTCCTTTGCCCCGACGTATTCGATGTATCCGGAATATGCCCGCGACACGGAGTCTCGTTGGATTGCAGGGAAACGCGATGAGCGATTCGGGCTCGATATAGCCCAGGCTCGTGAAGTTCTCGCGAAGGAGCGCCCAGCGGTTGTGCTTCTTGCGAGTCCGAATAATCCTACGGGCACGGCTTTGCCACGCGAGCAGCTCATTGAGCTCCTAGAGATTGCGTGGACGACAGGTCCGTCGGAGGATATGGCGAGTCTCGTCGTCGTGGATGAGGCGTATGCGGAGTTTCGTCGTGAAGGTGTCGGCAGTGCTCTTGAGCTTCTTGCAGAGTATCCGCATCTTGTCGTCACTCGAACGATGTCAAAGGCTTTTGGCGCGGCCGGGTTGCGCCTTGGCTACGCTGCCGCGCGTCCGCAGGTGATCGAGCAGTTGAGGATTGTCCGCCTTCCGTATCATCTTTCGGCGATCACGCAGGCTGCTGCTCGCGCGGCGCTGGCGCATCGTGGTGACTTGCGGCTTCAGATTGCGGAGATCCGAGCCTCGCGTGACCAGCTCGCTCGGGATCTGCGCCAGCTCGGCTTGCGAGTGGCTCCTTCCGATGCCAACTTCATCATGTTCGGCACGTTTGAGGATCGACATGCGGTATGGCAAGGCTTGCTCGATCGGGGAGTGTTGATTCGTGAAGTGGGTCCGGAGGGCTGGCTTCGGGTGAGTATTGGTACGCCGGAGGAAAACGCTGCTTTCCTCGCCGCTGTGAAGGAGATTATCTGATGGCACGGACCGCACGGATTGAGCGCGCTACCTCGGAGAGCGCGATTACTTTGGCGATCAACCTCGATGGTACGGGTGAGTCGCATATCTCGACGGGCGTACCTTTCTATGACCACATGCTGACTGCGCTATCTCGGCACAGCCTTATCGATCTTGACGTTGAGGCTCGCGGTGATATCGAGGTGGATGTTCACCACACGGTCGAGGACACCGCGATTTGTTTCGGCGAGGCTCTACGCGAAGCCCTCGGAAATAAGGCAGGGATTCGTCGTTTTGGTGAAGCTACTGTCCCGCTCGATGAAGCGCTTGCCCGTGCTGTAGTTGATATCTCGGGGCGCCCATACCTCGTGCATGAGGGGGAGCCTGCTGGGCAGGAGTATCACCTCATCGGCGGCCACTTCACGGGGTCGATGACGCGCCATGTATTTGAAGCTATCGCATACCATGCCGGCATCTGCCTTCATATTGACCTTGTTCGTGGACGCGACCCGCATCATATTGTGGAAGCGCAGTTTAAGGCGCTCGCGCGTGCACTGCGGGCCGCTGTTGAACCGGACCCGCGAGTGAATGGTATTCCTTCAACGAAGGGGAGCCTGTAATGGGCCAAAAGATCAAGCGTTACGCTGTCCTCACACCATTCGAGAAGGCCGACGTCGTCGCCGGTATTGCGGCAATCCAGAAACTGGATGTCGACGTCGTCCCGACGAAGTCTGGCGCTCTGATTGTTCGTGAATTGCCGGTTCCCCAGTACGACGAGTGGGATATTCGCAATATCCTTGGCCCGGATGAATCAGATCTGAAGGAGCTCGAGGAAAACGGTGAGCCTTCGGATAATGCACCGGCGGTTGCAGCGTTTTTCTCCCGTTTGTCAAAGTTCGGCACGGTGCTCATCGATGTCGATTTAGGCGAGGACGTGGGGATCGAGGCTGGCGTTTCTGGCCTTGTGAGGGCGCGCCGTTTCCAAAACGGAGAGCCAGGCGAGGAGATCCCCTCAGGTCTTCTTCTTAACGCTCTTGACCCTGTGATTGAGCGCGTTGTTCTCGGACAGAAGAAGCCGTCGGAGCTTAGGGCGGTACATTCCAAGGATATGAGCCCGAAAGATCTCATCGGCCTGATGCGCAATCGCGAACAGGAGGGCGGCGAGCCCCATATCGACGAAGCCGATACGCAGGCAGAAACCGGGGCGGCACACGAGCGGCACGGCTTTTTTGATCGTTTCCGGAAGAAACCAACTGAGGGGGAGAAGTGAGCGCAAAAGTCGTCGTTCTCGCTGCAGATTCGGGGAATGTGCGGTCGGTGTGCAGAGCGCTTGAATATGTGGGTGCCAACGTCGAACTCACAGCCGATCGAGAAGCTGTCATGAACGCCGACGGACTTGTTGTCCCGGGGGTTGGTGCGTTTGCAGCTGTGATCGGCAAGATCAAAGCTGTGGGGGCTGACCGTTTGATTGAGCGCCGGCTTGCAGGCGGGCGGGCTGTACTTGGCATCTGCGTCGGCCTCCAAATCATGTTCGAGCGAGGAACAGAACGCGGAGAATATGAAGGGCTCGGCGAGTGGCCGGGCTCGGTGGATCTTCTTCCCGCCCCGATCGTTCCGCATATGGGCTGGTCCCCGGTTGATGCTCCAGAGGGGAGCGAGCTTTTTTCGGGTATTGCCGACGAGCGGTTTTATTTCGTTCATTCGTATGCCGTGCAATCCGATCCTGCAGCGGCGATGCCGGGGCCGAACGCACCGCTCGTCACGTGGGCGGAACACGGTTCGCGCTTCGTTGCCGCTGTTGAGAATGGCCCGCTCAAAGCTACCCAGTTTCACCCAGAAAAATCAGGTGAGGCGGGGGCCACCCTCCTCAAGAATTGGCTCGGAACTCTCTAAGACACCACGCGAGAAGCCACGCCACCTACCTCATGGCGTGCTCATGCAGTAAGGACAACCCATGTCGAATCATCCACCGCTCCAGCTCCTCCCAGCTGTTGATGTTGTCAACGGTCAGGCCGTGCGTCTCCTCCAAGGTGAGGCTGGAACAGAACAGAATTATGGTGACCCACGCGAAGCCGTTGCCTCATTCATGGAGCAGGGCGCAACGTGGATTCATCTGGTTGATTTAGACGCTGCCTTCGGGCGAGGTTCCAACCACGAATTGCTCGCAAGTATTGTCGCCGAAACAAACGTCCGGATCGAGTTATCCGGGGGCATCCGTGATGACGATTCACTCGCTCGGGCTCTCGATGCTGGTGCAGCACGTGTCAACCTTGGAACGGCAGCGCTTGAGAACCCCGAATGGACGGCCGCGGCGATTGCCCGGTACGGGGATCGGATAGCGGTTGGCCTCGACGTGCGCGGCGAAACGCTTGCGGCCCGCGGCTGGACACAAGAAGGTGGAAACCTCTGGGTGGTACTCGAACGTCTTGAGGAAGCAGGCTGCTCCCGCTACGTCGTCACCGATGTGACGAAGGACGGAACGTTGGAGGGGCCAAATACGGATTTGCTCGTCAATGTTGCCCGCCGAGCGAAGGCACCGGTCGTCGCATCGGGAGGGATTTCGAGTCTCGATGACCTCAGCAAACTTCGCGCCCACGTCGCAGACGGTGTTGATAGTGCGATCGTCGGGAAGGCCCTATATGCGCAGAAATTCACGCTGGCGCAGGCCATCGAAGTTGCGGGAGAACAACGCTAGTGGATGCCGCAAAGCTCCTACGCCCGAATCCTTTTGCTGGCGACGACGGTTGCACCGCCCCCGAACTTGAAGGAGCGCTGAATCTGGAAAATGCGGGCGAACGGATCAAGGCTATCGTCGTTGCTCTAGGCACAAGCAGAGTGTTCGTGCCTGTGCACGCTCATGCGCATCCCGGTCGCGAGGCAGATGGTTCAGTCTCGCCACACGTTAACGAACCCGATCCCACAGCTCAAGCGCTTGCTGAAATTGCCCAGGGGCTCGTTCCTGCACCGGGAGGCGGAATAGCGATGCCGATATTTTCAAGCGCCGCGGCTCTCCTCGCGTGGGACCCCTCTGCTCGCCCTCTCCCTGTGCTTGCCCGAAATGCGGCGGCCCAGGCTCTCTTATCCGCAGGACTACTCGTCCTCGACCCAGCCCAGGACGCCGAGACGTACCTCGGACGCAGTGCTGTCGCCGCCATAGGAAGTGGAGACCCGTGGATCGCTCCATGGGAGGATGAGCAGTGCCAGGTGCGACTATTGCCGAGCCGTGATCTCGAACAAGTGGCATCCGTGGACATGAAAGCATCAAGTCGAGGAACCGTGCAGGTGCTCGTCCACATGAAAGCCACAGCTTCGAAGAACCATGCATACGCGGCAATCGAATGGCTACAAAGAGCACTCATCGAAGACCCATACCTTCGCTCACACCTCGACCTTGTGGAAATCGTGCCAACCCGGCTCACCTGAGCCTTGCGTTGGGGCGACGAGGTATCGTCGTTCGTCGTCCGAAAACTCGACAAACTTGCCCAGTGAAAGCAAGCTCACACCACAAACGTCGCGACATGTGACGTCGTTGTTAGAGGAATACGACGAGAACGGTGTACAGTAGTTGGCGACCATCCGGCCAATCGCCGGAATGCAAGCGGAGAAATCCCACCTGGGCGCCTCACGGTGCCGGGTCCCACAGTCGAAAGACTCGTGTGCCCTCTGGTGAGCGGGCAACCAGTGCAAAGCTCGGTTCCTCGCCGCCCGGCAAGACCGGGAGTACTCCGTGCGCATTGCATGTTGAGAAAGCTAAAGAGGAGCAGCCATTAACAACGAACCACGAGTCAATGAGCGCATCCACGTCGATCAGGTACGCCTAGTCGGCCCAGGAGGCGAGCAGGTAGGTGTCGTCCGAGTGGAGGATGCCCTCCGCCTCGCCCACGAAGCAGGGCTCGACCTCGTCGAAGTCGCCCCCGACGCCAATCCGCCCGTTGCCAAGCTCATGGACTACGGCAAGTTCAAGTACGAGTCTGCCCAAAAGGCCCGCGAAGCACGTCGTAACCAGTCCAACACCGTTATCAAGCCAATCCGAATCGGCCTCAAGATCGACCAAAACGACTACCGTCGCAAGATCAGCCAGGCTGAGCGCTTCTTAAACGGTGGCGACAAGGTCAAGTTCGACCTCCGCTTCAAGGGACGCGAACAGTCCCGCCCCGAAATGGGAGTCAAGCTCCTGCGCGGGATCGCGGACGAACTCGCTGAGCTTTGCGTCGTCGAAGCAGCACCACGTGCCGAAGGGCGCAACATGTCGATGGTGCTCGCGCCGCTGAAGAAGAAGACTGAAGCCAAGTCCGACCAGCGTCGCCGCCGTGAAGCAGAACGCGACCAGCGTCGTGAACGCGAAGCAGAACGCGCACAGCGCAACCAAGAGCGCGTCGCTGCAGCAGAATCTGGCGAAGCAAACTCAACAGAAAAGTAAACGTGAGGGAGCTTGCTCCCTGGCAGTGGGGCTCGTCCCCGCACGAAGTACCGAGAAACGCCGCGCTCCGCGCGGCCTGGATAAGGGGCCAAGAATGCCTAAGAACAAGACGCACTCTGGTGCAAAGAAGCGTTTCCGCGTCACCGGCAGCGGAAAGATCATGCGCGAGCAGGCTAACAAGCGCCACCTGCTCGAAGGCAAGTCGAGCCGCCGTACGCGTCGCCTCTCGAAGGATCTCGTCCTCGACAAGGCGAACGCCAAGCAGACACGCGCCCTGCTCGGTCGCTGAAGGTAGTAGAAGGAGTTACTCATGGCACGCGTCAAGCGCTCTGTTAACGCAAAGAAGAAGCGTCGCACAATTCTCGACCGCGCGTCTGGCTACCGCGGTCAGCGCTCCCGCCTTTACCGTAAGGCGAAGGAGCAGGTCACACACTCAATGGTGTACAACTACCGCGACCGCAAGGTCCGCAAGAGCGAGTTCCGCAAGCTGTGGATCACTCGTATCAACGCGGGTGTGCGCGCCGAGGGCATGACCTACAACCGCTTCATCCAGGGCCTCACCCTCGCTGGCGTTGAGGTTAACCGCAAGCAGCTCGCCGAGATGGCCGTCAACGATCCGGCTGCCTTCAAGGCAATCGTTGAGCTTGCAAAGAAGGCTCTTCCGGAGGACGTCAACGCTCCTGCAGCAGCCTGAAACCTGTAGCGAAAAGGGCCCACACCGTCATGGTGTGGGCCCTTTCGTTGTACTGCATGACGGGTGTACTGCGCGGTGATTACGCTGCGTGATGGGTGCACTGTGCGTAGGTGTGGGCTCCTTCGTTGTACTCCGTGGTGTGGGCGCAAACTTATTCTGCAGGCCGGGCGCCACGTCCCAGGTTGATGTGCGCGTGTGCGATGCACGAACATACGCACCACTGCTGTGTGGATGGTGTGAGTATTGTGCCTCGCGTTTGTCACAGAAAACGCCTGGGGTGGTGTACTGATGAGCGCTGTAGGTGATTGTGAGGCTCGCAGCCTGTGGTTTGTGAGTGTGGCCGGGAGCTTGCCTGTGTCTTCGTTCGTGTGTGACATGCCGCGCTCAACGTGCAAGGGAGACGGAATCTCGCAGCGCAGTGGGTTGCTCGGCACGACGCCGAGAAACACAGCATGCACGCGAACAAATTATTCCTGATTCACGCGCTGCACCTGGCCCGCGGTAGTCTTTCAGCATGGCACTTCGGATCAAAGAGGCAACCCGTTCGCAGATCGCGCGCGCTGCACGCCTTCATAGGCGCGAACAGCGCACCAAGTTTCAGCAGATGCTTGTTGAGGGGCCGCAGGCTGTTCGAGAAGTATTCGCGTATGCGCCCGAACTTGTCCGGGATCTTTTTGCTACGGAAGATGCCCTAGAACGCTACCCAGAGATTCGCGATCTGGCGAGCAGTCACCAGACATGGACACATATGGTGAGCACCGATGACTTTCGTGACCTTTCTGTCGATGCTCAGGGTCTGCTCGTCGTGGCGAATATGCCCGAGAAGCTGTCGCTAGATTCGGTGTTGAATTCGACAACGTTGGCGGTTGCGACGGTGGCGATTAATGACCCTGGAAATGTTGGCACGATCATTCGGACGGCTGATGCAGCCGGTGCTGGTGCGGTGCTCATGGCGAAGGGGAGCGCTGAGACAACCGCCCCCAAGGTGATTCGCTCGACTGCTGGCTCGCTTTTCCATCTTCCGGTTCTGTCGGGATTGGATGTTCGCGAAATTATTGACGGGGCGCATCACGCAGGTTTTCAAGTGCTGGCTGCCGATGCTGCGGGTGAGTGGGAGCTCGCTGCATTGGTTGAAGCATCCGCGCAGCGCAGATTACTTGGTGCACGAATTGATGGTCCGGATTTGTCGCGGCCGACGATGTGGCTCCTCGGTAATGAAGCGCACGGCTTTGACCGAGTCGATATTTCGGCGGTTGATGCGACGGTGTCGATTCCGATTTTCGGGAAAGCAGAATCGTTAAATGTGGCGATTGCGGGAGCGCTGGGGATGTATATGACGGCGCTGTCGCGAACAACGACCGAAGGCTGATTTTCTGGACGAGGAGTCGGTGCTAGAGAGACGAGTCTGTGCCTACTTAGAAGAGTGGCGTCGGCCAAGAGATCTTTTCGGCTGCTGTAAGGGCATCGACCCAGGCAGCGGGGTGAGTGATCTGCCCTGTTCGTGAGACGGCGTGGTTACGGTATCGTTCGCCTCGACTTTCAGCGGCGAGATAATGGCGGAGAAGATGGGCCGCTGTCCATGCATCGGAGAGTGCTCGGTGATGGTTGTCAAGGCGGATGCCTGCGCGCTCGGCTGCTGCGGCGAGGCTGTGGCGCCCGTCAGGTAGATAGATTTTCGATAATTCCATCGTACAGACGGTTGCCTGGTGGGGGATCGTATGAGGGAAGCGCGATCGTGCGAAGGATGAGTTGAGGAAGGCGACATCGAACACGGCATTATGAGCGACGATTGCTCGGCCGTCGAGAAGCTCCGTCAGAGTGGGAAGGAGAGAGGCAAAGGTTGGAGCATCGGCCACATCGGAGTCGGTGATGCCGTGGATGAAGGTAGCGCTGACGCCTCGACCGGGGTTGATAAGGCTGGACCATTCACGCTCGGTGTTGCCTTCTGCGGTAAGGAGAACGACGGCAATTTCGATGATGCGATCGTGTGCGGGGTTGAGGCCAGTAGTTTCGCAATCGACAACGGCAAAGCCCGACATGAATCTCCGATCAGCACGAGGTGTCTCTCCATTATCAATGACGGGAAGGGGAGCTGCCACCTGTGTGAAGCGCAACGTGATGGACGTTTGGCGATGATATGCCGGAGGTTCTGCTTCGGTGTACGCCGCGGGAGAACTCACATGGGCAACTGGGAATGAAATGGCCGAAACCTGCTTTGATTGTAGTGTGAATACAGTAATGGAAGATCAAGCAGTACAGACCGACGAGCGGACTCTCACCGCCCTCGACCGCTGTGATGCCTGCGGCGCACAAGCATACGTGCGCGTCGTATTGCCGTACGGTGAGTTGCTCTTCTGCGGGCATCACGCCACGCAGCACCTCGATAAGCTCTCGGCGGATGCAGTGGAGATTATCGACGAGCGTTCCGCCATTCATTGAAAATAACCGCGAAGTAGGCCGCGCGGTGCGTATCAGTTAATCGCTGATCGGCGTGGAGCCTACGTCGTCTTGAGCTCACCGGGCGGCGGTGGGGAGGAATACCATTATCAATTCCTCCCCACCGCCGCGCTGTCTGTGCGTGCCCCTGACCGAGGGTTCATGGCAAGCTGCCGCGCTGGGTCCGTCGGGTCGGGGCCATCGTCGGAACGGCCGCTCACCGAGATAGCCTGCTTGCACCATGTGCTGACATCAGCGGTCTCGCGCCCTCCGTCCAACCCAGTGCGTGTCACAACCGCACGTGCCTGTGCCCCAAACGCACGGAATAAGAGGCGCCATCAGTCGAACCTCACGCACCGGGGCAAGACTTCGTCGGCTGTCGCCACCGTCCGATGCGTGGCGCTCGGGCTTTTTCCGCCGCGCTCGGGCCGGTGTGGGCGTACCGTTCATGGATTCTTTGGCGTGATTTTGCCCGCGGTGGGCGTGCCTTCGAAGAAATATTCGGTTGTTGCCACGTACGATGTGGGACGTGTCAACGAACGAAGCCTATACAGCCCGTCACCTTCAGGTTCTTGAGGGTTTGGAAGCTGTGCGTAAGCGGCCTGGTATGTATATCGGTTCTACCGATTCACGCGGCCTGATGCATTGCCTGTGGGAGATCATCGATAATGCTGTCGACGAGGCCTTGGAAGGGTATGCGCATAACATCCAGGTGGAGCTGTATGCGGATGGTTCGGTGGCTGTGCAGGACGACGGGCGCGGTATCCCGATTGATATTGTCCCAGGTGTTGGGCTTACTGGCGTTGAGGTCGTGTATACGAAGCTTCATGCGGGTGGCAAGTTTGGGGGCGGTTCCTACACGGCCTCTGGCGGTCTTCATGGCGTAGGTGCTTCGGTAGTTAACGCGTTGTCGGCCCGTTTGGATGTCCAAGTTAACCGCGACGGCAAGACGTACCAGATGCAGTTCCGGCGTGGTGAACCTGGCCGCTTCACCGATCCCACAGCAGGTGCCGCCCCGGATTCGTCGTTTACACCGTTCACGGATTCGTCGGAACTGGACGTCGTGGGCAAGGTGGCGAAGAAGCGCACGGGTACTCGTGTGCGTTACTGGGCCGATCCAGAGATTTTCCTGTCGGATGCTCGTTTCTCCTATGACGAACTTGTCGAGCGCGTGCGCCAGACAGCTTTTCTCATCCCCGGTTTGTCGATCACGATTGTCGACGAACGTGAGGCCCACCAGTTCGCGGAGGAAACCGAGGACCATCCTCGTACACAGACCTTCGTGTACGCGGGTGGTACGCGCGATTTCGCGGATTTCCTCGCGAATGATCCGGCTGTGACGGACACTATTCATCTTGTAGGCTCGGGCACCTTCGAGGAGAATGCGCAAGTTTTCGATAAGAAGTCGGGGAGTTTGCGCACGAAGAGTGTCGAGCGCACGTGTGACGTCGATGTGGCGTTGCGGTGGGGCACAGGCTACGACACGACGATTGAATCTTTCGTCAATATCATTCGTACCCCTGGAGGTGGCACCCATCAGACTGGCTTCGAACAGGCTCTTGTCAAGGTAATTCGTTCGCAGATTGATTCAAATTCGCGGAAGTTGAAGATCACGGCGAAGGACCCGAAGATCGAGAAGGACGACGTCTTAGCTGGTCTAACGGCTGTGGTCACGGTTCGCCTTCCTGAACCTCAGTTTGAGGGTCAGACGAAGGAGATTCTTGGTACGTCTGCTGTGCGTGCGATTGTTGCGAATGTTGTCGAGTCGGAACTCGCGGCGGTCTTGTCCTCGACGAAGCGCGATCAAAAGACCGAGACGAGTCGACTCCTCGAAAAAGTTGTTGCTGAGATGCGGGCACGTGTAGCTGCGCGTATGCACAAGGAGATTTCACGACGAAAGAACGCCCTTGAATCGTCGTCGTTCCCGGCGAAGCTGGCCGATTGTCGCAGCGAGGATGTTGAGCGCACTGAGCTGTTTATCGTCGAGGGCGATTCGGCTCTTGGTACGGCGCGCCTCGCGCGTTCGTCGGAGTTTCAGGCGCTTCTGCCGATTCGGGGCAAGATTCTCAATGTTCAGAAGGCATCTCCTGCCGATATTCTCAAGAATGCGGAAGTTGCCTCGATCATTCAGGTTGTTGGTGCGGGTTCTGGGCGTACATTTGATGTCAATGCTGCCCGTTACGGCAAGGTCATTATGATGACGGATGCGGATGTCGATGGTGCGCATATCCGCACGCTGCTTCTGACGTTGTTCTTCCGTTACATGCGTCCGCTTGTTGAGGCTGGTCGCGTGTATGCTGCTGTTCCGCCTCTCCACCGTATTGAGGTGTCGGGTAGCGGTAGCCGTAAACGTGAATACATTTATACGTATTCGGAGGAGCAGCTTCATCAGGAGATTAAAGCGCTAGAAAAGCGCGGACGCACGTATAAAGACCCGATTCAGCGCTACAAGGGTTTGGGTGAGATGGATGCTCACCAGCTTGCCGAGACGACGATGGACCCGGCTCATCGGACGCTTCGTCGTATTCGTATGGAGGATGAGCATGCGCTGCGCGAAGCTGAGCATGTCTTTGAGCTTCTTATGGGCAATGAGGTTTCTCCTCGACGCGATTTCATTGTGGGTGAGGCGGCGAGCGTGGATCGCGATAGGATCGACGCATAGCGTTATGTGCGGCCCGGTGCGTTGAGGTTGTGGTTGCCCAACGTTTTGGCTCCTGCCGCGGCAGTGCGGGTTCTTCTTCGTGCTGCGCGGCTGTGTGTCCACGGTAGACTTCATATGTTCTCGTAGGTTCGTTGCCGAGAGGAGGAGTATGGTTCCTATTCAGTGGGTTCCTTTGGGGCCGGAGCAGAGCGACGATGTGTGGTCGTTGATTCGGGCTATCGAGGAAACAGACGAACCTGGGTATCGTACTTCGCTTTCGGAAGTACATTCGTACTTTGATCCCGCTTTTCGTTGGAGTGCGTCAGGTGCGCGTACGCCGGATGGACAGTTGGCTGCTTATGGTTTGACCCGTATGCCGTTGTCATTTGGCGACGAGGTTGAACTCATCGTTTCTGGTGGTGTGCACCCGGATTTTCGCGGGCGTGGTTTGGGCCAGCACATGGTTCGGACGCAGCTTCAAGCTGCCCGAGAGATGGTGGCCGGTAGTTCGGTTTCTGCATTGGCGACGATGCATGTGGATTCAAATCGCGACGATTTGCGTAACCTTGTGGAGGAAGTTGGCTTCTTCCAGACTCATTCGTATGTGCAGATGCGACGTCTGTTGTCGATCGAGACGGCGTTTGATGAGCCGCCGGCGTATATCTCGATTGTGCCGTTCACGCGTGAGCTTGACGAGGAAGTGCGCCGTGCTCATAACGAGATCTATTACGAGATGGAGGGGCTACCACCCATTAGTGCTGAGCAGTGGGCTGCGGAACGCGATTTTTTGGATCGGGACTGGAGTTTTGTGGCCATTGACCGGCGTGGGGACCGTCCTCGGTTAGCCGGGTATGTCTTGTGTGCGAAGTTCGAGCAGGATTGGGCGGCTTCCGGCTGGTCTGAGGGTTATATCGACGAGATTGCCGTGCATCATGAGTGGCGTGAGATGAACCTGATGTCGACGTTGCTTGGGTATGCAATGTCGGCGATTCGCGACTCGGGTGTGGAATACGCAGGTATTGATGTCACGGTCGATCCGAGGGAGGAGAATCCTCGAGCCCGAGTTGACCTGTTTGAGGAGTTCAACTTCGAGCCGACGATTGAGACATACGTGATGGCTATGCGCCTCGACTCGGAGTGACGCGCACCTGTAGGGGTGGCCTACGCTGCCGATACGGCCGCGGTAGCCTCTTTCGCTATCTTTCCTATAGCTCTTCCTCGTATTTCCTTACATGAGAGACGATACTGGCAAACTGCTCTCCACGGAAATATCTTCCGCATATGTGCCGTATGCCAGAAGGTTCACGACGGTTCGAATAAAACGGCGAACGCGGTGCCAGAACGACAAGCGTGACAAGGCACGTTGAGGAGCAGACGGCAGCATTGCCGGGTACAAGCAAGCCGATGGGGTTGTCGACGAAGCAGCGATTGTTAGAGGCTTGTGCGCCTCAATGGAATCGTCGCTCACAGGGCTATTCGTCACGATGTCGTCTCCACGGTACGGGAGAGCTTTAATCACGTGTGCGGACGATGCACCAAACAACTGGGGACTCGGTTTCGGCAGCGGCCGCGATACATGAGGCATAGAGTTGGCGAAGAGCCGGGGACTAGGCTTTGGGGCGACGACGGAGGTGGAAAGCACAGCCAGTTCGTCCTCGAACGGAACCGTAGAATCAACGGCTCCTCGTGCACGTTTTCGTTCCTTCAACGCCTTCTTCATTGCTTGGCGCCGCTCAGCTTCAAAACGCCTGAGTGAGGCTCCCAGAAGCTCAGCAAAGATTGGCGTGGCTCCGGAGAGAATGTCGGAACATACCTCGTCGGTAAGAACATTCCCCAAGGCACTTGACCGGATGACAGGGGCAGGTGGAAGTTTCTTCGAAAGAGGAGTCGCGAGAGAAGGGCGGAGCTCGGCTGACGTTGACGTGAGAACAACACGGGGTGCGCGCTGCGGTGAACTTGTGAGATGCCACCCTAAGCAAGCGGGGCACAGGTACGCACGTTGTTCTTTCTTGCCTGTTGGCCGATACGCATGTGATCGAATGTAATCAAGAGCTAGCTTGGCACTTACTTCGTCGGGGTACCTGATCTTTGTCCGGTTGAAACATGTTGCCTTGGGGAAAACAACACGAGTAGTCAAAAGCAGACGCGGACGACGATTCCTATGAGCCATGATGACTCCCGGATCTATGACCAGTTTCGTTCGACCTCATTGTGCTGACGCGACCGTGAATCTCACGGTGCGCTACCTCCTTCCTTGGCTATGAGGCGAACGTAAAACATCCGAGCGACAAAATTTCGCATGTTTTTGCACCACGGGCGCGCCTACGCGAGAATCACATCATGTCAGCCCTTCTCACCTGCTGATATGCCATAGCGAGTAGTTCCATTGGAAGAATGAGAAAAAGAAAAGTGGGCTCGTCTTGCGGACGAGCCCACTCGGAGAACGGAAACTAGCCGATACCGCCCACAGGAGCCGATAGGGCAACTCCTGAGCCATCACGGCGTTCGTCGATCTCTGGCAAATCGATTGGCTGCCCAGCATTGCCAACAGCGCGCACCGGTTCAGGGCCAACGTGAGCCAGTTGCAAGCAGTCCTCGCCACGGAGGAAACGATGCGCACGCACGCCGCCCGTTCCACGCCCCTTGGCGGGGAAACGATCGAGCGGTGTCACCTTAGCGGAACCAGCCATCGTGCCGGGTAAGGCATCGGAACTTCCAGTAATCGTCGTCACGAGCGATCCGGCGATATCGTCGCCAGGAACAACACCGAGGGCCAGCACACGCGCGCCCGCTCCAACACGGATACCCGCGATACCTTGGCCGGTACGGCCTTGAGGGCGAACAGCATCGGCGCCATACCGCAGGAGCTGTGCGTCGCTTGTAATGAGCACGATGTGGTCGGTATCAGCACAATGTGCGCCGCCGATAACCTCGTCGCCGGCAGCGAGAGTGATGGCCTCCCACGCGTCCTTCCCTGGATGCCCTCCTGAGAGGCGCTTAATGCGTCCCTGAGCAGTGGCCATAGCGAGCGGCGCTGCTTCCTCGCGCAGATCGACCAACGTAAGAGGAACCTCGCCGCGCTCCAGGTGAACGAGCTCGGCTAGCGGAGCACCACCCGCGAGGCTTGGCGCCCCCATACTCGGCGGGAGCGCGGGAGTGACGACGACATCAAGGCGCACGATTCTTCCACGGTTCGTCAGAACGCCGATGTGGCTGCGCGCCGTGGACGGCACTGCGGAAGCGATAGCATCGTGTGCGCCTCGCGCGCCTTCGCGCAACGGGCGTTCAGCTTCAGACGTGCGCGCCACGAGCCCAGTAGTTGAGAGAAGAACCCAGCAGGGATCATCGGGGGTTTCAAGCGGAACATCCTTGGAGGAAGCGGCTGCCACGCCATCCGTTTCAAGGAGGATTGTCCGACGCGGCGTACCGTAGGCCGCGGCAACATCGGCGAGCTCGGCAGAGACAACTGCTCGGAGATTCTCCTCTGAGGAGAGGATCTCCTCAAGTTCCGCGATAAGCGCCTCAAGTTCGGCTTTGCGCTGTTCGAGTTCGATCTGCGAGTACTTCGTGAGGCGACGAAGCCGAAGCTCAAGGATGTATTCCGCTTGGACTTCCGTGAGGTCGAAGACGTCGCATAAACGCGTCTTCGCCGTCGCCGCGTCCTCAGATGAGCGGATAACGGCGATCACTTCGTCGATGTTGAGTACGGCGACAAGGAGGCCTTCGACGAGGTGGAGATCCTTCTGCGCCTTATTGAGGCGGAATTGTGTGCGCCTGCGCGTGACGCTCATGCGGTGATCGAGGAAGACACGCAAAAGCTCTTTGAGCCCGAGTGTTCTCGGCTGGCCATCCACGAGCGCCACATTATTGATCCCGAAGGAATCTTCGAGCGGAGTGTGCTTGTAGAGCTGAGCGAGCACAGCTTCGGGATTAAATCCGTTCTTAATCTCGACGACGAGGCGCATCCCATGGTGGCGATCCGTGAGATTCTGGACGCCGGAAACGCCCTGAACTTTCTTGTGGTTGATCGCGTCTTTGAGCTTTTCGATGACTTTTTCAGGGCCGACGAGGTAGGGCAGCTCGGTAAAGACGATGCCTTTCTTGCGAGCTGTAACATTTTCGATGTGTGCGCTGGCGCGAGTCTTGAAGATTCCACGTCCCGATTCGTAGGCATCGCGGATACCGTCGAGCCCAACGATCTTGCCGCCTTCGGGAAGATCCGGCCCAGGGATGAAGCGCATGAGATCATCCAAGGTAGCATCTGGACGGTTAAGGAGGTGGCGCGCGCCTGCTACTACCTCAGTGAGGTTATGTGGCGGCATATTCGTCGCCATGCCTACGGCAATACCAGAGGAACCATTGACGAGTAGGTTGGGGATGGCAGCAGGGAGTACTTCCGGCTGCATCATCGTGTTGTCGTAGTTGGGGACCATATCGACGACGTCTTCGTCGAGCGATGCGGTCATCGCGAGTGCTGCCGGGGCAAGCCGAACTTCGGTGTAACGTGAAGCTGCAGGGCCGTCGTCGAGCGAACCAAAGTTGCCGTGACCATCCACGAGGGGAAGACGCATGGTGAATGGTTGGGCAAGGCGCACCATGGCGTCGTAGATGGCTGTATCGCCATGTGGATGGAGCCGCGCCATGACATCGCCGACGACACGGGAGGATTTCACATGACCACGGTCGGGGCGAAGGCCCATCTGATCCATTTGGAAAAGGATGCGGCGCTGGACTGGTTTAAAGCCGTCGCGGGCGTCTGGGAGGGCGCGGGCGTAGATAACCGAGTAGGAGTATTCGAGGAATGACGTGCGCATTTCCTTAGATACGTCAATGTCGACGATGTGCTCCGGTACAGGCTCAATCTCGGCTTTTTTAGGCATGTTCCCAAGTATCTAACGAGAGAGCGATCTTCGCCAGGTCGCAGCGCCGGCAACTATGAAGATGTGACGTTATCGTGGAGATAACGGCATTCTGAGGTGCCAAGCACACAGGCGGCGACGAGCACGGTGGGAAACCCCGTCAGATTCGGATGAGCTCTTCGGGAAGCGGAATATCGGCCGAAAGAATGGTCACACGGCACAGTGTCTCGGGAATTAGTCGCCCCAATAATGAGAGAATCGACGAGTGACTATCGCGATGGATGATTTCTGGTCGGCATTACGTGAACGCGTATCCCCACCGATGGTGGACGACGTTGCGGCAATTGTGCGCCTCCACGGGCCAATCCGTACCTACTTTATTCGTCCGGAAACGGTGTTTGATCGTGATTCAGTGTTCGATGCTACGGCGATTTTTCTTCTGACAGATTCTCACCTCATTGTCGTCCTTTCCGATGTGACATACGAATTTGTGCCCGTCGGTGAGTTCGTGACGACAACGCAGGTGATCCCTCTTAAGGAGATTCACGACTATCAGGTGATCCGGCGCCGCGTCCTCGACGGCCCCGAGTCTGGGGCGATCGCCTCCGTGCAGATGCGCCTTCGATGGGGTGCGAATCGGACGCTCGATATCCGCCCGGCAAGTTGCGATGATCCTACCTGCGAAGCTGAGCATGGCTTCATCGGTATGAGCGCGGGGGAAGACGGCGATGTGCTCCTCGATGCCACACTCGACGATAAAACCTTCGCTGAAGGCCTGGCCTTTATCGACGAACTCGCGATGATGCTGGCGGCTCGCGCATGATCACGCTACCTTTCGACTTCGTCGCACCGACGTCGCGCTCGTTACGTGCAGTGCTTTCCGCAGCTCTCGACGCTGTCAATCTTCCGACTCATTCGCTGCGGAGTTCCTACGAGGACCGCCTCGAACTTGGCCTACCGGAGGCTGAGAAGGTTTGCGTCGTGCTCGTCGATGGGCTCGGGTATGAGAATCTCTCGGTACGACTCGGGCACGCACCGACGCTTCGGTCTTGGGATCGGCGCGAACCGCTCACGAGTGTTGCGCCCTCGACGACAGCGGCATCCATAACAGCGCTGGGAACGGGTGAACTACCTGGTGCAACGGCGATGATGAGTTACTCGTTACGATCACCAGAGAGCGGCGAGAATTTTTCGCTCATCAAGTGGGAAGACCCGGCGCTCCGCCCTGAAGAATGGCAGAAGGCACCAACGCTCTTCGAACTCATGGGGCAGGATGCCGCCTCGAACTGCGCGGTCGTGCAACCGGGAAGCTACATTGGTTCGGGGCTGTCGCGCTGCGCGCTCCGAGGAGTCAACGCTATCAGCGCCGAAACTCCTGACGAGCGTGTGGACGCTGCCGCACGGGCATTGCGCGGAGGCGCCAGGGCTGTCTACCTCTACTGGGGCGAGCTTGACCATGCCGGTCATGCACACGGCTGGCAGTCCGAAGAGTGGGTGGATGCTCTCGAAACGCTTGATGCGGGGATGCGGCGTCTCGCTCATGCTCTACCACGAGGGACGCTCATCCTCCTCACCGCCGACCACGGCATGATCGACGTGGAGGAACGCATTGACGTATCGGCAATCCCTCACCTATGTGACGGCGTTGAACTCGTCTCTGGCGAGGAACGCCTCCTTCATCTCTACACTCACAACCCAACTGATGTCGTGCACCGTTGGCGCGAGGAACTGGGTGACATCTCGTGGGTACTGACCAAAGAGGAAGCGATAGCTACGGGATTCTTCGGGAGTGTGTCGGACCACGCCCGAGATGTTATGGGCGACGTGCTCGTTGCGCAGAGCGCGCGTTACTCTCTCATTGACATGCGTCAGCACAAAGCGAGAAGTGGCTTTATGGTGGGCGTACATGGTTCGCTCACTCGCGACGAAATGATGATCCCACTGATTGTTGAGGAAGTGTAAGTGGCTGAGCTCGTCTTCTTTTCGGGAACGATGAATTGTGGAAAGTCTACGCTGGCTCTTCAAACGGCTTATAACCACGAACAGCGTGGGCTCCGCGGCCTCATCTTCACACGTGGTGATCGTGCAGGGGAGGGCAAGCTGTCGTCGCGGATTGGCCTGGAAGCTCCGGCATTTGAGGTGACGGAAGATTCCGACTTTTGGCGCGAGGTTGCTCGCGAACGCATGGCTGGCCGCCGCGTCGATTTCCTCATTTGCGACGAGGTGCAGTTTTACACGACGAAACAGGTGGAACAGCTTGCTCGGATCGTCGACGATATTGGGATCGACGTCTACGGGTTTGGAATTACAACCGACTTCCTGACGCGCCTCTTTCCCGGCTCGGCACGAATGATCGAATTAGCAGACCGCGTCGAGGTGCTGCAGGTGAAAGCTTTGTGCTGGTGCGGTCGGCGTGCGACCCATAATGCGCGCACAATCGGGGGAGTCATGGTCACTGAGGGCGAACAAGTCGTCATTGGTGATGTCAATTCTGCGGAAGTCGGCTACGAGGTATTGTGCCGGTATCACCATCGTCACCATATGACGGCAGCGGTTGCCCACGCATCAATGACACCGGAGACTCTCGGCGACGAGCCCGCGGAATAGCTGAGGGGCGTGGAGTAGCAGACTCAGTCGTGCGTGAGGAGATGCGCCGTCTGACGAAAGCGCCGGCTGATGTCAGTCTTTCTTGCCGAAAACGATCTCATCCCATGTCGGCATCGCCGGCCGGGAGTTCCGCTTCTTCTTGTGCTCAGCGGGTTCCGCTTTGGTTGTCGTATCTGCGGCGAAAAGCGCGTTGTCATCTGTCGTGTCACTTGTCGCAGCCGAGGGAGCTGAATCAAAGGAAGGGGCTATCTCCAATGTGTTCGATGTCCGAGCCGGAAGGCTCAAAATTGTGGCATCTTGCGCTTCCTCAGGCTGAGATGTTGCAGGATGGGCACCGGACAGCTCGGGTTCAGGAGCATCCTCGTCGGCAAACTCCGGCATCGGGCGAGGCTTACCGCGCTGGGCATCAAGTGAAGCAAGGACGTCGTCGATCCGCTCATTCACCCGCGACGGTACTGGCGGTGTGGAAGGAACGGCAACCTCAGGTGTATTCGCCGGACGCCACACGCTCGGCGTAGAAATCTGCGTCTCCGACAGCCACGCGGCTTCGTCGTCCAAAGCTTCAAGCAAACGGCGATCCATATCGACGTTCCATGTTGCCTTGCGTTCGCGATCTGAGGAAAGGAAACGAGCGATGAGCTGCCAGGGAGCCCCGGCCTCACGTACAGCATCCCAGGAGAGAGTGTGAAGCTTCACCCCACGGGAAACAAGGCGGGATGTCACAACTTCCTCAACTGTGGGTGCGCCTACCTCACGCCCGACGGTAAACGAGCGTGCACGCCGAGCGACGAAGTCGCGTTCAACAATGATCGGGTGGGCAAAAGCTGAAACTCGCGCAGCTGGGAGCGCCGAAATCTCGCACACATCTTCAATGCTCTTGCCTTCGCGAATGAGCTTCTGAACCTCTTTAGGGCTCATCTGCTTAACTGGCTCGTTTGGCTTATGGATGTCTTTACGTAGGGAAGCGCGAAGTGAGTCCGTGACTGGAAGCGAGTAGCGGTTTCCACGTGCATCGTTGAGCGTGAGATGTTCCCCATCGGGCGCTAACCCAAGCAACTCAAGTTCGATCATGACTCCCCTTAGATACGTGTCCATGATAAGAGTGCCATTTTCCGGGCCATAGGCGTGAGATCGTCGGTTGGCGTGTTCTTCATGTGTGGTGAAAATCGTGCTGCGAGAAGCGTATGTGAAGGAA
Source organism: Arcanobacterium haemolyticum (assembly GCA_021532125.1). Classification (GTDB taxonomy): domain Bacteria; phylum Actinomycetota; class Actinomycetes; order Actinomycetales; family Actinomycetaceae; genus Changpingibacter; species Changpingibacter haemolyticus_A. Next base: position 187,044 of record JADYUX010000002.1, read on the forward strand.
ACGCAGGGTAGCGTGAGCTGCCACGTTTGCAAGCTCATCTATAAACCTGGCGAAGATCAACGATATATACGGAGTTTTCTAGCCGCGCCATTGATGGCCCTCATATGGTGGCAAGCTGTTTGAACAACCACTCCAACTCTCCAAACGGAGCCTTTCATGCCTTCTCCATATGCTCACGGGCAGCGGAGAGATGAATATCTTGACACGATGTGGGCAACAAGCAAATTCTCTGGTACATTATGGGCGCACTCTTGAATATGGGAACAAAATTATTGGCTTTGCGTTTCCTCTACACAAGATGTGTCGGAGCTCTGGAAAAGGGCCCCACAACGGAACGATTAGACGGGAGCGTGAGCGACTATGGCAACCGATTACGATGCACCGCGTAAGCAAGACGAGGAGCTGCGTGAAGATTCGCTTGAGCAGCTCAAAGCACGCCGTTCGGAACAGCAGTCTGGGTCGGTAGACGAAGACGAGGTTGAGGCAGCCGAGGGATTTGAGCTCCCCGGAGCTGATCTCTCCAATATTGAGCTGTCGATTAACGTCGTTCCTGCTCAGGATGACGAATTTACATGTTCGCAGTGCTTCCTTGTCCACCACAGGTCGCAGCTTGCCTACGAAGAAGACGGCCTTCCCGTGTGCACTGAGTGTGCTGCGTGATACCCAAGACCTCGCTTCGTGCGAGGTCTTGACGTATCGGAGGGTCTCGTCGTTTCCTCCGAAACGACATGCCTGCCTTCATCTCTGACAGGTAGAGTGGACGGGCCACGATTGACAAAGAATTGGGAGTGAATCCGCATGGGGTTGTTTTCGCGGAAGAAGAAGGCTGTAGCTGAAGAGGCCATCCCTACTCAGGAAGAGACTGAGCAGAGTGCGGGAATTGGCCCGTGGGATGAAGCTGATGTTGACGGCATCGGCTCGCGCCTTGACGCCGGCGCACTCTGGCTTCCCATTGTTAAAGACGCCGCGATTCAGTTCTCCGTCGATCAGAATCGCCAGGTCGTGCTCGGAGCTGTCTACATCAAGCAACAGACAGCAGTACAGCTGCAGGTTTTCGCGGCACCGAAGTCGTCTGAGCTGTGGGACGACGTGCGCGCCGAGGTTATTGAGACCATCGCGAAGCAAGGTGGTTCATCGCGTGATAACGAAGGCGAATACGGCACGGAGATTCGTGCTCACATGCCTGTACCAGGAAATGCTCGTGGTGTTCAACCGATCCGTTACCTTGGGATCGATGGCCCACGATGGCTACTCCGCGTCACGGTGACGGGCTGCGGCGCCGTTGATGAGGAGATCTACACGTCGTTTGTTCACGAAGTGCTTGACGACCTCGTTGTCGTTCGAGGAAACACTCCGCACCCGCCGCGCGAGCTTCTCGAACTTCGTGTTCCGCAGGTTGCGAAGACAGACGAATCCCCGAGTCGCCCGAAGATTGAACTCCCGAAGCGTGGACCGGAGATTCAAGATATTCGATGAGCCTTCGCTCGAAACGTATCAATGTGCGCGGGCGGGTAGATGCTATTACCTACCCCGGGGCAGGCTGTCCGCCTGTCGTCTCGGTAATGCTGTCTGTGGCAGATACGGTTCTTGTTTTAGCCTTCCTTGGACGCACTGATCTTCACGCAATTGATGTAGGGTCGGTCGTCCATGTGAAGGGAATCCTCACGTCGGACCACGGCATGCCGACAGTCTTTAATCCGATGTACCAGGTGGAATCGACCGAGGGAGAGATGTGACTCCTCACGACAACGACACAAGTTCGGACGTTACCTCAGCCTTGGAATCCGCACTGGGCGGAGCAGGCAAGACCCCTAAGAGTGGCTGGCTTTCGACCGTGCTCGCGGAAGATTTCGACGTGTGGAAGGCAGTCGGCGGCGTTCGCGGACTCGCGGAGACGATCCTTCCATCGATCGTGTTCATCGTCGTATACACAGCGACGAAGGAGCTCCTGCCGTCTGTGATCGCTCCGCTCGCTGTGGCTATTGGTGCGCTTCTTGTCCGTCTTATGCAACGCATCGATATTGTGCCGGCTCTCGGTGGCCTCGTCGGAATCGCATTCTCGGTTGTGTGGGCATGGCGTAGTGGGGAAGTTTCCAATTATTTTGCGCTCGGCCTTGTGACCAACGCGGGCTACGCCGTGCTGCTTCTTGTATCTCTGGCGGTTCGTTGGCCTGCCCTCGGGCTTGTTATTGGGATGCTCCGAGGAGACGCGACAGGTTGGCGACAAGATCCGCTCACTCGCCGCCGTTATACGCAAGTCACGTGGCTGTGGGTTGCCCTGTTCGTCGCTCGAATTGCTGTCCAAGGCCCGCTGTATCTCGCTGGTGCGACAACGGCGCTGGCGGTTGCCAGGCTTATTATGGGGCCATTTATTTATGCTCTCGTTGCGTGGCTGAGTTGGCTCATGGTCCGTGGCTTACCGCCCGTTCGTCGAGGCGAAGACGCCCCGGGAACTACAGAAACGCGAGAGGCATAGAAGTACTGAAAATATGAAGAAAGGGAGGCTCACTCTGAGCCTCCCCTTCTTGTTGTAGTGACACCTAAGCCGCCACATCGATTTTCTTAGTTTGCTTGTTCGTAAACGAGAGAATAAGGGCGAGGATAACCAGGACGGCGGCGAAGGCGTACCCAAGGCGTGAGCCGTCGACGAATCCTTGAGCTGGATCGGCGGTCTTGGCCGTGCCAAGGCCGATGAGACAGGTGGCGATCGCTGTGCCGATAGCCCCGCAGACCTGCTGAAGAGTATTGAGGATTGTTGAGCCGTCGGATGCCTGGTTACGTGGAAGGCTGGAAAGTGCAGCCGACTGCGCCGACTGCTGAATCAACGGAATACCAATCATGATGACGACATGTGCAGCGACAAAAAACGCGACATGAGTCGAGGTTCCGATGAGGGCGAACATGGCAATGCCCACGAGCGTGACGACGACACCCGTTCGTACGAGCGGCGTGGCTCCCGTGCGGTCGTAGAGTCGCCCTGCGATGAGGGAGAAGAGAGCATTGATGATTCCGGCAGGGAGCATAAGGATGCCGGCTGTGGAGGAATCGAGTCCAAGGCCGCGCTGGAGTTCGAGTGGCACGATGTACATGCAGGCCAGGGTGCAGGTGAAAGACAAGGTGACGATGAGTGCCGACGTGCGGAAGTTCGGGTTGCCGAGGATAGCGACGTCGAGAATCGGGTGGGAGATTCTGAGCTGACGACGTGAATAGAGGGCAATAACGACGATGCCGACGACGATGAGGCCGATGACGAGAGGGGAGAACCCCTGTTCGCTCAGGAGGCTGACGCCGCAGACAAGGCTACCGAAGCCGACAACCGACGCGATGGCCGAGAGCGCATCGAGGGGATGCTTACTCTGCGTCATGGGATTGACGAAGAACAACGTTGTGAGTGCGAGTGCGATGAACGCGACGATTGCGAAAACAACGAAGATGGACCGCCATGAGTAGGACGCGATGAGGATACCCGCCGCAGTTGGGCCGATAACCGGAGCGAACATAATGACGAGTCCAGCAACGCCATTTGCTGCACCAATGCGCTTGGGCGGAAAGACATGAATAATGGCCGAGAACAGAGTGGGCAAGATGATGCCTGTTCCAATACCTTGGAGCATTCGACCAGCGAGAAGGATCGGGAAGGATGGGGCGAGTGCGCTCACGATTGCCCCAGCGAGGAAGGATGTCAGTGCTGCTTGAGCGAGGATTTTTGCGCTCACCCATTTGAGGAGGATACCGACGAAGGGGAGCACAATTCCGATGGCGAGCATGTATCCAACTACCATCCACTGCGCGAGACCTGCGGAGATCGAGAAGTAATCCATGAGGCTCGGCAGGGCTATATTCATCGATGTTTCGGAGAGCATTCCAAGGAATGCGCCGAGATAGAGTCCGAGCATCACACGATGGGGATGGGTGAAATTCGGGCGGCTTGGAGCGTCCTGGGTGTGTGTCGTCGTTTGTGGCTGACGTGAAGATGTCGTCGTGGACAAGGGTGCCTCTCTGTCGTTCGTCGCGCCGTGTCCCACAAGATCGTCGGGATTGAGTCGGGATTGAGCACAGATGTTACTGTGCCGGCGCCGCGTTGCACCGTAGCAATTCCCGCCGAGGCTTCGTAAGCGACGACGATCGAGTGTCAATGTTCGATGAGTCTCGTTTTCTTATCCATGGCTCGGAGGGGAAACGAGAGGAAATGGCGAGATTGTGCCGAAAATAAGGGGAGCTCTTGACTGTGTTTAGCCGAGTGCTGAGTGATCCGTCACGTCGTCGCGGCCCACGGATGCGAGGAGCTCTTTGACGAGATCAAAGTCTTCTTGAGCGCCCTCGGCGCACAGGAGGAGGATTTGGTCTCCGCCCTCGATGGTGAGGTCGGGATCAGCGGCAAACGGGATTCCGTCGCGAACGATCGCGTTCAAGACGATGGTCGGCGGAAGCATAACTTCCGAGACAGCCATTCCAACGATCGGTGCGTCATTGGGCAGGGTTGCTTGTGCAAGAGAGGCGCCGGATCGCTGGAAACTCAGTACTGTCACGAGGTCGCCGTCGGCAACGGCATCTTCGACAAGCGACGTCATGATGCGTGGGGTCGAAACGGGGACATCCACACCCCACGTGTCGTTAAAGAGCCATTCATTACGAGGGTTATTGACTCGGGCGATGACTCGTTCCACGCCGTATTCCGTCTTGGCGAGAAGTGAGATGACGAGATTCGCTTTGTCGTCGCCCGTGGCTGCGACGACGACGTCGGCATCGCCGGCTCCTGCGCGTTCGAGGGTTTCGACTTCGCAGGCGTCGCCAAGAATCCAGTCGGCTTCGGGAACGGAAGCAACGCGCATGGCGCCTGGCTCTTTGTCGCACATCGTGATGTCGTGACGGGAGCGGACGAGCTCGCGGCCGATAGAACGGCCAACCGATCCGGCTCCAAGAATGAGGACCTTCACAGGTTCTGCTCCTTTGCCGGGTAGATGAGGACATGCTGCGCTGAGGCCGCTCGGTTCGTGGGAACGACGAGTCGCAGGCTATCGCCGTCTTGAACGACGAGGTCTGGTGTGGGCAGGAGGCCCTTGCCGAGTCGCGTAATCCATGCGACTCGGGAGGAACTTGCTTCTTCAATGTCGTTGACTGTTTTCCCGAACCATGACGTGTCGAGATCAACGCTGACGATGCTCATTCCTGCACCGGCATCGTTGAATTCGTAGTGAGGTCCGAGGGGGATGAGGTGGCGGAGGACCTGGTCTGCTGTCCATTTCACTGTAGGAACAGTGGCGATGCCGAGACGTTCGTAGATGGCAGCACGGGTGGGGTCGTAGATTCGGGTGACGACGTTCGTCAGGCCGAATGTTTCGCGGACGACCCGCGCAGCGATGATGTTCGAGTTATCGCCCGATGAGACCGCCGCGAAGCCGTGAGCATCTTCGATGCCTGCCTGTACGAGAGCATCGTGATCGAAGCCGACGCCTGTGACTTGCTGGCCCGAGAAATCCTCGGGCAGACGGCGAAAGGCATCGGGATTCTGGTCGATGATCGATACAGAATGGCCCATACCCGTGAGATTGACTGCGAGAGCCGATCCAACGCGGCCGCAGCCCATAATGACGAAATGCACAGTTAGACGCTACCGCACAAGTTCGTCTCGCGCACACGCCGGCACGATGAGTGGAGCTGGGACGGAGAGAAATATCGAGGCTTGGACGATTCTCGTGTCGTAAGAAAGTGAAGTAGCCTTGAAGCGATGTCCTCTACAAATCACTCGCAGTCGCCTCTAGCACGTGCAACTGTGGCGCTGACGATGATTGCTCTTGCGATTATCGTTGGGCCTCAGCTTCTTCTTGGCGCCCAGAATGAACCGATTGATACGTATGTCGTTTTCCTTTCGGAAATCGGCGGCGTCATCCTTGGCGTTCTGGTGATGGGAGTTCTTCACTGGACGAACCAGCTCACTCCGCGAACGACGTCTCAGAAAATTGTGGCGACGTATTTGGGTACGGCTGCGGGGATCGTCGTGTCGTCGGCGCAATTCCTCGCATACACGGTTCTTTCCGTCCTTGGCGCTTCCCTTGCGGCATCGGGACTCGCCTCAACTTTGAGCATTGACGCAGCACGTCCGCTCATGACAGTGGGCATCCTCTTCGTGGCGGCTATTCCCGCGCTTCTAGGGAAGTCGGTGCCGTGGCGAGTTCATATTGGCGCGGTTGCGATTGCGATGATCGTTGTCCTGGCCGTGTTGGGGACAGGCATGGCGCGCGAGGCGATCTCGGCAACTCCGTACAACGATGTTGTGAGTGGCGAGTCTCGTACGTGGTCGTCCGCAATCCAGTCGCTCAGCGCAGCAACTTTCCCTGTCGCAGTGATGTTTTTGACTGCAGAGCGGCCAATCAAAGATTCGGTGTATCGACGAACGTCGAGCCAGCGGCTTCTTCAACTCATGATCCCGACCTTCGTCGTTATTTCCGTGATGGTCTACTTCATTGTGACCGTAGGTATGGACGGGCGCTGGCATGATGTTCCACTTCTCATTTTTGCCGAGGTCTTTTTTGGGACGTGGGGAAGCTACGTCGCAAGTGTTGCACTCCTTCTCACTGGCCTGGCTGCGGCGGCTATAGGATTCTGGTGCCTTCCCCGGCTTTTACGTGAACTTGCGATCGACCATGTGCTCCCGCGGTCATTTGCCTCCCGAGATGCGCGACGTCCCCGGCAAATCATTGTTGTTGGAACCCTCATCCTCGGGGCGCTTCTCTCGACGTATTCCTCACGGAACGACACGGGTGGGATTATTTTCGTCCACATCACGAACGTCATCTTTGTCTTGTTTTGCTTGGGTATGGCGTTCCGCGGGCACGCGATCCTCGGCGAATCAATGGACAAGGAAGATCGCCGTCGCGCCCGCGCCTCACAGTGGGGGTTCTTAGCTTTTGCACTGCTCGGAGCTGCCGGAGGCGTTTCTCTTGCGATTGTGCGGCCAAGGCTTGCACTGGCGGCACTCATTCTCCTGGCATTTCCTGTGGCCTTCCTGGTGTTCTTTCGGCGCGGGCGAGTGCGTGTTGTCGAACGCTTGGCAGCCACAGACCTCACGCACGGGCGAACGCTACCGACACGTGTGCACGGCGTTGTCCTTGTGAGCGCGCTTGATCGCCCGGCGCTGCGAGCCTTGACGTTTGCGCGTGCTACGCGCCTCACGACGCTGACAGCGGTCACAGTCGATTTTGATGCTGAGGCGACGAGGCAGCTACGCGAAGCCTGGAGAAACGCTGCTATCCCCGTCAATCTCACGGTTCTTGGGACTCCGCAAGGCGCGAGTACGGTCAATATCGTCGAATATGTACGATCGTTGCGCGCACTTCGTCCAGCCGATATTGTGATGGTCTTTGTGCCCCGAGTTATCTCGACAGGAATGGGTCAAAGATTCTTCGTGCGCCACTCCACGCCTCGAATTATCAGCGCATTACGCATGGAAACAGGCGTGGTGATTTCGGAAGTTCCCTTTGCTCTGGAAGCCGGACGGGAGAAAGACTGACATGAATGATATGCCAACGATTGACGTCGAACTCACCGACATTGCTCACGGAGGTGTAGCCGTCGGGCACTACGATGGCCGTGCAGTTTTCGCACGCTGCGGACTTCCAGGTGAAACAGTGAGGGTGGCCGTCACCAAAGAACGATCAAAGCTTATTCGCGGTGATGTCATCGACGTCCTCGCACATCCGTCGCCTCACCGTGTGGAAAATCGATGGAAGGCCGCTGGGCCACTCGGAGTGGGTGGGGCCGACCTTGGGCATGTTGCCTTTGATTACCAAGCCGAGTGGAAGACCCATGTGCTCCGGTCAAATCTGCGTCGAGTGGGAGGACAGGACCTCGTCGAACACCTCGAGGCGCGTGGAATCGACGCGCGCGTGACGTCATGCCGGGGCGACGACAAGACGTTGGGCTGGCAACGTCGTACTCGTGTGGAATTTGTGATCGATCGTGACGGAAATCCGGCAATGTACCGTGAAGGGAGTCACGAGCTCGTCGCCATTGACGAAAATCCGTTAGCCGTTGACCAGGTTGACGATCTCGATGTGTTCTCTGGCGCGTGGCGTCGATTCTGGGCCCCGGGCGATCGTGTACGCGCGGTGGTTCCGTCCGGCAGTGATCCTCTCGTTGTCGTTGAACGCCAGACCTACGCTTTCCCTGGCATTGAGACTGATCCATATGTTCGCGAGGATGTCGTTGTTGACGGAGAGCTCTATACGTACCGCGTACATGCAACTGGTTTTTGGCAGGTTCACGAACGAGCAGGCGAGGAACTCATCGCTATGGTCATGCGCGGCGCCGCCGTCGAACCGGGTGATGCTGTTGTCGAATTGTATTCGGGTGCCGGACTCCTCACTCAGCCCTTGGCGTTGGCAACGGGCCGGCAGGGATCTGTACGTACGTTTGAAGGTTCGCGCCAAGGCGTCGAGGACGCGCGAGCGAATACGCGTGATCTTCCATGGGTAACGACGCGCACGCAACGGGTCGATGCCAGGCTCGTCCAATGGGAACCGGGCAATGTGGTGGTTGCTGACCCTCCGCGTTCTGGTCTCGGTATCGACGTGGCAACAGCTCTAGCGCATAGCCCAGCACGTCGTATTGTCCTCGTCTCGTGTGACCCTGCCGCCATGGCGAGGGACGTAGCGACGATGGTCGAATCTGGGCGTCGGGTGACGTCGATCGAGAGTGTCGATCTGTTCCCGATGACCCACCACTTCGAGGTTGTTACAACGCTCGACTAGGCCGTGGTGGCGGCTTCTCAGGCCCTCTACGTTCTGGCTGGTGGCAGGAGTGATAGGGACTGAAGGTGAATACGCGAATGAATACTTGCGTAAATATCGCATAATTCGGGGCATATTCGTGATAGCTTGACGTCAAGATAATTTTCGACGACGAGGGGAATTATGAGTCTCGATAGCTTCGCATCAAGAGGGAAACTGTCCGTAGGTGACGATTCATTCGACATCTTCCGTCTCAGTGCAGTGCCGGGTTTCGAGAAACTGCCTTACTCGCTCAAGGTGCTCGCCGAGAATCTTCTGCGCACAGAAGACGGCGCAAACGTGACCGCCGATCAGATTAAGGCACTCGCTGCGTGGGACCCGAGCGCCGAACCGAGCCACGAAATCCAGTTCACCCCTGCGCGCGTTGTCATGCAGGATTTCACCGGCGTTCCCTGCGTCGTCGATCTCGCAACGATGCGTGAAGCCGTTGCAGAGCTTGGCGGTGATCCAGAGCGAATCAATCCGCTCAACGCGGCCGAGATGGTGATTGACCATTCCGTACAGATCGACTTCTTCGGTTCGAATGATTCCCTCAAGCGCAACATGGACATCGAGTACCAGCGCAACGGTGAACGCTACCAGTTCCTACGTTGGGGGCAAGGAGCTTTCGAGAACTTCAAGGTTGTTCCGCCGGGTACGGGAATCGTCCACCAGGTCCATATCGAGTACCTTGCCCGCGTCACCATGGTCCGCGACGGCATTGCTTATCCCGATACATGTGTCGGTACCGATTCGCACACGACGATGGTCAACGGCCTTGGGGTACTCGGATGGGGCGTTGGGGGCATCGAAGCTGAGGCCGCCATGCTCGGTCAGCCGGTCTCAATGCTCATTCCCCGTGTCGTGGGTTTCAAGCTCACTGGAGAGATCCCTGCAGGAGCAACAGCGACGGATGTCGTGCTCACGATTACGCAAATGCTTCGCGAGCACGGTGTCGTCGGAAAGTTTGTCGAATTCTACGGTGACGGCGTCGGCCATGTTCCGCTCGCTAATCGCGCAACAATTGGCAACATGTCACCAGAATTTGGTTCGACTGCCGCCATCTTCCCCATTGATGACGTCACGCTCGATTACCTGCGGCTCACTGGTCGAGACGAGTCTCAGATCGCACTCGTTGAGGCCTACTGCAAGGAGCAGGGACTGTGGCACGACCCGAGCCGGGAGCCCGTCTACTCTGAATACCTCGAGCTCGACCTATCCACGGTCGTGCCGTCAATTGCTGGCCCGAAGCGGCCGCAAGATCGCATTGTTCTCTCAGAGGCGAAGGAATCCTTTGAGAAGACTCTTCCAAGCTACCTCGGGTCGCAAGGAGTCGACGAGGTTCCCGTGACGCTTGCCTCGGGCACGGAGACGAGAGTGCGCAATGGCGACGTCGTCATCGCGTCAATCACGTCGTGCACCAATACATCGAATCCTTCAGTGATGGTCGCTGCTGGTCTTCTTGCACAGAAGGCTGCTGCGCGAGGACTCACCGCAAAGCCGTGGGTCAAGACCTCGCTGGCGCCAGGCTCGAAGGTTGTCACCGACTATTACGATAAGGCAGGGCTCTGGCCCTCCCTCGAAGCGCTTGGCTTCAACCTCGTCGGGTATGGCTGCGCCACCTGTATTGGAAACTCTGGCCCGCTTCCAGCTGAGGTTTCTGAGGCGGTGAACGAGAACGATCTCACGGTGGTCTCGGTGCTCTCTGGCAACCGAAACTTCGAAGGCCGTATCAACCCCGACGTCAAGATGAACTACCTAGCTTCGCCGCCGCTTGTGATCGCTTATGCGTTGGCGGGCACGATGGATTTCGATTTCGAGAACGAGCCGCTCGGCGCCGACGACGAGGGGGATATCTACCTTCGGGATATTTGGCCTGACCCAGCTGAAGTTCAGGCGACGATCGAGAGCTCAATTGATCGAGAGATGTTCCGTAGCACCTACGCATCGGTTTTCGATGGCGACGAACGCTGGAAGTCGCTCCCAACGCCGGAGGGCGATCGCTTCGCATGGGATGAGTCGTCGACCTATATCCGCAAGGCGCCATTCTTCGATGGACTTAAAGCCGAGCTCACTCCAGTGAGCGATATTGCTGGAGCTCGTGTACTCGCCAAACTTGGCGACTCAGTCACAACCGACCATATTTCCCCGGCTGGCGCGATTAAGGCCGATTCACCAGCGGGCCGTTACCTCGCAGAAAATGGAGTTGAGCGTCGAGATTTCAATTCCTACGGATCGCGTCGAGGTAACCACGAAGTTATGGTTCGCGGAACTTTCGCAAACATTCGGCTGCGTAACCAGCTCCTGGACGGCGTTGAAGGCGGATACACGAAGAACCTTCTCACCGGCCAAACCGAGGCAATCTATGACGCAGCCATGGCCTATCAAGAGGCAGGAATTCCGCTCGTCGTCCTCGGCGGCAAAGAATACGGCTCAGGCTCATCTCGTGACTGGGCGGCGAAGGGCACGTCGCTACTTGGCGTCAAGGCTGTTATTGCTGAATCCTTCGAACGTATCCACCGTTCGAACCTCATCGGAATGGGCGTGCTCCCGCTCCAGTTCCCCGAGAATGAGAATGCTGATTCACTCGGTTTGACCGGTGAGGAAACGTTCTCGATCACTGGTATCACAGCACTGAACGAGGGGAAGACCCCAGCCACAGTTGAGGTTGTCGCCCGCCGAGACAACGGTGAAACCATCACATTCGATGCCGTCGTGAGAATCGACACTCCCGGAGAAGCCGACTACTTCCGCAACGGAGGCATTCTCCAGTACGTGCTTCGCCAGCTCGCCAAGAATTAGCGAGTACAGGATGCATCTTCCACCAGCCTCGGCGTGAGGTGGAAGGCACCACTGAGTGGGGGCGAGAGCCCCCACTCAGCTATCCTGGACTTCTTGCCTCTCATCTGCGCAGCCTCAGCATTATGAGGGATAAGATGGGCGAGAACAGAAAGGATGAACGTGGGCATTCTTGAGCGAATGAATAAGCCGTCGGATCTGCGTACTCTCTCAGCGCAGCAACTTGATGAACTTGCACAGGAAATTCGCACGTTCCTCGTCGATAGCGTCTCACGAACGGGCGGGCATCTCGGCCCTAACCTCGGAGTTGTTGAGCTGACAATCGCTCTCCACAGGGTTTTTTCGTCCCCGACAGATGTCGTCGTCTTTGACACCGGCCACCAAGCCTACGTTCATAAAATTCTCACCGGCCGTCATGATTTCTCGAAGCTGCGTTGCGCTGACGGGCTCTCAGGCTACCCGAGCCGGGCAGAATCACCCCACGATGTTGTTGAGAACTCGCACGCATCGACGGCTCTCTCCTGGGCGGACGGGATTGCCCGAGGGTTCCAGCTTAAGAATGAAGCTGAGCACCGGCGTGCCGTCGCCGTTATCGGCGACGGAGCAATGACAGGCGGCATGGCGTGGGAAGCGCTCAACAATATCGCTGAAGATCCGGATCGTCCGGTCGTCATTATCTTGAACGACAACGGGCGTTCCTACGCCCCGACAGTCGGTGGTGTCGTTCGTCGTTTCGAACCTGTGCGTCTCCTCGATTCGATCCGCGTTAATCGCAATTACGAAAACTTCATGGATCGGACAAAGCAGGCTCTCCAAGACGCCGGGACACCTGGGCGCATGGCTTACGGTGCGCTTCACTCGATCAAGCGCGGTGTTAAGGACATTTTTGTTGATGCCGGGATATTCGATTCGCTTGGGCTGAAATATATCGGTCCGGTTGATGGCCACAAGATCAGTGATCTTGAGGAAGCATTCACGCTTGCGAGGGAGTACGGTGGCCCCGTCGTTGTGCACGCGATAACGGAAAAAGGGCGCGGCTACACGCCTGCGGAGCAAGATTCAGCCGATCGTTTTCACGCCATTGGAAAGATTCACCCCGAGACAGGTCTTCCAGTCCAACCGGCGCGTTTCGGTTGGACATCGATTTTCGCTGAGGAGATCGATCGGGCGGCACATACTCGTGAGGACATCGTGGGGATTACGGCGGCGATGCTCCGTCCGGTAGGTCTAGGCCCCCTGAGCGAGTCGTTCCCAGATCGGGTCTTCGACGTAGGCATCGCTGAACAACACGCGCTCACGATGGCCGCAGGCCTCGCTTTCGACGGTCTGCACCCGGTTGTGGCGCTCTACGCAACCTTCCTTAACCGTGGCTTTGACCAGCTACTCATGGACGTCGCCCTTCATAAGGCGCCTGTGACGATCATGCTTGACCGCGCCGGGATTACGGGGGACGACGGCGCCTCTCACAACGGCATGTGGGACTTGTCGATCGCTGCGATTATTCCCGGATTGCAGACTGCCGTTCCTCGAGATGGGGACCAGCTCCGTGAGCTCTTCCACGAAGCGATCACCATTGAGGCACCGACGCTTGTTCGTTATCCCAAAGGCGACGTACCAGCGTCAATTCCCGCTGTTCGCCGAGAAGGCTCGTACGACATCCTTGTTGAGGGCACAGGCACGATTGCGATTGTCGCTGTTGGCCCGATGACCGCAATCGCATGCGAGGCGGCTGAGCGGTTGGCGAGTGAAGGCAAGGATGCGACAGTAGTTGATCCACGGTGGGTTCTTCCCGTCGCTCCCGAGCTCGCATCCTACCTTTCGAGGTTTGCGGGAATTGTGACGATTGAAGATGGGCTTGTCCACGGAGGAGTGGGATCTGAGATCGAGTTCGCCCTCCAATCGCTCGGAGCATCCATTCCCGTGGAACGGCTCGGTGTATCTCGTACGTTCCTTGCTCACGCGAAGCGTGCGGAAATTCTTGACGACGAGTCGATGAGCGTCGATGGAGTTATCGACGCGGTCCGGCGCCTGGAGGCATAGGGGCGCTCACACTTTGGAGAGCGCCGGAGCGGCTGTCGACGCCTGAGTTTCTCGTGTATCAGATTCCCGCGCGCCTCGCGGCAGCCTGGATGGAAGAACCTGCCACGTCGATTTGCCATTCGCGTGCGCCGTATGAGCGAAGCTTATCGGCGATGTGCTCCGGTGAATCCCAGCCTTCCCATGCGAGGAGTTTTTGCACGGCTGGTTTGAGAAGGACATCCTGCCGGATACCGATATCGTCGGCTGTGGAGAGAACAGCGGTTCGGACAAGAGTCCATCGGTCGGCTGCGTCGGAGTGTGAACGCTCCCAGTGTTTGACGGGGGGATACGGATCTTTGTGTTCGACGAAGCGGCGCTCGAGAAGATCAGGGATCGGGATTGCCCAGACAGGAGCGATAGCTTCCCAATACCCGGCTGCGTCGCGCCGGCGAGCTCGCCGCTGGAACAGTGGGGATGTCAGGACGTCTTGGCGCGAACGCGGTTTGTGGAGCGCGAGAGTTGCGAGCACCTTGGCGGGAATGACCTTTTCTGGAGCTACGTCGCGTTGACGAGCAAGGCTGTCGCGGTGATTCCAGAGTGCTTCGAGCATGGCGAGTGACCGGCGGTCGCGAACTCCTTGTTGACGAGCCGCTTTTCGCCAGGGTTGCGCAGGTTGTGGGCGTGGCGGGCGAAGCCGTACTTCTTCACATTCTTGTTCAAGCCAGGAGAGGCGCCCAGCACGGAGAAGTAGTTTTGTGAGTTCGTCGCGAAGCTCAAGGAGAAGTTCGACGTCGAGTGCGGCATAGGCGAGTAGCTCGGGCGCGAGTGGCCGTTCGGACCAATCGGAGTTGGAGTGTTCTTTAGCCAAGCCGTATCCGAGGACTTCCGCAACTTCATTTTGGAGTGATACGCGTTCGAATCCGAGGATGAGTCCGGCAAGCTCGGTATCAAAAAGTGACGGGGGAGTGAGGCCGATCTCGCGTAGGCAGGGTAGGTCTTGATCTGCTGCGTGGAGGATCCACTGGTCGGATGCGAGAACTTCGGCGAGTGGGGTGAGGCGGTCTTCAATTCCGACGGGGTCGATGAGGAATGTTCCTGCTCCTTCGCGTCGGATTTGGACGAGGTAGGCGCGGTCGGAGTAGCGGATTCCCATGGCTCTTTCGGTGTCGACGGAGAAGGGGCCATGGCCGTTGCTGAGGGCATTTACGGCTTCGTCGATGTCGGTGTTTGTGACGTGGGGGATGCCTTCCCGTGGTTCGTCGAGCCGTGTGATATCAACAGATTCGTGCATACCTAGATCTCTCGAAGTCGGAGCGAGCGGACGCCCTCTGGTCCAAGGCCACAAGCAGTCGAAGCGAAAGATGCCCAGGCTTGGAGGTGGGCAGCCATGTCGGTTGTTGTGGGTGTCCACGAGACGCGTACTTCGAGCTCTGTGCGTGCCGCTCCGAGCTCGCTTCCTGAGAAAGTCTCGTTGAAGATACGTGTAACGGTGCCCGTGATGTTTCGGTATTCGGCGTCGTGGTCGGAGAGGGCGCCCCGCAGCCATGCCCATGTGACTTCTCCCAGGAGGGGGTCGGCGCTCATGTCGGCTTCGACCGGGCTGGAGAGGAAGGTGACGATCCGGAAGGTTCCGTCCCACGCCGGCTGACCCTGCGGGTCAAAGAGGAGGACGAATTTGGCGTTTCCTCGATAGGTGTCTGGGTCGAGATCAGGGGAGTCGTTGATCTCGGCTTGGAGGGCTACTGCCCAGGGGGCTATCTGTTTCGGGGGAGGAATTTGGGTTACGTGTACCTCACGGCGGAACTCGTGACCTTTGAGTGATTCCACCGCCTCGAGGAATGGGGCAGGAGCGTGAATGTGCGGCACATCCTCACCCTAGTGGGAGTATTTCGTCGTTATGGGCTAGGCACGCCGACATTGGTAGCGACGTGACTAAAACTAAAGTCTTTAACCTAAGTGTTCTGTGGGGACATAGTTCCGACAATGACCCCAGGCTCGTCAAAAGTGACGCGAGTCCACGTGGAACCATCCTCCTGCGAGTATGCTCCCCACGCCAGGAGAGGCATGAAACGGAGAGTGGGGAGGAGGACCGACGAGTTCTGATAGTCGGGCACATTCAGCCTTGCGTCGGGATCGGGTGCGGTTGTTGCGATGGAAAAGACGACGAAGAAGTCGCCTCGTCGCACGTAACCGCTTCCTGCGAGGCGGACGAGGTCGTAATCCGATCTGTTCCCCGATCTCAGTTCGGGATTCTCGCGCCGGAGTCTGATCAGCGCGGATATAAACTCGGAATAGTCGCGGTGGGCTCCGCGTTCGCGCTGGTTCCAGTCGAGGTGAGAGCGCGTAAATGTTGCGGGATCTTCGGGAGAAGGGACGCGCACGTCGGCATCGTAGATGGACAGCCAGTCCCAGGAATCAAATTCGGCTTGCCGACCAGCTTCGACGAGCTGTCCTAGTTCTCCACCGTGGTTCGTGAAGAATTGGAACGGGCTGGTTGTCGCCCACTCTTGCCCCATGAAAAGCATCGGAGTGTAGGGGCTTGTGAGAAGGAGGGCGTTTTGAGCTGCGAGCCGTCCAAGTTCTTCTCGCGTGAGGTCGTCGCCGAGATTGCCTTGGCGGCCTGGACGATCCCCGATAGCTCTGTTGCCCACTTGGTCGTGCGTTTGAGTTGAGGCGACGAAAAGATGCCCACTCATCGTGTTCGGTACAGGCTTCCCCCATTCCTTTTCCCGGAACGTCGACATGTTGCCGTCGTGCACGAAAACGTGCCGGAGTGCCTTTTCAAGGGCTCCCGGAGCGGTGAAGTCTGCGTAGTAACCAAAGCTCTCCCCAGTCAGGAAAGTATGGAGGGCATGGTGAATATCGTCGTCCCACTGGCCGTCCATTCCACGGCCACCAAGGTTCGTCGGAGTCACCATGATCGGATCGTTGAGGTCGGATTCCGCGATAAGGCCGACGATGCGATCGTGCTCGCGAGCGAACGTATGGACGTAGTCGGAGAGCTCAGCGAGGAAGTGGCGCGGAGAATCGTCTTTGAGGAAGGCGACGGCATCAAGACGGAGGGCATCTACGTGATAGTCGCGAATCCATTGGAGGGCGTTGTCGATGAAATAACGACGAACTTCCTGGGAGCCTTCGTCGTCAAGATTTACTCCCTGACCCCACGGAGTCTCGTGTTTATCTGTGAAATAGGGACCGAAGATCGAGAGGTAGTTTCCTTCTGGGCCGAGGTGGTTGTAGACAACGTCAAGGCAGACTCCGATACCGAGTTTGTGTGCCTCGTCGACGAATGCGGCGAATTCGTGTGGACCGCCGTAATTCTCAGTGACTGCAAAAAGGCTCACACCATCGTAGCCCCAATTCCATTTCCCGGGGACAGGAGCAATCGGCATAATTTCAACGATATCGACGCCAAGGTGAGAAAGATAAGGAAGGCGTTCGCGAGCGCTTGAAAAAGTGCCTTCCGGGGTGAATGTCCCGATATGGAGCTCGTATATGAGGGCACCCTGGACGTTGACGCCTCGCCACTGGTCGTCGCTCCACGAGAAAGAGGTGGGATCGACGACTTCGGACCAACCGTGGACACCCTCCGGTTGGCGCCGGCTACGAGGATCTGGGCGTGGTTGGGAACCGTCGAGAGAAAAACCATAACGCGTGCCGGCCTTCAGTTCTTCGCCTTCCCACCACCCTCCCGAGGACTTGTGCATGACATGGCGACGAGGCTCAGTAGCCTCATCGATGACGAGCTCAACTTGCGAGGCGTAGGGTGCCCACACACGCATCAACATTTCTCCAATACAGCGACGGGTAAGTGGTCGAGGAGGCCGGCAAGCTCCGTTGAACCGCCGGTACACTCGGTTCCGGTGAAGATGTCACGCCAGGTACCCTCGGGGAGAACAACCGTGTGATGCCCGAATCCGCCGGCATCGTTCAGCGAACGATGGAGACGTTCTGCAACAACAACGACTTTGGGGTTTCCCTCGTGAGTGCGAGCGAAAGCGACGGCGTGGCCCGTTGTCACAGGAAGCGGCTGGAAACCAGACCGGGCTGAGGCAAATGCTTCAGGAATCCTTCGTCGCAGTCGGAGAATCCGCGAAGTCACCCATAGTTTTTCCACGTCCAGTGAAGCTGAGCCCGGGAGAGAGCCACGCGCGTCGAGACGGTCAAGCTCGTCGCGCCGGACATCGTAATCGACAGGACGGCGATTATCGGGATCGACGAGAGAGTTGGTCGTAAATTCCTCGCCTTGGTAGACATCGGCGACGCCGAGAAGAGTCAGACTGAGGACCTTTTGGGAGAGAGTCGTGACCCGACGCGTTGAAGCCATCCGTTCGAAAGCCTCGTGAAGGGCTGCACGTGATTCGTCGTCGTTGAGAATCGCTTTGGCGTATTCGAAGAGTGCCTGTTCACCTTGCTCATCAGGGTTAGTCCAGGTCGTCCATGTTTTCTGTTCCCTGGCCGCTTTGCGGAGGTAATCGACAAGCCGGACATATTCGATCGGGCCACGATCTGTCCACGTCCCGATAATCGTCTGCCACAAAAGGACCTCGATCTGGCCGTCAAGATCGGCTGGGCGATCTGCCTCGTGATGTCGGCGTAGAGAATCGACAAGCGAACGCCACTCAGCCGACCACTCCGAGAGAGTGGCAATTGCGGCACGAGTATCTTCGCCACGCTTGGTGTCGTGCGTTGTGAGTGTGGCCATTTGGACCGGCCAGTGTGCTTGGGTCTTTTCTGTCCACGAGAAAAGATCGTCAACAGTGATTGCCGGGCGCGAGGGAAGCGAACCGACTTCAGTGGAGCTTGTAAGAGCGGTATAGCGATAAAACGTCGTGTCTTCCACGCCTTTGGCCATGACGGCCCCACAGACCTGCTGGAAGCGGACGATAGCTTCGGCTCGTTCGGCATCGTAGCGTTGACTTGCCGTACCAATATCGTGGCCGAGGAGAATATCAACGACGAGGTCGAGGGACTCCTGTCGCTCAGGCGAAAGCTCATCTCGGGCACGAACCGCGGCCTCCTGGACTGCCTTCTCCGAGGTTGGATGCACAGCCTCCCGCGGAACCACATAGGCGCGGTAACGATCCATGTGGATAAGAAGGGCTGTGAGTGCTTCCCTCAGCGACCGGGTCGTGTGGTCACGCAATCGGACATCTGCGTGGCATACGTGGGACATAAGGGCCGTGAGCCGTTCCATCTCTGCCTGCAAGGAGGTGTCGATGATCTGGTGTTTTGAGCGCGCCTCGATCGTCCTGAGAGATTCGGTGCTCCCGGTGAGCTCGACGTACTGAGAGATCAACGGAGCTATGCCTGCCGGATCGGTGAGGAGAGAACCGATCCGCCACGACGAGTCATAGCCAGTCGTGCCAGCGCACTTCCAATCGTCGGGCAGATCCTCGTTACCCTCAAGGATCTTTTCCACCGCGATCCAGGCGCCGCGGGTAGCACTGTGGAGGCGCTCAAGGTATTCACGAGGAGCGGCGAGGCCATCAGGGTGATCGATCCGGAAGGCATCGATGTATCCCTGATCGAAAAGCTCGAGAAGAAGCGCATGAGACTGGTCAAAAACGCGCCCATCCTCAACTCGAATCGCGGCAAGAGTATCAACATCAAAGAAGCGTCGATAGTTCAATTCCTCTTCAGCTACTCGCCAATATGCCAAACGGTAGAACTGGCGGTCGAGCAGCTCAGTGAGCGGCAAATGCTCCGTCGACGCCCGCACGGGAAAAACGTGGTCGTAATAGCGGATGACGAATTGCTCGCCTTCGTCCTCAAACCCTGGAATCACCATCGAATCCAAGGTGAGATCGCCCTTGGCCAGAACCGTGCCGATACGTTCGCCAAGAACCGGCATCAAGAGCCCATCGTGACTCTCGTCGAGGTCGATATCGAACCACCCCGCATAATCGGATTCTCGGCCACGCCGCAGGACGGACCACAGTGCTTTGTTGAGGTAAAGCGGCGTAGGCACAGCCATATGATTGGGGACGACATCAACAACGACCCCCATCCCGGCAGCGTGGGCGGCATCGGCAAGGCGTTGAAAACCGCGGCGACCACCCATCTGTTCCGACACTTTCGAGTGGTCGACGACATCGTAGCCGTGCGTCGATCCCGGAGCTGCCTGCAGAATCGGTGAACAGTACACATCGGTGATGCCGAGCTTCTTGAGATACGGGATGATCGCTGTAGCCTCGTCACATGTGAACTGTGGGCCAAGTTGGAGGCGGTAGGTCGAGACAGGCTGGCGGCGATCCGGCGCAGGCGCATGCGAATGGAGAGGTGGAAACTTCCGCGTATCTGTGACCGTGCTCATTCTTCGAGCATACAAGGACGGCTCGCGAAAGCCGAGACTTTGTATGCTCGAAGAGAAAGAACCTGACGTGAATGGAACGACGAAGTTTAAGCGGG
The DNA here is from genome assembly GCA_021532125.1 of Arcanobacterium haemolyticum. Taxonomy (GTDB): domain Bacteria; phylum Actinomycetota; class Actinomycetes; order Actinomycetales; family Actinomycetaceae; genus Changpingibacter; species Changpingibacter haemolyticus_A. Next base: position 207,041 of record JADYUX010000002.1, read on the forward strand.
CGATTCCGAGCTCGGAATTGAACTCAACGTTCGCGAGACGCCAACGTCGGCAACGAAGGCCGCTGGAGACACACCCTCGTCGTTCTCATCGCTGGGCGCACGCAACGTATGGATAAGAACCCGCATTGAATGGCCTTCAACAGGGAATTCTTCGCCAGGCATATATACGTGCTCGCGATTAGCGTGGGGGCCGGTGTCGAGAACATCGTGCCACGAATCGCCATATTCCGATGGTGGAATCGTGAATGGGACAGACTCGGAACCGGCATTGAACGTGATGAGAATATCGTCGTCAAGAATCTCATTGCCACGCTGATCTGGCTCGCGGATAGCAGAGCCATTGAGGTACACCATGAGCGAACGAGCAAAACCGGTAGACCAATCAGAATCCTGCATGAGCGTCGCATCGGGACGAAGCCACTCGATCTCGCCGATGGAGGAACGTCCACCGCGGGTAGATTCACCGGAAAGGAAACGGCGCCTGCGGAAAAGTGGATGATCCTTACGGAAGGCGACGAGCTTGCTTGTGAAATCGAGAAGTGCAAGGTCGCTCTTGGAAAGATCCCAGTCGATCCAGGAGATCTCGTTATCTTGGCAGTACGTATTGTTGTTGCCCTGCTGGGTGCGGCCGATCTCGTCGCCGTGAGCGATCATGGGCACGCCCTGGGAGAGAAGCAGGGTGGTGAGGAAATTACGGATCTGGCGTTCACGGAGAGTGACGATCTCTGGGTCATCGGTCGGGCCTTCGGCGCCACAGTTCCACGAACGGTTTGCCGACTCGCCGTCGGCACCCCCCTCGCCATTAGCTTCGTTGTGCTTCTCGTTGTAGGAGACGAGGTCGCGCATGGTGAAGCCATCGTGAGCTGTCACGAAGTTGATCGATGCCATCGGGCGACGACCAGAATCTTCGTAGAGATCCGATGAACCTGCAAGACGGAAAGCGAACTCAGAGAGCATCGCTGGTTCGCCGCGCCAGAAATCGCGAACGGTGTCTCGGTACTTGCCGTTCCACTCCGACCACAGGGGAGGGAACTCGCCGACGTTGTAGCCGCCCTCGCCAACATCCCACGGCTCGGCGATCAGCTTCACCTGGGAGATGATCGGGTCCTGCTGAATGATGTCGAAGAAAGACGAGAGCTTATCAACAGCATGGAGTTCGCGGGCAAGCGTGGATGCGAGATCGAAACGGAAACCATCGACATGCATATCCGTGATCCAATACCGCAGCGAATCCATGATGAGTTGGAGGGTGTGGGGGCTTCTCATGTTGAGAGAATTGCCGGTGCCCGTCGTATCGAAGTAATGAGCTTCGTCGCCCTCAACAAGCCGGTAATACGAAGGGTTATCGATTCCTTTAAACGAGAGGGTAGGCCCAAGATGGTTCCCCTCAGCAGTGTGGTTATACACGACATCCATGATGACCTCGATATCGGCCTCGTGGAAGGCCTTAACCATCTGCTTAAATTCATGGACCTGGCTAAAAGTATTACCCGACGACATGTATCCGTTGTGAGGGGCAAAGAAGCCAATCGTGTTATAACCCCAGTAATTCGTGAGGCCCTTTGCTTGGAGTGAAGTGTCATTAACGAACTGATGGCAGGGCATGAGTTCGACGGCCGTAATCCCCAAACTCTTAAGGTAATCGATGATCACCGGGTGACACATGCCGAGATAGGTGCCGCGCTGATCCTCGGGAATATCGGGATGACGCATCGTCATGCCCTTAACGTGCGCTTCGTAAATAATTGAATTGGAATAATCGTGCGCCGGAGGGCGGTCGTGACCCCAATCAAAGTATGGGTTAATGACGATTCCAATCATCGTGTGCTCAGCAGAATCGATCTCCACATGAGTATCGGGATTGTTGAAATCGTAAGAAAAGAGCGCCTGATCGTTGTGAAGCTGGCCTGCAATTGCTTTCGCATAAGGATCGAGCAAGAGCTTCGACGGATCACACCGCAAGCCACGCTCAGGCTCATACGGCCCATGCACGCGATAACCGTAGCGTTGTCCAGGTTGGATGCCCGGCAGGTAACAGTGCCATACTGAGCCATCAACTTCCCTGAGCTCAACAACTGTTTCGTTTCCCTCGTCGTCAAGAAGACAAAGATCGACGCGGGTAGCAATCGACGAATAGAGAGCGAAGTTCGTGCCGGTGCCATCGAACGTGGCACCGAGCGGATACGCGTTTCCAGGCCAAATCTGCATGGCACAAGGATGGCATGAACCGAGCCTCAAAGGGGAGTACCGAAAACGTGAAGTTTGGCGCTTAATCGGGAAAACGCTTGACGAGAAGGCTGGACATCACTGAATAAAAGGGGATTGGGGTGGTCGTTAAACTACTCGCATGGACGTTCGTAACCCTTTCGACACCCCGGCGCCACGCTATTCCTCAGTTCGGCCCGCGTACCCCCACGAAGCCATTGCTGTTATCCGGGAACGCGGCGCGAAGGCGCTCGGCAGGCAGGTGCGAACGATCGCTGATATTGGTGCAGGAACAGGGAAAATGACGGCGATGCTCGCCGCAAGCGGAGCCTGTGTCACCGCTGTCGAGCCTTCCGAGACGATGCGTCGCCAGTTCGCCACGGCAATGACTGGGAGCGGTTTCGTCGTTGACGAGATACGTGGCGACGAACGAGGCGTAGATTGCAGTGCCACGGGAGCCGGACGTGCGCCGACTCGTGGCGGAATGAATGACGACGGAGAGCCGGCGGTGATTCGCCTCGTTCAAGGAAGCGCGGAAGAAACGCATCTCGCTACTCATGCCTACGATGTGGCGGTGTTCGCGCAATCATGGCATTGGGTCGATGCTGACCGTGCAGCCGATGAAGCCACCCGAATACTTGCGCCCGGGGGAGTGATCGCAGCCGTGTGGAACCAGATGGACGTTACGGTACCGTGGGTCCACCGCCTCTCCCGTATCATGCGTTCGGGAGACGTGCACCGCCCAGACAGGCCGCCGCGATTCGGTGAGAACTTCGAGGAGCCCCACCTCGATCTCATGACCTGGGAGCAGAACCTCACACCGGCCCGCATCATGGAATTAGGGACGACGAGATCTTCCTACCTTCGCCAAAACGCAGCCGGGCGCGCGAGAATGCAGGGAAATCTGCAGTGGTATCTCTACGATCATCTCGGATTTGAACCAAGCACCGATGTTGCCATTCCCTATACGACGCTCGTATGGACCGCAGCTGTGCGTTAGTCATGCGCATCCACGTGAGCGGGGGAAAGCGTTCGAGGGTCACTGAAAAAGAGGCGGGCACGTGGGCGCTTCTTCTCTGCCGACAATCCTTGATTCGAGAGATGGCGACGAAGTCGGAGGGGTGGGGTGGAAAGGCGTGCACGCGGGCGCTTCGTTCACACCGATACGGTGCCTCACTCAGTAACGACAGGGGTCGTACGTACTGAAGAAAAAGAAAAACCCTCAAGCCGCGGGCTTGAGGGTTACCTGTGGGCGATACTGGGTTCGAACCAGTGACCTCTTCGGTGTGAACGAAGCGCTCTACCACTGAGCTAATCGCCCGCGTATCTCATATGCATGAGTTACACGTGCCCAATGAGGATAGCCCGAGGCTATGCTTGAGTGCAAAACTGAAAAGCGTGGCATGCACCTCACTCGCTCAGTTGGACATCTGCCTCCGGGTTTGCCTATAGTTATTGAGCGCCGCCGGGGAGGAAACGAACCGGAGGGAAAAAACTAAACATGCGGATGTGGCTCAGTTGGTAGAGCATCACCTTGCCAAGGTGAGGGTCGCGGGTTCGAGTCCCGTCATCCGCTCGGAGGAAAGGCAGTCTAACTGTCAATCCGCACGGTGGGTTGGCCGAGAGGCGAGGCAACGGCCTGCAAAGCCGTGTACACGGGTTCGAATCCCGTACCCACCTCGCATGGGCGATTGGCGCAGCGGGAGCGCGCTTCCCTGACACGGAAGAGGTCACTGGTTCGATCCCAGTATCGCCCACGAAAGCGGAGGCCCTGAAGCTATTCAGGGCCTCCGGATTTTCGAGGCGGGCATGTCGCCTAGCCTCGCACGCGGATGTGGCTCAGTTGGTAGAGCATCACCTTGCCAAGGTGAGGGTCGCGGGTTCGAGTCCCGTCATCCGCTCAGATGAGGAGGGTCAGCGCTCAGCGCTGACCCTCCTTTTGATATACGAGGCATGGTGGCTCCGTCGCGAGCAGAGGTATTGGACCGAACGCCTGCCGTTACCCACCCGATCTCCATGCAGCGGACAAAAAATCCACGGACGTTCGATTCGTAGAAAACCAACGAATATGCTCCGAGCCGTGAGAATGAAAGGAATCGTGAATACGGAAGATTCTCGTCGCCGGCACTTCGGGTTCAGGGAAAACGACACTGGCACGGAATATTCATGTAATTCTCGGGTGCGACTATGTCGAAATTGACTCACTTTTCCACGGGCCAAACTGAAGCGAACGCCCAGAATCTATTGCAGACGTTGAAGAATTTACGCGCCAAGATGCATGGGTCATTGAGTGGCAATACGATGCTGTGCGAGGCATGCTGCTCGACCGGGCAGACACCCTAATATGGATTGATCTCCCATTTCCGCTGGTTCTGTGGCAGGTAACTACTCGAACTCTTCGTCGTTCAATCTTTCATGAAGAATTATGGAACGGCGACATTGAGGAACCGTTTTATCGGATCTTATGGTCTCGTGACCATATCGTTCGTTGGGCAGTACGGCATCGGCACCAAATACTGCACAAGATGCCGGCTATCCGCACGGAGCATCCACATATTCAGGCGATTCGTCTCGTGTCACGCCGGCAGATTCGTGACTTTCTGCGTGTACTCAAACGTACGCGTGCGCTATGACACCGTCAGGCACTTCGTCGTCGTTCATCGAAAAATGTCGAAGCGATAAGAAAATCAATCACGGGTAATAGTTTTCAAGATTGATTATTCTGTAGCTCCGGGTCGTAATCTCTCTTGGTCATCGACGACGTGACGAGTGCAAGGAAGGCGGGGGCTGCGATATAGAAGCCTTCTTTAATCATGAGCGCACCGGAATCATTAATCGGCACTGCAATGGCGATACCTGCGAGCACAGCGAAAATGAGGGGACGAATATATCCTTCGCGAGAAATGTCTCGGAGCGTTGCCAGGTGCTTGCTGCCACGCTGATCAAGCCTGCGTAGGGCAAGGGTTAGTGCGATGACGGCAACGAAGATAAAGACCAGCGTCGCGATCGTACTTGGCCGAGATGTGAACGACCTCAGTACGTCACGCACCTTGCCGAGAAGGAGATTGATGTTGTCGTCGGTGCCGATGCTCGTCCAGAAGCGCCCAATATGAGATTCTCCGCCCGAGCGTGAGTCGAGCAGAGCGACAGCGCCCATCGAACTCACCGTAAGGACGAGCCACAAAACGCCATGTCTCCACCGCAGGCGGCGTCCCGACAGCAGGACCGCTGCGAGGATGAAGGCTGCGATGATCCCTGGGGGTCCTCCAAAGTCAGCCCCCCATGCCGGAAGAGCATCAACTAGCAGGACAATAACGCCAACTGCACCGGTGACGAGGGCGATATGCCGTGTCCAACGTACAAAAAGAAGAAGTGTGAGCAGACCGGCAATGATGAGTATGAGATATGTGCGGTTAGAGATGCCGTAGAAGCGCCGCGAGGTGAGTACAAGCGACCCCATGAAGCCGTTGATTTGATGGCTTGAACCTGCAATGACGTCGATGCAGAGCACGCCAAGAGCTAGCGCCGAGATCGCCCCGAGGGGCGAGGAGGTTTTGCGTGCAACGACGGTGATCGCAGCGGCAAGCAGAGCAGTGAGGCCGATGGCTGTAGCTGCAGCGCCTGCGCTATGTGATGTCCAGGGGATCCGCCACCAGGGTAGGAAGTTGAGGACAAGTGCTGCCGGCACGAAGGCGTATGCCCATGTGTTCAAGCCAGCGAGCGCACGCCACCATTGTTGCGGGGCAGCATTTTCACGTCCAGCTCTCGTGGGCTTCACGAAGAAAAGGAGGATCGTAGCGAGAGCGACGACGATGACCGTCCAGTTAAATGCCTGATACCACTTCGCTGTAGAACGGTAGGCCGTGTAGGTGTGATCGACGAAGTCGTCGACGGTGTGGAGAGCTTCGTCGATGGACGGTGTCGGGCTGCTAGAGAGGATCGTGCGGTCGCCTTGGAGATAGGAACGTAGATCAGCGATGGTAATGAGGCCCGTGGCGCGTGTCGAGGATGAGTGGATGATAGCTGGACCAGGAGTGAGTTTATCCTCGTGTGATAGCCGAGAATCGGATGCACTTGCAGGGGTGATTGCGACGAATTGGAGTGAACCGGTTGCCGACGAGTCCGCAAGAGAGGCGATGATCTGCGTGCGATCGAGTTCGAGTGCATCGAGGGCCCCAAGCACGCGGGAGAGGCGCCCCATGAGGTCGTCGACCTGCTGCGTATAGGCGGGGGAGTCTGGCTCTGCTCGGACTGTACCGAGATCGATAAAGACATCTCCGGAGGCATTCGCGACGAGTTCGGCGAGCTCTGATTCGGGAGACAACGGATACCAGGGTGCGGCGTTGCCAGACGAATCAGCAACGGTGAGAGCTGCACCTTCACCAATGGCAAGGGCACCTGGATAAGGGGAGGATTGAGGCCACGATTGTGGCGCGGTGAGTTCGGCAAAACCGTCGATAGTGGCGAGACCCGACGTATTCCCTGACGCAAGAGAGAGTGGCGTGCACGGGTCCTCCGAATGAGTAGCGCGCTCTCGGCCCTGGTCGTCGATAACGTCTCCTGAGGCGACGAGGGACATCCATCCCTCCGAGGGACACGTGAAAGTCGGAACCGATCGGGCAGTCATGCTCGCAACATTGGCCTTCTCAAGTGCGGCGCGAATTACGGGATCGTGCGTGTTCATTGCGGTGACATCAATGCCCGACATCCCGATGAGAACGAAGGGAGCATGAGCGGATGAATTGCTTTGTGACGAGCTTTCAACGGCACGCGAATGCGGTACGGCGGGCGATGCCTGAGCCGACGAGAATGCCCCACACGCCAAGAAAAGAAGGACGGCAGCAACAAAGACGACGAAAAATCGTCGTGCTGCGTTCGTCGTACTCATAGCTTCCTCATCCTCTCTCATACCGTGACACTCTACGTTACCGAAGAATCTGACACCGATGAGAGTCCTCCCTCGTTGCCTTGACAATCTCCGCGGATGTAGGAAGTGGGGTAGCGGATGATCCTGTGGAAAAGATGCGCAATCTTCTCACCAGGAGAAACGAGTCGTTAGACGAGGACCTGTGGATAAAGACTTCGCCAAGCAGCGCGATTCATGCATACTCAGGTACACCGCGGCTCTCCGCAGCACGGAAAATGCGACGCTGGGTAACTCAGCCTTCAACACGACGAATCCGACGAAGATTGAATACTTAACGACAAGCCATCAGAAGACCCACGAAAGTGAGATCGACAATGACTGACGAAACACAGATGTTTACGCCGGCCAATAACTCATCCGGCGATCCACGACCAACTGATCATGACGAGGATGCGACTGTCAGAGAGACACGACTGAGGCGCCGTCTCGTCTATGGCGGTGTTGGTGCGTTGTGTGCTCTGGCTATCGCTGTGGTGGGCGTGACGATTCACTCACGGGCCGAAGCGAGCGCGTTGCGTGAGGCACGCGGTGAATATGCGAAGGCCGTGAGCGTGGAGGCCGGGGCCAAGAGTGACCTAGAGGCGGCTTTGACTGCTGCTGGGGGCTTGAACGAAGGCTGCACGGACAAGGTGGCTGACCCGGCTGTGTGCGATACGCTCACTGCCGCGATTAGTGAGGCGCAACCGTTAAACCTCACGGACGCTATCGACGCTAAAACGGCATCCAAGGATGCGCTGGATAAGGCGTTGAGCGCGGTGAAGGAGAACACGAAGGCACTTCAAGAGGCCTGCGGGAAGCTCAATGACGCCAATAGTGCTGTGCAAGCCTCGATTGGCGCGAAAGCGTTGGCGGGGGAGCTTGACGCACTAAACGCTGCCATTGCGAACGCTGAGGGTGTGCTTGGCCAGGCTCGTGAGCTCGTCGGGTCGACAGAAGGCCAGGTGGCGGACGAAGCCACGCGCCATGCTTTGCAGGCGTCAGTTGATGTGCTTCAAGGCGCTGTCGATGCTGGCAAGAACCTTGCGGCTTCGACGGATACGGCTGCCGTAACAAGCGCGAACGATGCAATCAATACGGCACTGGCGTCAGTCAATGACGGCATAGGGCAGGTGCAAGCATCGCAGGCCGCATGGGCACAAGCTCAAGCCCCGGCACGTACTGGTGGGCAGGTGTCCACACCGGCGCGTAGTGGGGGCTCCACACGCGGCGGGGCATCCGGTGGTTCGCGTGGCTCAGGCTCTAGCGGCGGATACGTGGGCGGTTCATCCTCGGGTGGCTCGACCGGCGGCTCTGGTGGTGGTTCCAGCTCAGGCGGATCAACAGGCGGTTCTAGCTCTGGTGGTGGCTCATCCTCTGGCGGATCAACCGGTGGAGGTTCATCGTCCAGTGACTCCGGCTCCGGCGGCGGCTGGGTCGATAGTGGCTGGGAGTACGAGGAAGTTTCTGACTGTGGTGACTCGCACGGTAATGCCTGGCTTTGCCCGTGATTGAGGTTTCCAGCACGGTTATCGTGCTGGTGGTGGTCGACAAAATAACTCCAGAAAGGGCTGGGTGATAAGGACGGTTGGTGAGCCTGCTGGAACAGGCTCACCAACCTGGAACAAACATATTGCTGTGAGCATCTGTGGGCGTCTGGAAACGCACACGGATGTTTTGGACAACATCAGAACAACATGACTGCTCGTAGGAGTAATTTTGTCAGAAAAGACACGAGTATCGGGCGTGAGTGCCCGAGTGAGAATGATTATTGCCGCTGTGATCGCGGTATTCGTGATTGCTGGCACAGTGTTTGCCCTGCCTAACGGTAAGGCGGACGCGGCGGTGACCTCGCGTGACCCGAAAGGTCTGGGGCGCGTAGGTTTGTATATCACGGGCCCGACGGGGTGGAGCACGTGGTTGGGTACTGAACCCACTCGTGCTGAATCGAATGGTGAGCCGTCCTGGTGTGTGCAGATTATGGCTGACACGCCGTTGCCTTCTCAGCAGGTGAGTGTGTCGACGTTGACGGAATCGACACCGCATATTGCGGGTTTTGATCTTTCAACCCCGCAAATGGCCCATCTTCTGGGTACTTACGGTAAGACGAGTGACTCGTATACGGCTGCTGCTCTCGCGTTTCTTGTTCATGCGAACTTTGAGACGGGTGCTGAGAATATCTCGCAGGTGCGTGCAACCCTGACAGATATTCGCTCTGTCGTCTCCAACCTGGAAAACCGTATCCGTGAACTCCGCACCGAGGCTATTAACTCGGCTGCTGTGGGTTACGAAAAGTGCGCTGCTACTGGTGACATGCAACGCAAAGGCCAAATCAACAATGTTGGTGTAAAGAATGGCAACGGTGCGTGGATCGCTGGAACGCCGATGACGGTTCAACTAGCGGGTCCAGCTGTATTCGATGCAACTGGAACGGATACCTGGACGGGAACGTCGGAGGCATCTCCATTTACTCTGACGTGGCGAGCAACCGGCAACGGAGAAGTTACATATCGTTTCACCGCAAAACAGCCGGTTCGTCGGACGTTGACGAAGTATGGGGCTTCTGGGAAGGTTCAGGATTCAATCTCATATGGCAACCGTGACCTACGGAATGATCCGGAGGAGATTACTGTTCCGGGTGATACGTGGCGTGTGGTTTATGATTTCCAGCCGGTTGTGTCCTCGCAGGTGGAGGCGCAGTTTGTTGCTGCCGGTGGCGTGTTTAGTGATGAGATCATGATGCAGGCTGACCCGAATTATGGTTCAGGGCAGTGGCTCACTCTTGATGATGGCTCCTTTGTTCCTGTCTCGTCGGTGACCTCGCTGTATTATGTGGGTCTTGATCCTGTATCAGTGAGTGATGAGGTTCCGGCGGGTGCTGAGTTGGTTGGGGAAGCCCCACTCACGTTTGCCGGGCCTGGTAGCCAGAAGATTGCTTTTGATGTCACGCGTCCGGGCTATTACGTAGCGAAAACCTTGGCGGCGAAGGACGCGCAAGGTGAGTACGCCGAGTATGTCCATTCTGATGCGACGTATCAGTTTGGTGTGGAGAACGAGACGAGTATTGCTCGTATCAAGCCGACGATTACGACGCAGGCTTCGGATAAGCTCGTCGTGCCTGGCCAGCAGACCTCAGATAAGGTGACGGTTCGTTTGAATGAGGGTGCTTCGTGGGCTGACGGATTGACGATCAAGGCTCATGGCACGCTCTACGGCCCCTTCGATACCCCACAACCACAAAGTGACTCGGCACCTGAGGGTGCTCCTGTAGCGGCCACGGCTGACCTCACGTTTACCTCGGATGGTCAGACGTTGGAGGCACCGTGGATGGTCCCTGATTATGGGTTCTACACGTGGGTGTGGGATATCCGCGCTGAGAATCAAGAACACCCGATTGTTTTTGATGGTGATTTCGTTGATGACTTCATGATCACGGTGGAGACTACCTCGGTGCGTGTCCCAACCTTCGGCCACTATTCGCAGTCGCGTGAGTATAACGTTGATGCGGATGGTCGGGCCTTCGACACCATCACGATTTCCGGTTACATGGACTCTCACACTGATTTTGAGGGTCTAGCAGGGTATTGGGCACCCGATGTTGATGAAGCGACTGTGACCGTGTATGACGCGGGTGTGGGCAGGGATTGGAAGAACGCCGGCCCCGAAGTTCCCGAGGATGCTGTTGTTCATTGGCAAGGCACCGTCCCTGCCGTGAACGGCCGCTTCGATATCGGGTATGAGGACGGTGACCCGATTACCGGGTTTACGCCCGGACATGATTACGTGTTTGTCTACCACTTCCCAGGGGATGATCGCGTGGCGCCCTATACGTCGGCGTTTAACGATATTCGTGAACGCTTCCACGTCCCAGGGGACACCCCAGATAAGCCGGAGGTTGTCACCCAAGCAACCAAACGTGTGCTTGTCGGGCAGGACTTCACGGATACGGCTCTTGTGACAGGGGACGTGCCTGCCGGTTCGTATCTCGTCTTCGAAGCCTTCGGGCCACATAGTGATGAATCTCGACCGCGTTGTGATGATCCATTTTTCACGAGTGAGAAGATCATGGTAGACCGTGCGGATTATCACGAGTCGGGCCCGGCCCGTGTCGATAGTGCTGGGCAGGTGTATTGGATCGAAACCTTGTATGGCAAGGATGGGACTGTGATCTCGCGCGGTGAGTGCGGCATCCCGTCGGAAACAACTGAGGTTGTGCCCTATGAGCCTGAGATTCACACGAAGGCTCACGCGGATAACGAGAACCAGGTCGGCGGGGCGATTTGGGATACGCTCACGGCCACGTGGAAGAAGCCTGTTGGTTTTACCGACACGGCTGACCCGGCCGTGACCCCGTGGCCATACCCGGCAGGGTCGATCACGACGGTTGATCTCTACTATGCGGCACCCGGCCAGGTTCTTACGTGTGAGACGCCGATCTGGAGTGACACGATCACCCTGATCGAAGGCCAGAGCGAGTACGAGACGGGCCGTTACACGGTCGATAAGGCCGGTACGTATGGGTTTGTGGAGACAACACGCGACCCGGACGGCACCGTGATCTCTATCGGCCTGTGTGGTGACCCGGATGAAACCGTGACCATCGAAGAACCACCCACTCCACCAACCGAGACACCATCAACCCCACCAAGCGAGACGCCTTCGACGCCGCCGGCGGATAGACCTTCGTCGCCCCCACATGAGCTCGCCTATACCGGCAGCAGCACCGCGACGCTCATGCTCGTCGTCGCTCTATTCCTCGTCTGCGGAGCAGGGATCGTAATCATACGACACAGGTAGCGTGATCCCGTGCGGCCCTCACTTCGTGGGGGACGCACGGGATGACAGGCATCATTCCGTTTCACGAAGCACTTTCGTGAGGGGCCGGCCACGCGCGATTTCGTCGACGAGCTTGTCAAGAACTCGTATGCGCCACATAAGTGGGTCGTCAATATCAGCAAGTTTGACACCACAGATACTGCCGGTCACGAGGCTCGCGTGCGGATTCAGGTCACAGCCGTCAAAGAATTCCCGGAACGACACACGAGAAGCAAGGGCCTCGCTTAATTCGTCGTCGGTATATCCAGTGAGCCAACGAAATACAGCATGAAGTTCCTCGCGGCTGCGCCCCTTCTTCTCAACTTTCGTGACATAGTGGGGATAGACGGATGCAACTGGCATGTCGAAAATTCTGCTCACATACGCCATCGTAGAGGAGAATCGAAGATTCTCGGACGGTACTTCCGGGCATTACTGGGATTCGTCAGAATCAGCAGCGGCATTGCCATCGCTGCCGCGATCCGACAATTCCTCTTGGTTGCTCTTGGCGATATCAGCAGGTTCGCCCGATGCGCTATCGTCTGCCGCAGGTGCGGCTTCGCCACGCACGTCGTCGCGTTGCGACGGTTCTGTCGTATCTAATTCGCTGTGAGCATCCTCAGTTTCTGCAAGAAATCCTCCCGGAATCGCTACCGATTGCGATCCAAAGCTGCGGATAACTGCAGAGAACAAAACCGTGAGCACGATTGCGAGAATTCCGCATGTGATAAGGCCGGTACCGAGAGAAACCAAGAGACTGCCTGTCTGGATCTTCCCGTAATAGACACTCGGATCTTTGAGCGCACCAGTATTGGCAGCAATCTGTACCGAAAGTGAGGTTGAACGGCCAACCACAGCAAGGATAATTCCCGAGATAAGCGACACCAGAGAGATGAGCCAAGAGACAATCAACGACGTACGGGCAGGATTCTTCACAAGGAACCTTTCACATGAAGTAACAATGACCAGCCAATGAGGCAACAACGCCTCCCAGCCGATTGAGCACTAGTAACACAGCACCCCTCACGAAAATTAACGATCGTGGCTGGAGAGCAACGCAAGAACACCTGGTGAAAACCTGAGATACCCTCGCGCGGCATAAAAGTTTTTCGGTCACCCCGACGTGCAGAAGCCCCGGACGGAAGTGAGGTTCAGTTCACGGGAGGCCCTACTTACGCCATAAAACATCCCTGACTAAGATTCTTCTGGTGTCATAAAGCAGTGCATGGAAGCGCTGCAAAGCTCCCGTGCACAGCGAAGAACTAAACGGGAAGTAGTGATCTGTTAATGAACTCGAGTTTGACAACCGGGACACCGTGGAAAGCGATACTGATTTTCGCTATTCCTCTCCTTGTTGGAAACGCTGTTCAACAGATGTACCAGGTATTCGATGCCATGGTCGTCGGCCAGCACCTCGGTGTGAACTCACTTGCAGCTGTTGGAACAACAGGCGGCATCTTCTTTCTCCTCATCGGATTCGCCTGGGGAATGACATCCGGATTCGCAATCCCAACCGCCCAGGCATTTGGCGCGGGGGATAATGTCCGCCTCCGCCGGACAATCGCGGCGGGAACTGTCCTCACAATGGTGACGAGCGTGATCATTACCATCGGCGGTGTTATCTTCTCCCGCTCACTTCTGACTGTGCTCCAAACTCCCGCCGAACTTATCGACGAAGCGACAACATTCGCCACGATCAACTTCGCCGGCGCTACCGCCACGATGATGTTTAACTATCTTTCGGCCGTCATCCGTGCAATCGGTGATTCACGCACACCGCTCGTCTTTCTCGTTATCTCGTGCGGCATCAACGCTGGCCTCGTCCTCCTCTTCGTCGGACGAATGGGGACAGGCGTCGGCGGAGCAGCATGCGCAACAATCCTTGCCCAAGTATTCTCAGTACTTCTTTGTTTCCTCTATATCTGGAAGGCATTGCCAGCCCTTCACGTTCATAAAGACGACTGGATTCCCGGCCTCCGCCACGCCCGCGAGCAAATCAAGATCGGTCTGCCTATGGGATTCCAAATGTCGATCATCGCGATTGGCACCCTCGTCGTCCAGGTTCGCCTCAATACTCTCGGAGCTGAGTCGGTAGCAGCCTACACAACCGCGGTACGTGTTGACGGCCTTGCTGTTGCTCTCCTTGAATCCCTGGGAATTGCGGCATCGACCTTCGTTGCGCAGAACTTCGGTGCGGGCCAGCACGAGCGAATCCTTGTGGGTGTACGTCAAGCCGTACGCATCTCGGTCGTCAGCTCCATCATCCTGGCAGCCACCCTCATCACTGCTGGGAACACAATTGTTCGCTCATTCGTGGGGGAGGGCAACGATAACGTCGTCGCTATGGCGCACGAGTACCTCGTCGTCAATGGAGCGATGTACTGGGTGCTGGGAATTCTCTTCATCACACGTGGTTCACTTCAGGGGCTAGGTAAGGCGATCCCACCAACCATTAGTGGCGTATTCGAGCTGGCCATGCGTGTGGCAACTGCCATCGTCCTTGGAGGCATGTTCGGATTCGCCGGAATCGTGTGGGGGAACCCGCTGGCGTGGGTCGGCGCGGTCATGGTGCTCATCCCATCGTGGCTACGCGCGCGTCACGCTCTCGATCCGCGGTCGAAGGAACACATGGAGTATTCCACAGAGGGCATTGCTACGACCGAATCGGAATCAGGTCCAGTGTTTGCTGCTGACACAACGACGAACACCGGAACTTCCGCACCACCCGAGACGGAAAATCTCGTCCCGGCGCCCGTACAAGCCTGAAGCGAACAAGGTGGGTTGAGGCGCAGCGTTCTCCTCAACCCACCTTGACCATCTACAACGAAGCAGTGGCTCGTACGTATCTCGCCGCATCAACGAGATTCTGAAGGCTCGCGAGAGTCTCAGGATATGCGCGGGTCTTGAGCCCGCAATCGGGGTTAATCCACAGCCTGTCTGCGGGGATCGTACGAACAGCAGCGACGATAAGATCTGTCAGCTCGCCAGTGGTGGGAACTCGTGGAGAGTGGATATCCCACACACCTGGCCCAACTCCGCGCTCAAAGCCGTGCTCCGAGAGTTCAGGAAGAAGTTCCATACGCGAACGTGCGGCCTCAATCGAGGTGACGTCGGCATCGAGGGCCTCAATCGCGTCGAGAATCTGGCCGAACTCGGAGTAACACAAATGCGTATGGATCTGTGTTTCGGGGCGTACGCCCGATGTTGCTAATCGGAATGACCCAACAGACCAGGCGACGTACTCGTCGTGCCGATCTGCATCGAGAGGAAGTAACTCCCGCAGGGCTGGTTCATCCACTTGGATGATCTGAGTTCCGGCGGCTTCAAGGTCGGAAACCTCATCACGCAACGCTAGCGCAATTTGATCGGCCGAGGCTGAAAGCGGGAGGTCATTGCGGGGGAACGACCAAGCGAGAATAGTCACGGGGCCAGTGAGCATCCCCTTGACGTGCTTCGTCGTTAACGACTGAGCAAATCTCGTCCATTCGACGGTCACTGCTTCGGGGCGGCTCACGTCGCCCCACTGGATTGATGGCCGGGTGCACCGAGAGCCGTATGACTGTACCCACCCGTGGCGTGTAGCAGCGAAACCGTCAAAGGCCTCAGCGAAATACTGCACCATGTCGTTGCGCTCCGCCTCGCCGTGGACGAGGACATCAATGCCAAGATCCTCTTGAAGACGAATCACGCGAGTAATTTCCTCTTTAATTCTCGCGGTGTAATCCGCTTTTGAGAGCGCTTCACGTGAGAATTGCGCGCGAACCTGGCGAATGTCTGGAGTTTGGGGGAAGGAGCCAATGGTTGTGGTGGGCAGCAACGGTAAGTCTAGTTTCTGATCCTGGAGAGCTTTTCGCTCGGCGGAGGAGATCCTCAGACGGTCGCCGTCACGGAGTCCTGCAACGCGGGAACGGACGTCGTCGCGCACAACGCCGGGCGAACTCTGACGTGAGCGAAGAATCTCGCTGACATGGCGAACGTCGTCGGCAATAGTCTCCCACCCATGAAGGAGTCCTTGACCCAGCGTGACGACCTCGTTCACCTTTTGGTCAGCGAAAGCGAGCCACGAATGGAGAAGTGAATCGAGCTCGGGGTCATCCCATGTTTCTAGCGCCGTATCGTGAGGGACATGCTGGAGAGAATTCGTCGTCGCAACACTAAGTTCTCGTGCCCCTAATACACGTGCCTCATCAACTGTGTGTATTGCCTGCGCGAGATCGCTTCGCCACACATTCCGGCCATCGACGATGCCGAGGGTGAGGATCGTAGATTCGAGCCCTGGGATGGGCGTCGCGGGAAGATCACCACGGCCAAGGTCGAGATGAAGCGCCTCAATTGAGGTCGAGGCAAGCGCCGAGATTCCCGCGCTCCCATCCCCGTAAGGAAGTGTGACAAAGAGAGCCGGGCGATCTTTGAGCTCCGAGAGTTGAGCCCACGCCTCACGTGCATACGTTGCAAGGCTTTCGCGGCTCACAGCGAGGTTATCCGTGACGAGTGCCGGTTCATCAAATTGAATCCATGAGATTCCGGCGCTTGCCGCATCTTTGAGAAGCTCAACGTACGCGTTGAGAACGTCGTCGAGGCGTTCAAGGGGCGACCAGCCTTCGGGCGAGTTGACGCTACCCTTCGAGAGTGCGAGGTACGTGACCGGGCCGACGAGTACTGGCCGCGTGACATAACCCCATTCTCGAGCCTTCAACCACTTGTCGACGACGGATCGGCATGCGTAAGAAATTGGGGTATCCGGGCCAATCTCGGGAACAAGGTAGTGGTAATTGGTGTCAAACCACTTCGTCATTTCCAGAGGCGGCGTATCCGATGTGCCACGGGCGAGAGCAAAATAGTCGTTCTTTGGGAATCGTGGCGGAATTGCTCCGAGAAGGACTGTGACGTCGAGGACGTGATCGTAGAGCGTCGATGCGTCGGGTATCGACGAGTCAGTTGCTCCAAGTCCCAATTCGGTCAGCCGGGCAAACGTTGCCCGACGAAGCTGCTCGCTCGCCTCGTCAAGCTCGCGCCTCGTTGTGCGGCCTGCCCAGTGGGATTCAAGTGCTCGTTTCAGTTCGCGATTTCGGCCAATTCGTGGATAGCCGAGGATCGTGGCGGACGGGAATGATGTCATTGTTTTCTCATTTCTTGTCTGGTGGGTGAAAAGGTTGGCGACAATGGACGTTGCCACTGATGCGGATTGGGATGAGACTCGTGCTCAGGCACCTGCCCGGCCTTGCGTCGTACGCGCGTGGGACGTGCGTAAGGTACTCAGCACGATGAACAGAGTCCGAGCACGTACCTCGACGAGCGCGAGTAGGTCTGCCCGAGGACGGTGGAGCGGCAGGTGATTACGACGAGGCCTGAAGCTCGGAAAAGTCCCTCAGGATATCGAGAGCAGGGCCTGACTTGTTGAAGGTGTAGACGTGGACGCCGGGCGCGCCCGCGTCGAGGACACGACGGACGATCTGTCTGCCGTGCGCGATCCCTCGGCTGTAGGCATCTTCCTCTGATGACGCTCGCGCAAGATCATCGAGGATATGCCGGGGTGCGGACACACCCGTGAGGTCAGCGACTCGGTGGAGACGGGTCGGTTCGGTGGGAGGCAAGACCCCAGCCATGATGGGGATTGTGACTCCGTATCGCCGTGCGTTCTCGACGAACTCGATATACACGTCTGGCTCGTAAAAGAGCTGAGTGATAGCGAAGCTCGCCCCAGCCGCTTGCTTGACGAGGAGGCGCTCAATTTCCTGTTGAGGGCTCGTGCCGGCGGCGGGATTTCCAGATGGGAAAGCTGCCACTGCTATCGATAAGGGCTTAAACGCTGCCCGTAAGGCTGCGCCGGGTTGGCGCTCCTTGCGTTGTTCCTCGATGCCGCGGATAAGTGTGACCAGTTCCGTCGCAGATGCCACGTCGTCGCGCCCAGGGGACCACTCCGGTTGGTCAGCGGGTGGGTCGCCGCGCAAGGCGAGGAACGTGCGGACACCTGCATTGAGGTAATCATCGATCACATGCGCAACCTTGCTACGGTCTTCGCCTACGCACGTGAGATGTGCGATCGGCTGAATGGGCGTATCACGGACGAGTTCACGGACGACGTGGCGCGCTGTGGACTTGTCTTTACCGCCAGCTCCGTACGTGACCGAGAGGAAATCTGGGTCGGCATCAAGGAGTCTCCTGACCGTATTCCAAAATGCCGGCGCCGCAGTAGGCGAGCGAGGTGGCATAACCTCGAAGGAAAGAGTGCGTAGGCACCGATTCTGTGACGTGGGGTTAGCTTTCATCGCGCACCGCCAGGATGAGCGGTGCGCCCTCCTTGTTGCGCATGTCGGCAATCATCTGGCGCATTCGGGTTTCCCCTGGAGAGATGAAACGGGCGTGGGGATCAGCGCTGATCAGCATGGGCGTTTCCTCCTGATACATGGGATTGTTGCTATGGATGCGTGGTGGTAGTGAGGCAGATGTACCTGCCGTGGTTGTCTCTCGTGGGTTGTCGAGCGTACGCGCTCGGATATAGAAGGCTACTTTTATTGCGTTGAGCCCAGCAAGATAGGGATTGTTTAATCGTGGTGAGTGAACGACGATGTTGGTGAACGCGCGGTGTGGCGTGGTTGCTGGGTGGGCGGCTGTGACACCGCCCACCCAGATGTCATCAGAATGCAGGGACGACTGCGCCGTCCGTCCACGTTTCCTTGATGTAGTTGGCGACATCCTCGGAGTGGAGAAGTTCCTCAAGCTTCTTGACAGCGTCAAGCTTGGCTGAGTCTTCCTTGGTGTTCCATGCGAGGACGTTGGCGTAGGGGTTATCTACGCCCGACTCAAGGTAGAGGGCATCTTTGGAAGGCGTGAGGTTATTGTCGAGTGCGTAATTTCCGTTGATAATCGCGATATCAACGTCGGGGAGCAGCTTCGGTACCGAAGGAGCGTCGGCTTCCTTGAAGGTGAGGTTCTTTGTGTTCTCGGTGATGTCGTAGATCGACGGAGATTCCTTATCAGCGAGCTTAATCAGGCCGTTAGCTTCAAGCAGTGCGAGTGCGCGTGCCTGGTTCGACGGATCGTTTGTGATTGCCACCGTCGCACCGTCTGCCAGCTCCGAAAGATCCTTGATCTTGTTCGAGTAGATGCCGTATGGCTCGATGTGAATACCTGTGCCGTGATCGAAGGTGTAGCTCTTCGAAGCTACTTCTTCGTCGAAATACGGAACGTGCTGGAAGTAGTTTGCGTCGATTTCCTTGGCCTGAAGGGCGACGTTTGGCTGCACGTAGTCTTGGTATTCCTTGATTTCAACGTTGAGGCCGGCATCCTTCGCAAGATTCTCCTGGACGTATTTGAGGATATCCGCGTGAGGAACGGGGGATGCGCCAACGACGATCGTCGTGAGGCCGTCGGCTGCGGCGGACGAATCCGATGAGGAATCGGAGGAACCACATGCGGAGAGAGCGAGGACGGATGCGGTTGCAAGTGCTGCAAGTGCGCGGAAGCGCTTCATAATAATCATTTTCCTTAGTGTCGTGCGTGAAAAGGGTGTGCCTAAGGCATAGAGCTGCATGGAGCTTCATCCCGGCTGATAGAGCCTTAGCGGTGATCTACCAACCGGCTAAGCATGTCGCCGATCATTTGGACGAGCATGACGATAGCGACAATGACGACAAGGACGATGATGAGAACGTCTGGTGCCCAGCGGTTATAGCCATAGCTGATGGCAAGAGCGCCAAGACCGCCAGCACCGACTGCGCCAGCCATCGCCGAGTAGCCGATGAGCGTAATGACGAGGATCGTGATCGACTGGATGATCGTTGGCATCGCTTCGCGGACCATGACACCACCGAGGATACGGCTACGCGACGCGCCCATCATCTGCGCCGCTTCGATCTTTCCTTGCTCAACGCCGGAAAGATTCGATTCGACCAAACGAGCGAAATAGGGAATCGCTGAGACCGTCAGGGGAACTGTAGCTCCGATCCATCCTGTTGCTGTTCCAACAATCGCACGGGTTGTGGGGATGAGGACGAACATGAGGATGATGAAGGGGGCTGCTCGCCCAACGTTGACGATGAAACCGAGCACCGAATTGAGAACACGGTTCGGGAACAAACCGCCTGGCTTCGTCGCAGTGACGATAATGCCGACGAGGAGGCCGACAATCGTCGAAATCAGGCTCGACCAGGCAACCATGAGAAGCGTCTCGCCCAGGGCGGGTAAGAGCGACTCTTGGATAACGGGATTTGAGAACCAGGTGCCATCAGCGAGGAGTGTCATGCGTTGCGCACCTCCGAAGCGACGCCCGCGTTCGCAAGCTGTGCAAGAGCGTCAGGAACTGTGGCTGGATCAAGTGTGAGGGCAAGGCGAGCAACTTGCACGTCGCCGAGCGTTTCGAAAGTTCCAGCACCGATGTCGGCGCCAAGGCTTGCGGCGAGCGCCATAACCCGTGAACCTGTAGGTTCACCTGGGCGAGATGTGAAGGCAATATCGATAATTGCTTTGCCTTTGACGTCGCGAGGATCGAGAGACGGTGGCGGGACGATTTGATGCGCGAGCGGACTTGCAACATCGGAGACAACGTTGCCGACCGTATCGCTCGACACGATACGACCGTGATCAAGGAGCGTCACCGAATCACAGATCCGGCGCACGACTCCCATCTCATGCGTAATGATGAGGACCGTAACGCCGTAGGTATCTCGTACTGACTGGAGAAGTTCGAGAATCTGGTCCGTCGTTTCCGTATCCAGGGCAGACGTTGGCTCGTCGCACAACAACACAGAAGGCGAGTCAGCCATTGCTCTGGCGATCCCGACTCGCTGGCGCTGGCCGCCCGAAAGTTGGGACGGAAATGAGCTGGCGCGATCAGAAAGACCGACGAGGCCGAGCATCTCGGTGACACGTGCGCGAACCTCGTCGCGGGCAAGTCCTGATAAACGAAGCGGATACGCAATGTTTCCTGCAGCGGTGCGCGAATCTAAGAGATTAGCGCCCTGGAAAACCATTCCGATGGAACGACGAGCGTTACGCAACTCTTTGGCTGAGAGGCTCGATAGATCGCGTCCATCGACGAGAATCTGCCCCGAGGTTGGACGTTCAAGTGCCGTGAGGCACCGGATGAGTGTTGATTTTCCAGCACCTGATTCGCCGACAATTCCGTGAATTTCACCGGAAGGCACCGTGAGGGAGATGTTATCGAGAGCGATGACGTCGTCCTCGCCGCGGCGCGGATAAACCTTCCGCACATTCTTGAGCTCGATCATGTCTCTCCTCCATCGATCGTGGCGGTAGCACCCGGGAACCTGGTTGCTGCAGCTTCGACGAGCCACGTCTCTCTGCTGCTCTAGATGAACAGCCCTAGCAAACCACGAATCGGGTAGGTATTCCAAGTTGACCGGAGTGTGAGATGGCACCCGATTTCCTGTCAGTCATGTGGGGTGGGGGCGTGGGTTGGCGCCAACGGGTGTCTTATGCAGCTCATTTGGCGCTCTATGGCGTCCAATGAGCCGTAGAGCGAATCGGCACGAGAAGATGAGGTGCCGTGAGGATATCTCAAGGAATGAGATGTTGTGTGACCTGCACCACCGTCCCCAATCTGTCGCCCACCGCCGTTTAAATGAGCCTATCGAACAAAATTGCGATGTGGAGGAATGACATGGAGTGCAACGTTGTGTTCTTGCGGGATGTCCACGCCGTTGTTCTTGATGAACCTGCGGCCCTCGAGGAGGAACTCGGATCGACGGAATGGTGATCGCGTAGCCTACGCCAAGATACCGAGCATGGAGATTCAACTGTGATAGGTGGTGGTCATTGCTGTCAGCGGCCTGATCATTCGTTTATAGGCGTACCGAGACTAAGACGCGCCGGGCAGCTGCTAGAGCGACGTGGGCATCGGTAGATTCGATGCGGATCTTCATGAGGCCGATGCCCCGTTGTACCTCAGTGATCACGAGATCTGTACCTGGCACTAGGCCGAGATCTTTGAGGTAGATAAGCACCTCAGAGTCTTTATCCGAAACTCTTTCGATACGTACCGCTGTACCGGCATCAAGGTTCGCTAGGACTGCCAATTCATCGGGTGATTCCGCGAGGGGGGAATCGGCTGGCGGAATCACATCGCCGTGCGGATCGCGGGTTGGATGGCCGAGAACGGCATCGAGGCGTTCTATAAACAGGTCAGATACTGCATGTTCAAGATGCTCGGCTTCCTCATGTACCTCGTCCCAGGTATAACCGAAAATCTTGACCAAACCGGTTTCGAGAAGTCGATGGATACGGACCATCCGCGAAGCCTGAACACGGCCCTCGTCCGTGAGAGTAATCGCCCCGTAGGGAGCATGCCGAACCAAGCCGCGAGTCACGAGCTTAGAGACACCTTCAGAGACAGTCGAAGGTGAGAGGCCAAGTGTGCGCGCAAGCTCGCCGGAAGTCACGGGATGGTCTTGCCATTCGCCGAGCTTCCAGATTGCGCGAAGATAGTCCTCATTAGATGTCGAGAGGGCCACGTGCACTCCTTGCTGAAGTTCGTCACAGGTGAGCAGAGAATTGATCGCCGCGCGACAGAAACGATACGCAGCGCGCGATTCTCCGACCGTTGGTTCCATCGTAACGCTTCAGTCATGAGGCACAGACATGTGGCGGACGAGCATCGGTGTGGGTTTGCCCGTTCGCCACATATCTCGCTTCGATGTGGGAACTAGCTAAGCGCAGCTGCTACAGCGAGTTCTAGAGCCTTATGGAACTTCGTTTCACGTTCCTCTGCCGACATATCCTGGCTTGAATCGAAAAGGTGGTCGGAGACAGTGAGAACGGCGAGAGCTTCCTTACCGAGATCGGCCGCTATGCCGTAGAGAGCGGCAGCCTCCATCTCGACGCCGAGAGTCCCAAGGGCGGCGAGGCGTTCGGATTGCTCGATGGGATTGCCATAGAACTTGTCCCGAGATACGACGGGTCCAACCTTGACTGTGGGGTCGTTGCCTGCGGCAGCGACGGCAGCGGAGAGCAAGCTCCATGAGGCGGTTGCCGAGAATGCGATACCGGGGCAGAGCGTGCTGTTGATCGCAGAATCTGTGTGTGCACCGATTGCTACAACGACGTCACCAGCCTGGACGTTTGACGATAGACCTCCGCATGTTCCAACGCGAATAATGCGTTCAACGCCATAGAAGGAGAACAGCTCGGTTGCGTAGATGGAAAGTGAGGGCTGACCCATTCCAGAGGCCATAACTGAGAGGGGCCTGCCGTTGTGTGTGCCGGTGTAGCCGCCGATGCCACGTACGTCGGAGACTTTCACCGCGTCGGGCATAAGGAGCTCAGCGATGCGCTCTGCTCGTTTGGGATCTCCTGGCATGAGGACTGCCGGAGCGAAATCTCCCGGCTTGGCAGTGATATGAGGTGTTGCCACGTTCTATCTCCTTTGACATTTTCTAACGGGATGCCAACCGCCGTATTCTAACGCTTAAGCTTGATAGCAACCGCTAATCGCTGGGGATAAAAGCAAGGAAACCGCTTCTATCCGCGCATTGAAGCCCGCGCACGCCAGGCGCAACACATTGGTGGGGCACCGCAACGATGACGCGTATGTCACATGGTACAGTGCTCGGCAGTGGGCTGTGCCATCAACGTTGCGTCGATATTTCGGTAGTGTTGAGCCGGAGAAAATCTATTGCCGGTGAGATCAGGAGCTCGGAACAATATGGCGTCCACGTACAAACTTGTTGCCTTTGATTTGGACGATACGCTCGCCCCATCTAAGTCGCCTTTGCCAGCACGAATGGCGAAAGCCTTGCGTTCTTTGCTTTCGGTAAGTGAGGTCTGTGTAATTTCGGGTGGACAGTTCGGCCAGTTCGAGTCTCAACTGTTGGCGGGCTTGGAAGCGAGCGACGATCAGCTTGGGCGCCTTCACCTTATGCCGACATGTGGAACGCGATACCTCCTTTTCCGAGATGGCCGGTGGAGCGACGTGTATGCCCGTAACCTCACCGAGGACGAGCGTCGCGGAGCGATGGCAGCCGTGGAGGAGGAAGCTCGTCGGCTCGGTCTGTGGGAGGAGAAGACGTGGGGCCCGATTCTTGAGGATCGCGGTTCGCAGGTGACGTTCTCTGCCCTTGGACAGGAGGCTCCGCTTGAGGCAAAGAAAGCGTGGGACCCTGATGGGTCAAAGAAAGAGCTTCTCCGTGAGGCCGTGGCGGGACGTTTGCCTGAACTCGAGGTTCGCTCCGGGGGATCGACGTCTGTTGATATCACACGTAAGGGTATTGATAAGGCATACGGAATTGAGGAGTTAGCCAAGCAGACTGGCTACTCCATTGTGGACATGTTGTTCGTAGGTGATCGCCTCGATGAGGGCGGAAACGATTACCCTGTCTTGCGCCTGGGAATTGACACTCATCCTGTTACCGGCTGGGAAGATACTGCAGACTTCATTGAGGACTACTGCCGTCGTGCGGAAGTGAAGTAGTGATGATGACTCACCAAGGTATGAGTATCGATGGGATGAGCGACGAAGATCTTTCCTCCTACCTCGCAAGCGTGGAAGATCGTCGGGAAGCCCGCCCAACTGAGGCACAGCGTGAGGGCGGAGCGCCGCGCGAACTCGCGATCCTTATGATCTTCTCAGGGATCGTCGGAATGTTTGCGTCTCTCGAGCTTATTTTGGCGGAGAAGCAGATTCTCACGAATCCAACGGCTGAGCTGTCATGTGACCTCAACCCCTTGATCGGATGCGGTAAGTTCCTCACCTCAGATTTCAATACGTTGTTTTTCGGGGTGACGAACGCACTGTTCGGGTTGGCATTTTTTGCGGGGGTCACGGCCTTGGGGCTGGTCCTCGTGACTGGTGGTCGTTTCGGAGTCTGGTTGTGGCGTGCACTTGATGCCGCAATGGTGCTTGCTGCGGCGTGGCTTGTGTGGTTCCAGTACACGTCGTTCGTTGAAGAACGCGCGCTATGCCCCTATTGCTTGCTGACATGGTTCGTCACAATCCCATTGATTGTCAATGTTCTAGCGCGCTCAGTTCAGGCAGGTCACATCCCTTCGCCTGATGGTTTGCGGCGGTTCCTTGTCCATGGCCGTTGGTACATCGTGATGGGGATATACGCGGTGATTATCGTGGCGGCTGTCGTGTGGTTCTGGGATATGTGGCAGTTCGTTTTCTAAGACACTCGTGGGGCTCCGGTGAATCGGGGCCCCACGTTTATCTTGTATAGACCGCTTGTCTCGTATAGACCGCCGGTGCGAGCTGCTCGAGTCGCACCGAGTTGGCCGCTTAGTTGGATGTTGTCACGCGAGCTTGTGGAGGTTCTTAGGCACGAACTCCCCAAATCCAAGATCGACGAGCGCGGAGCGTACGGCCTTGACGTCGCTATCGAGGACGTCACCTGGGAGGTCATGCATAGCGTTCGCAAAATTGAGGTCGGATTCGCTTTGGGCAGGAATGACGTGAATATGTGTGTGAGGAACACCTAGTCCGGCGACGACGTACATGGCCCTACGGCCAGGAAATGCTCGCTCTTGGGCACGGCCAATCCTATGGGCAACCCGCATGAGGTGCCCGACGAGTTCCTCGGGTAGATCGGTAATCTTGTCTACTTCCTGTCGCGGAACGACGAGGAGGTGGCCATGTGCGTGGGGCTCGATCGTCGCGAATACGGCACATCGCTCGTCTGCGTATGCGAAGCGGCCTGAGAACTCGCCACTAATGATTTTGGAAAAGACACTCATGCGCTCATTCTAGGGCGACAAGGCTTGGCGCGAGCATTCTCTCGTCGCCCCTGGTTTCGTTTGTACAAACCGTGAGGCGCCCAACAATGGGCAGAATCGGGGCTAGATGAAGCACTGCGATACCCTTGGAATCAGATCAACAGAATGTCAAAGGAGAGCAATGAGCACGCAGGCGGCCGAACCAACTCAGTTCCGCTATACGGCTGAGCTGGCCAACAGCATTGAGGCAAGCTGGCAGCAACGCTGGGAGGATGAGGGCACATTCCATGCTCCGAACCCTGTTGGCGATTTGGCGGGTGAGGTCAGTGCGGAAAAGTTCTACATTCTGGACATGTTCCCCTACCCGTCTGGCAAGGGCCTGCATGTGGGGCATCCTCTTGGCTACATTGCAACAGATACGGTTGCTCGCTACCAGCGTATGAAGGGCAAGAATGTCCTTTATACGATGGGCTACGACGCCTTTGGTCTACCTGCCGAACAATACGCAGTTCAGACTGGTCAGCACCCGCGCATTACAACGGAGCAGAATGTCGCGAACATGCGTCATCAGCTTCGTATCATTGGTCTTTCCCACGATAGTCGTCGTTCCTTCTCGACAACCGATGTCGAGTATGTGAAGTGGACGCAGTGGATTTTCCTGCAGGTGTTTAATTCGTGGTTCGATCCAGAAGCGATCCGGCGGGACGGCCGTGGCAAAGGTGCCGCTCGGCCGATTTCGGAGCTTCGGTCGAAGCTCGAATCAGGTGAGGTAGCTGTTCCGGGTGGCAGGGAATGGTCGAGCCTGTCGGCAAAAGAACGAGCCGAGGTCGTCGATTCCTTCCGTCTTGCCTACGTCTCGGAGGCTCCTGTCAATTGGTGCCCGGGCCTTGGCACCGTGTTGGCTAATGAGGAAGTAACATCGGAAGGCCGTTCGGAGCGAGGAAACTACCCCGTATTTAAACGGAATCTCCGTCAGTGGATGATGAGGATTACGGCGTACGCTGACCGCCTGTCTGAGGATCTTGACACGATTGATTGGCCCGAGAAAGTGCGCCTTATGCAGCGCAACTGGATTGGACGTTCTGAGGGTGCATCAGTTCTTTTTGATGTACCGGAGGCTCCGAAGGACGGCGACGAAAACGCCCAGCTCGAGGTCTATACGACCCGGCCCGACACTCTCTTTGGTGCGACATTTATGGTCGTCGCTCCTGAGCATCCGATCCTCGGCGGAACGGTTCCCGGTGGTAGCGACGATGAATCTAATCTGACGGTTCCAGCCATCTGGCCAGAGGGTACGAAGGATGCCTGGACCGGGGGAGCTGCTACTCCTCGGGAGGCTGTGGCTCGTTACCGTAGCGAAGCAGCACACAAGTCTGAAGTCGAACGCGCAGATGAAGGACGCGTTAAGACGGGTGTGTTCTCCGGCTTCTTCGGTATCAACCCTGTGAACGGGCGCGAGGTACCGATCTTCGTCGCCGATTACGTACTTATGGGCTATGGCACTGGTGCAATCATGGCTGTTCCCGCCCACGACGATCGCGACTGGGCTTTCGCTAAGAAGTACGAGCTCGATATCATCCGGACAATTGGTCCTGCTGAGGACCCTTATGCTCCCAACCTTGACGAGGCTGCGTACACGGATGATGGCGTTGCTGTCGATTCGCAAAACGACGCAATTTCACTCAACGGCCTGGGGAAGGACGAAGCTAAGGCAAAGATGACGGCCTGGCTCGAGGAGATTGGTAAGGGCACATTTACGGTGACGCACCGTTTGCGTGACTGGCTCTTCTCTCGCCAACGTTATTGGGGTGAACCATTCCCGATCGTTTGGGACGACGAAGGCAACGTCCACGCTTTGCCTGAATCAGCGTTGCCTGTCGAGCTTCCGGAAATTAACGATTACTCGCCGAAGTCCTACGATCCGGATGATGCTGACTCGATGCCCGAGCCACCGCTCTCGCGGGCACAAGAATGGGTTGATGTCGAGCTCGATCTTGGCGATGGGCTCAAGACGTACCACCGTGATACCAACACGATGCCGCAGTGGGCAGGCTCGTGCTGGTACGAATTGCGCTACGCTGATCCAACGAATCCTGACGCATTTTGTGCTCCCGAGAACGAGGCCTATTGGATGGGTCCGCGCCCGGAAAACGGCAACGTGTCGGGAGGTACAGATCTCTATGTCGGCGGTGTTGAGCACGCTGTGCTGCACTTGCTCTACGCGCGGTTCTGGCACAAGGTTCTTTTCGATCTTGGCTACGTCTCCTCATTCGAACCTTTCCACAAGCTCTTCAATCAGGGATATGTGCAGGCTTACGCTTACACGGATGCGCGTGGGCAGTACGTCCCTGCCGACGAGGTTGTTGAAAGTGGCACTGATGAATCGGGTGAACCGACGTTCACATGGAATGGTGAACCGGTCAACCGTGAGTACGGCAAGATGGGCAAGTCCTTGAAGAATATCGTCACTCCTGACGATATGTGTGCCGAGTACGGTGCGGACACATTCCGACTTTATGAGATGTCGATGGGGCCGCTCGACGTGTCCCGTCCGTGGGAGACGCGCGCTGTTGTGGGATCGCAGCGATTCCTGCAGCGGCTGTGGCGTAATGTCATTGACGAGTCGACTGGTGAGGTCACAGTCGTCGACGGCGATCTTGACACTGAAACGGCGAAACTTCTCGCGCGTACGGTCGCGGATGTGACAGCTGAGTACGACGCTATGCGCGTCAATACGGCAATCGCCAAAATGATTATTCTCAACAACCATCTCACGAGCCTTCCGAAGGTTCCGCGCAAGGCGGTTGAAGATCTCATCCTTATGGTCGCACCGGTGGCACCGCACATTGCTGAGGAGTTGTGGTCAAGGCTTGGGCATCCGCAGTCGTTGGCACGCGAACCATTCCCTGTTGTGAGCGATGAAGCCTTGCTCGTTGATGACACTGTGACGTGCGTGGTGCAGGTTAAGGGCAAGGTTCGTGATCGCCTTGAGGTCCCTGCCGATATTTCCGATGAGGATCTTACAGCTCGCGCACTGGCTTCGGATCGTGTCCAGAAGTTCCTTGAGGGTGAGCCGCGTAAAGTTATCGTTCGTGCGCCTGGCCTCGTCAATATTGTTCCGTGATCTCTGGGTGGGTGAGGTGGTGAGATTGCCTCACCTGCCCTTGAGATCTTCAGTAATATCCAAGAGACGACGATGCGTATTGCTGGGGCGTTCATCGGCTGCGAGATACTCAGAGTCGATGATGCTTGGTTCGTCGCGTGCCATGGTTGGCGCGAGAAATGTAGGTAAAGGAAGGAACACATGGTCGCTTTTGTCACCTCAATTACTGAGGAGGACTTCGATGGTCTCAAGGCCTGGCGCCTGAGTGTTCCTGATGGTCCCTCGGCCCTCGTCGCCGAGCATGGTGCCACGCTCATTTCGTGGCAGCCTGCTCCTGGAGCTGAGGTCATTGAGGGCTATACCAGTGCTGCCGAGTTACGTGCTCATGCGGGCGGTCGTTCGGCGATCATGGCACCATGGGCCGGGCATATCTCTGGCGATTCGTACCAGTTTGGCGGTGTGAAGGTTCCTGTTGATGCGTCGACGATGGGTCTTGTAGCTTCATCTGAATTTGAACGCGTTTACGCGGGTGATGCCTTGTGTTTGACCACGCGGATCGCCGCTTGCGAAAGCTACCCGTGGGATCTCGATATCTCGGTGATTTTCTCGCTAGAGGGCGGCGCGCAAGGTTTCGAGCACCTTTCTATCACGATCGATGCGACGAATACGTCAGATAAGCCTGCGCCTGTGAGCTTGAGTTGGCAGCCGTATGTCAAGCTTCCTGAACTTGAGGGAATTTCTAATTTGTCGCTCCAGATCCCGGCCCGGACGAAAGTGCTTTACGGCGGCAACGCGGTGCCGCTGACGGGAGATGCCGCTTTCGCGGGTGTCGCTTCGCCGGTTCGTGTTGATTATCTCGGTGCGCTTCGGATCGAGGAGTCTTTTACCAACCTCGTACCCAACGAGGATGGGGTTGTCGTTACGTCGTTGACGAATCCCGCGCGTGGCACACAGGTTCTCCTTACCCAGGAACCGAGCGAGGCGCCCGTTGTTCGTGTCTATACGGGCGACGAAAACGCGCGCAATCCGCGTGAGGCTATCGCTGTGTCTCCGCGTTCAGCTTTGGACAATGCGTTCAATCGTGCGGATGTCGCTGCGCGTCTTCCTCTCGAGCCAGGACAGACGCGGTCGCTTACTGCCACGCTGAGCTATCGTGGCGCGAAGTAGGAAGACGAGTTGTTCTCCACAGGGGGATAGGACCCTTTAGTTTTCCACAGGTCGCGGTAGAGGGCAGCGACGAGAGCCATATATCGCTCATAGTTGCGTTATGCAGCATCCTCCACCTCGACGTTCGTCGCTGATTTCTCCCACGAGCACGGCAGATCCAGCAGCCAGTTCACAGGGCGGATATGGTCATGGTTCCTCCCACCCTCGTGCTGGCGAACGTGCGCCGTGGCGCCGCCGGCTCCCTGAGAAAGCTTCTCAGGATGCTGGCACCGATTTTCCTCATTCGGAGCAAGAGTCGGAGCGGTCAAACGACGAGCGCCGCGGAGCATCTCGATCTGAGTCGAGAAGGCGACGAGCTCGCGAAACGCACAGCGCCGAATGTCGCGATGATACCGGCGCCATGCGGATGTTTGAGAGTGCTGAGGCACCATGTCGAGATCGTCCGCATGACTCAGGCAAGAAGCGAGGTGCGCCGCCATTTCTCCTCGCGACAGGGACCGGCGAGGACGTCGCTGCATTCGGCACACGCCATGCTCGATGGCGGTGGCTTCTCACCGGGGATCCTCTGCGGATTCTGTCACTCATACTCGGCCTAGCGCTCAGCGCGACGTGGATTTGGATTGTCGTCGATAGCCGCGATGTATCCACTCGGGCAGTGTCGGATTCGCTACCAAGCTCATCCGTCACCGAGGCATACACACCTGAAAGCTCCGAAGAAACGGCAAGCGACATCGTCGTGTACGTCTCTGGTGAAGTTCAGCGGCCAGGACTGTATCATGTGCCCGCCTTATCTCGTGTTGGAGACGCCGTTACGCACGCCGGTGGGCTCACTGACGAAGCTGATCTCGCCGCTATCAACCTCGCTTCGGCACTCGACGATGGCGTGCACGTCCACATTCCAGGAGTAGGTGAATCCTTGCCCGCGTCTGGTGGAGCGGGAGGTGCCACGAGCACGACTGCCGCTAAGGTGCATTTGAATTCGGCTGATGCTGCTCAGCTCGAAACCCTCCCAGGTATCGGCCCCTCGCTCGCACAGAGCATCCTTGACTGGCGCAATGAGCATGGGAAATTTGCAGCAGTAGAAGATCTCCTCAGCGTCTCAGGAATCGGCTCGGCAACCTTCGACAAGCTTAAAGACAAGGTCGATGTCTAAGAAGCACGCACACGATATGCGCCTCGTACCCCTAGCATGTGCGAGCCTCGGTGGAGCGTGTCTCGGAACGTCGGTGGCGCTCAAGCCAGGGCATGTCACAATCATGGTGGGTGCGAGCATCGCACTTCTGGCAGGTCTAGCTTGGCTCCGGAGGCCTGGTGCGCTCGTCATGGTTCTGCTCGTCGTGGCAACCTTCTCCGGTATAGCGGGGCTCGCTGCTTTACGTATCTCACTAGCTGTACCTGTCGAACTCGTCGAGGCAGCTCGGTCGCGTGCTCATGTTGAGCTAGACGGGGTGATTGAGGGCAAAGCATCACGGATGTCAGGAAGCAACGCTCAGCAATGTCGGGTCGACGTACGGGTGAGTCACCTGACTGCGCGCAGACCTCTGCCGTGGTCCTCATTGACACGCCTTAACGTCGTCGGTGTGCCTTGTGAGGTAAAGATGGGGCAAGCGGTACACGTTGAGGGATACCTCGGCCCTGCATCTCCAGGTCAGATTGCCCCGAAACTAAGGCCGAGGAGGATGACAGTTTCGGGCCGTGGTTCGCTGTCCGGACAGATCATTTACCAGATAGAACGTTCATTTGCCGACCAAGTTGACGATGTGCCGGACCATGCTCGGGGTCTCTTACCTGGCGTGGTACTTGGCGACGATTCGGAGGTACCTGAGGGGTTGGAGAGCGCCATGAAAACGGTGTCTCTTACGCACCTCATGGCAGTCTCTGGGGGCCATCTCTCACTGATCACTGGGGTCTGTATCGTCCTTATTGGGCGCCGGCACAGTCGTACTACCGCAATAGCTGCGGGAACTATTGCTGGCGGACTCGTCGCTCTGGTTGGCCCGGAACCGTCAGTCATTCGGGCTCTCGGTATGAACATAGTCGTTCTCCTTGGGGTCGCGCTCAGAAGGCCAAGCAACGCTATGACTAGTTTGTCGCTAGCCATCGTCGGCGTAGCCGTTGTCGACCCCTGGGTGGTGTCGTCGCTCGGTTTCCACTTATCGGTGGCCGCGACAGCGGGAATTGTTCTGGGAGGACGGCCTTTGGCAGATCGACTTTCCCGCGTACTACCACCGATCGCCGCCGATCTTATTGCGATACCTCTGACCGCACAGGTGGCATGTTCACCCGTCCTTATGGCTATCACACAGGCAAGCTCCGCGTGGTCAGTTTTTGCTAACGCGGCCGTCGCCCCCGTCATTGCCCCGTTGACTTTCCTCGGGCTGTGTGGCGCGGTTCTCTCGCCGCTATGGGAGAGCGGCGCGCATGTTTGCGTGCAGCTCTCGTCGTTTCTCACGTGGTGGATCGATGTGGTCGCACGCACTGTTGCGCGATGGCCCGGTTCGAATCTGCCTCAGGTCATGGTGACGGTGCTCCTCATCGCGTCGGTGTTCCTGGCGTGGCACGCGAATATACGAGTCATGTCGATCGTAGGTGTCATCAGTATCGTCATTATCGCGATGGGCCGGACCGCGGCGGAGATTCCACACGACTGGGTGATTATCCAATGCGACGTGGGGCAAGGCAGCGCCTCGCTTGTCAGACTCCATGGGAAGACCATCATGATTGATGTCGGCCCTGACGATGGGGCCAGCTCCTGCCTAGCTCATGCAGGAGTGGAGAGAATTGACCTTCTCGTTCTCAGCCATGAACATGCTGATCATGTGGGTGGTCTACAGGCTGTACTCGACGAGGTTGACGTAGAAGAGGTCTGGCGCTCTCCAGCCCGCATACCGCGAGAAAATGCGGGCATCGTTGACCGACAGTTGCAACAAGTGGGCATCTCGTGGAAGAACGTGGAGCGATCGCCCCATGGCGAGGTTCTCGATGCACGAACAGGGGAGCGAGTGGCGGTCCCTCCCGGCCTGGCTATGCTCTGGCCAATTGAGGGTCACACAATGCTCTCCGATCCCAACGCGGCATCTATCGTTGTCCACCTGGATACTGCAGGCGGAGTGCTCGTAGCAGGAGATATCGGAGAAAACGAGCAACGACGGCTTCGGAACTCTCTCGAGCCCACCAACATCGTCGTCGTCCCACACCATGGAAGTTCCGATCAATCCGAATCCTTCGCGCGAGCTCTGCAACCAAGTGTTGCGCTCATCTCAGTGGGGGAGAACTCCTACGGGCATCCGAGCCAACGAGCACGCGACACCTACGCTTCGGCAAGGATTCTCGACACACAAACGTGTGGCACGATTAGCATTACTGAAAGTGGCGCGGTTGTCTCACGATGCCGCGACCGTCACGAGCCGAAAGGACAAGATGGCCGGGAAACAGCCTCAAGGACCCGACTGGGATACGTTGGAATTGGCACCGGTCATTCTTATCAGCGATGCCGAGGAGGTCATTGGCGATTGGGCCGAAGAACGCCTCATCGAGCTTGCACGGCAAGCCCATCCGGAAACCGAAGTCTCGAAAATCGATGCGAGAACATACCAGAGTGGCCACCTAGATTTGCTAGCTGGCCCGTCGTTGTTCGGTGAACCGAGGCTCATCCTTGTTCGCCACGCTGAAAAGATGAGCGATCCTTTCCTCACCGATGCACTTGCCTATATTGCGGCACCTGCCGAGGATGTCGTCGTTGTCATCCGGCACAGTGGCGGAACCCGTGGATCTAAGCTGCTCACGGGTATCGACAAAGCAGGTTTCCAACACGCACGCATAGCCAAAGTCACGAAGCCGGCCGATAAAGTCAATCTCGTCGCATCTCTGTCTAAGCGCTACCACCGAAAAATCACGCAAGGCGCGATACAGGAATTAGTCGATGCTCTTGGAAATGATGTGCGTGAGCTTGCGAGCGCCGTCGGCCAGTTGTGTGACGACATCGACGGAACGATCGACGAGGCCGCAGTTCGGTCATATTATTCCGGGCGACGTGAAGCCACAGGATTTGCCGTTGCAGATGCGGCTATCGAAGGTCGCACAGGCCAAGCTATTGCACTTGCGCGGCACGCGATCGCCACTGGCTCAAACCCCGTTCCGCTCATCGGTGCGATAGCAATGAAACTGCGTCAGCTGGCGTTAGTTGTGGGGGCACGTAGTCGTGGAGCTGAACGGGAACTCGGGATAGCACCGTGGATTATCGAGCGTTCCAAGCGTGAACTTCGCGCATGGAGCGGCGAAGGTCTCTCTCAGGCGATCCTGGCAATTGCACAGGCAGATGCCGATGCCAAGGGCGGTTCCCGTGATCCGCAGTTTGCCCTCGAACGGGCTATTGTGCGGATCGGACGTGCCCGAAAGATGGCGTAGGGCCTCGCGCTCAGACTGCCTACCGGCCCATGATGAGCACCTTTCAGCGATTTCGGCCCAGGCATTTGTGCGTTTCGTAGGCCCCAAAGCCCACGCTCCCGCTAAACTCGGTAAATGGTGACTGCTCGCACAGTGAGCGCACCCACATCGACCACAAGGAGTAAAGGTGCTTATTGGTGTGCCGAAAGAACCCCGATCGGGGGAGACGCTCGTCGCAGCGACACCTGACACCGTGGGCAAGCTCATCGCATTGGGTTATGAGGTCTGCGTCGAGGCCGGCGCTGGCGATCAGGCCAGCTATCCCGATGAGCTTTTCCACAGTGCTGGAGCGACGATTGTTAACGACGAGCGCGTGTGGGCGGCGGATATCGTCACCTGCTTGGATGGGCCAGACGACGAACATATCGCTAAAATGCGGCCCGGAGCCACGCTCATTTCGCGATTGAATCCTGGTGGCAATAAGGAGCTCGTTGAGAAGCTCTCACAGGCCGGCCTCACGGCTCTCGCGATGGACGCAGTGCCGCGAATTTCCCGCGCACAATCGATGGACGTGCGTTCGTCGATGGCGAATATCGCCGGATACCGCGCTGTTATCGAAGCCGCAAATGCTTTTGGCCGAGTTTTCACAGGCCAGGTGACTGCTGCCGGCAAGGTACCGCCCGCATCAATCTATGTCATCGGCGCTGGCGTTGCTGGCCTTGCCGCGATCGGAACTGCAAGCTCGATGGGCGCCATTGTTCATGCGACGGATGTTCGCCCAGAAGTTGCCGAACAAGTGGAATCGATGGGCGGCCAATTTGTCGAAATTCCGGTGAAGCAAGAATCGAGTGACGGCTACGCGAAGGCTATGACGGCCGATCAGGAGAAACTTGCTCTCGAGGTCTATTCCAAGCAAGCGGCTTCGTCGGACATCGTCATCACGACTGCGCTCATCCCTGGACGTCCGGCGCCACTCCTCATCACGAAGGAAGCCGTGGCAGCAATGAAGCCAGGTTCGGTCATCGTCGATCTCGGGGCATCCAACGGCGGTAACTGTGAACTGACCGAGCCTGGGAAGGTCATTACTACCGACAACGGTGTGACGATCATCGGGTATCTTGACCTATCTCGTCGACTTCCTGGTCAAGCATCCCAGCTATTCGGCCAGAACATCGTCAATTTCTTCAAGCTCACGACGCCAGGAAAAGATGGAACCCTTGTGCTCGACATGGACGACGAAGTCGTCCGGGGAGTTACTGTCGCACTCTCGGGTCAAATTATGTGGCCCCCGCCGCCCGTGAAGGTGTCTGCGGCACCGAAGGTTGCTCCTCCGCCTCCAGCTCCTGAGCCCGAGGCAACGCCGACACCTGCATGGAAACGTCTCTGGTGTAAAGTGGCTGCAGCGGTGCTCGCAGTCTGGCTCATTTTGACAGCACCAGCAGGGATGCAAGGACATTTCTTCGTTTTCGCCCTGGCTGTCGTTGTCGGATTCTATGTGATTACGAGCGTGACCCACGCGCTTCACACACCTCTCATGTCGGTAACGAACGCAATTTCAGGAATCATCGTCGTGGGCGCGCTCTTACAGATCGCTCACGATAATGTGGCGATTTGGATTATGGCTGCAATTGCGACAGTCGTCGCGTCAATCAATATTTTCGGTGGCTTCACGGTGACACACCGGATGCTCAACATGTTCAGAAGGAGCTAAGCCATGGTGAAAATGACTCTCCTGGAATTTACGACGACATCGACGCTGACGGATCGATTCCAGTCGTTGGCCTATATTCTTGCGGCGTTGCTTTTCATTCTCGCCTTGGCGGGTTTGTCGAAGCAAGAGACTGCGCGGCGGGGAAATATTCTTGGCGCAATTGGTATGGCTTTTGCCCTCTGCGCGACAGTTTGGGCGGTTATCGCGCGCGACGAAAAAGGCGCGGCGCTCACTATCGTCCTCATTCTCGTCACGCTCACGGCGGGCGCAGGCATCGGCATCTGGAAGGCCCGTAAGGTTGAGATGACGGGCATGCCCGAGCTCATCGCCCAGCTTCATTCATTTGTGGGTCTCGCCGCGGTGCTTGTTGGGTACAACTCGTTTATCGAGCAACCCGGTTCGGATTCGCCAACGAATGCGTTTCATATGGGCGAGCTTGGCCTCGCCGTCTTCATCGGTGCCGTGACATTTACGGGTTCCATCGTGGCGTACCTCAAGCTTTCGGCCAAGATCTCAGGCAAGCCCCTAACCTTGCCTGGGCGCAACTACCTGAATCTCGCGGCCATCCTCGTGTCCATTGCCCTCATTATCTGGATGGCACACACGCGCAGTGTCGGTGCGGGGATTATTCCCCTCATCTTGCTGACCTTGATCGCTCTGGCTCTCGGCGCACACCTCGTATTGGCGATTGGCGGAGGTGATATGCCGGTCGTCGTATCGATGCTGAACTCGTATTCCGGTTGGGCCGCGGCGATGGCGGGCTTTACTCTGGGGAACGACTTGCTCATCATTACAGGCGCACTCGTCGGCTCGTCTGGTGCATATCTGAGCTACATCATGTGTCAGGCGATGAACCGATCGTTTGTATCGGTGATTCTGGGCGGTTTCGGCTCTGACGGTGCAGCGGCTCAAGAGGACCGCGATTACGGCGAGCACCATGAGATCTCCGCTGCCGACACGGCTCAGCTCCTCGCAGGGGCAAAATCGGTCATCATCACACCGGGATACGGCATGGCGATTGCTCAGGCCCAATACCCTGTGGCGGAACTGACGAGTAAGCTCCGGGCTCAGGGAGTCGATGTTCGCTTCGGTATCCACCCGGTGGCAGGCCGCCTTCCAGGGCACATGAATGTTCTGCTCGCTGAAGCGAAGGTTCCTTACGACATCGTCATGGAGATGGACGAGATTAACGACGATTTCGCTTCAACCGACGTTGTTCTCGTCATCGGGGCGAATGATACGGTCAATCCGGCAGCTCAGGAGCCAGGTTCGCCGATCGCAGGTATGCCAGTACTCCATGTGTGGGATGCAGCCA
This sequence comes from Arcanobacterium haemolyticum, assembly GCA_021532125.1. Lineage (GTDB taxonomy): Bacteria > Actinomycetota > Actinomycetes > Actinomycetales > Actinomycetaceae > Changpingibacter > Changpingibacter haemolyticus_A. Next base: position 244,314 of record JADYUX010000002.1, read on the forward strand.
ACGTGGTGGTATTCAAACGTTCCATGGGTAATGCAGGCTATGCAGGCGTTCAGAATCCGCTGTTCTTCAAAGAAAATACGCAGATGCTTCTCGGCGACGCAAAGAAGTCCGTTGAAGAGATTGTGTCTCACCTGTAAGAGGTCTAGCTGGATGTGCGCATGAGCTGGCGGTGGCACTAATCGGGTGCTGCCGCCAGCATCATTTCTTGGCTACGACGTTGTTTCGGTGAGCGCAGGCATTGCTCTGCGTGAGCACCGCGCAATGACACGCGCGCTGTGTCGATGGCCACGTGGGGAGTATCGTTCTTGGAGCTGCGGCTGATATCGGTAAGGATAATGCTATGAGTATTAATGGTTCTGACAATACGTCGGGTTCGGCGTGGTCAAATAATCCAGGATGGTCCGCTGATTCGTCGTACGGATCGACGAATTACGGAGCCAGCTACGCCCAGCCAGACCCGAGCCAGGGCTATGAGGCTCCATATGGCTCCCAGACCTACGCCTATGGATATGACGGGGGATATGGAGCATACCCCGGCCAGGGATACGACCAGGCTTACGGCGAACCTCGACCAGGCCAAGGACAAATCGCTCCGGACGACGAACGTACCTTCGCGATTATTGCGCACTTGTCTGGTATCGCCGGCATGATTGTGAGCGCCGGCTGGCTGGGGTTTGTCGGGCCGCTCGTCGTGTGGGGGCTGTATAAAGACCGCAGCCCATACGTACGTGAAGCTGCTGCAAGGTCATTCAACTTCTACCTCGGGATGACAATCGCCTCGATTGTCGCGTGGGTATGTGTCTTCACGATCATTTTGGTCCCAGTAGCGATCGTCATCTTCATCGTCGCTGGAATCATGTCGATCGTCTGTCCAATTTTGGCTGCGATTGCGGCATCGAAGTACGAGCTCGGAGACTATCCCTTCCAGATCAGAGTTCTCAAGTAAGGGTGTGTGGCGTGCTGGACTTGCCGGCGCGCCACGGCTCGTCGCTTGGCGGCTAATATTGCAGGCGTCTAGCTCATGCAGATGCGTAACCTCATTCACGAATGTGTAGTGACAATGGAAATGGAGCCCCGGTGAGTAGTCACGACGAAGAATCGGCACGATCGGAGAATCTGCCGGTACAGGCTGAGGATGCGCCTAGCGTTGACGTCAATAGTGCGAACGATTGTAGCCCAGCAGTGGGGGATTCACCCCGCACAATAGCGTTCTCGCCAGAGGCACTTCGAGGCAAGCTGAGCGACGAGGACATGGAGCAGCTCAAGAGGACTACCCGGCGCCGTTTGATCTTTGCTGCGATTGCTGGTGTTCTCGTATTGATTCTCGGCTTCTTTGCGGGGAAGAATCTCGCTGAACAGCGAAATTCGATGCCAGAATTTGGGAACCATCCGTATGTTCTTGTACTCGAATCTGACGGCGACGAAGCCAGCGGATTCGTCGTCGAATACAAAGGGGCATAATGTTCCGAAAAATTCCTCGTGACCTGCAGAAGCTTGATGAAAAACCACTTGAATGGTGCAGCCTAGATGGTGAGCCAGGGTGGGTTGCTGCCGGGGTGGAAACTCTAGCCATCGTTCACGGCACGAGCGTACGTTCGTATGAATGGGCGGAATTCGAAGGCGCGACATGGAGCGAAGAAAAGCGAACAATTGTCGCGCAATTCGTCGATCACCGAGAACCACTCGTTATCGTCATGGCGCCTGGGAAGAAGCAGCGGATTGCCTACGTTGTTCGTGAGCGGATCCAACGGTCAATCGTGTATCAGGAGCATGCAGATTTGCCGTCAGGGGCGCAAGCCCGGGGAATGGTACGCCGTGGCCGTGGTGACGCCCTCTTTACGCAAGTGCTCATCGATGGCGCAACAGGTTCGATCGATGAGCGACGCCTGGAGCAGCTTGAAGAGTCGATGCGTGACGTGACGGGTATATGACCGTGTCACGATGTCCGACGAGGGCACCGCACTGCTACCGGTGGTTTAACGTTTCTTGTCTCGAACTCGGCAGCCTTTTCGTCAATGAGCAAGAAACTCCGCGTATTTTGCCTCATCGTAGACAAAATCTAGTTCACCTAAGAACTCACGCTGCCCATTTTCGCCGCAGTACTTCAATTTGTAGAGGTAAAGATGATCCTCTATATCGAAGTCGAAGACTCCGCCGAAATTAAATTCCGTCATTCCACATTCAATCGCCTGACGGATCGTACACATAATCATTTGGACGCTTGGTTGCAGATGCGACTTCCGGTCTGCACTTGCCGCATAAAGATAGTGCCACTGCCTCTGGAATGGCACCGAGATCGCAGCGGAGAGAATATCGCCAGTCTCGTCTTTCGTCGATGACATGTATGTATGGGGGAATGCGCGAAGTAACCGAGCAAAATATTCTTTCGGTCGGTATGAAATTCCTTGGCGCGTAGCCATTTCAATTGTCAGACTGTGAAAAACAGACAACAGGTCGGAGTAGTCTTTTTGATCGACTCGAAAAACTTCGGTAGTCAATCCATCTTTCTCAGTACGACGGATAGCGTATCGGAGCTTCTTCTTATAGCTGGCAATGAGGCTGTCGTATGTATGGTTTTCAAGGTCAAGTACCATATTCAGGCGTGGATTAGAAAAACTGTGCTCTCCTCCCGGTGTTCCTCGGGTGCGCAGTCGTACACCGGGAATACGTTGGTAGCGATCCACCATCGTGGGTGAGTAGAGAATCGCTGGATCCATTCGTAAGAGAAAGGCATTGCGACGTTCGATAACCGGTGCAGCTTCATCGAGCAAACGCCGTATGACGTCGGTATCACTGGCATCGGCAACGGGGCCGCGCGGTATGTAGAGGAATGAACTCTCCCCATCATTACTTATCGAAAGGATCGACATAGATGCGCAGATGTCACCGTTCGCATCTTCGAGGTAGACGTAATCGCTCTCCCAATTCGGCTTGACCCGTGCCCACCAGGGGGACTGCATAAACGAGCCGGACGGATGCGTGCTAACGAACTCGTCGAGCCGCTTCATCTCGTCGGGATTCCGTTTGTCAATCTCCGGCATTCATATCCTCCCCGAAGGTAATCTCGGCCTACGTCCGTTCTTTCAGCCTTCATTATAGGTAGGCCGGGTATCTATCAAGGTCGGGCGGTTGAGGCCGGTGTGTCACTCAGCTCAGATGTTTCCTTGTGTAGCTCAGAGGAGGGTTTTCGATAGTTCGGTATCTCACGTTTTTGCTGAAGGATCGTGGGCGGTGCGTCCTGGATTCGTGCGGTGTATATCGTGCTCCCATTTCACGAGCTGTGAGTGTTATGGACGGTGATAGCCTCTCCGCTGCCACGCGACAGATGTCTTGAAGGGGTATGCCAGCTTCGCCAAAGCGACGCAAAGAACGGGATACGATCGACTCATGTCATTTCGTCCGAAGCGTCCCCTTGGGCGCCATATTGCAACGAGTCGGCAGGTTGGCCAACAGATCGCTGAACCTGCCCTCGGCGATACAGGCGTCATTCCTGTGATTCACGAACCGGATTCGAGTTCGTCATCTACAAAGTCTGGCGAACGCACTCAGACTGCAAGTGTGGCACGGTCGTCATTCATCATGTTCCTAGGGACTCTCACATCGCGTTTTCTCGGACTTGTGCGATCGCCCATCCTTCTGGGCGCTGTCGTGGGTATGACGTCGCCGGTGGCAAACTCGTTCGACGTAGCAAATAAAATTCCAAATCTTATTTACATGCTCGTTGTTGGCGGCCTTGTGAATGCAGTGCTCGTCCCAGCGATTGTCAAAGCAACAAAACAATCTGACGACGATGGACAGGCATTTATAAATAAGCTCCTGACGTTAGCGATAACTTTCCTGGGTGCGATAACGCTTGTGCTCACTGTTGCCTCGCCCTGGATCGTTAAGCTTTTTGCTGCGACGATGCAGGAGGATTGGTACAAAATTACGGTAGCTTTTGCCTACTGGTGTTTACCGCAGATCTTTTTTTACGGGATGTACACAATCATCGGCCAGGTTCTCAATGCGAAAGAGAATTTCGGCCCGTACATGTGGGCACCGGCGCTCAATAATGTCGTCGCGGTTGCAGGTTTGCTCGTTATTCTCGCAATTTTTGGCCCTATCAATGCCGATGTTGCAACGGACCCGACGGCCTGGGCAGGGTCCAGGGTAGCGCTCTTAGGCGGGTTCTCGACTCTGGGCATCATTATGCAGGCGCTCATCCTGCTGTGGCCGCTCAAGCGCTTGGGAATTCATTTCCGTTTCGATTTTAAGTGGCGCGGATCAGGTTTAGGTGACGCTGGACGTGCGTCGTGGTGGATGCTTCTCATGATGCTCTCCGGCATGATCCCGACAATGGTTCAATCAAATGTTGCCGCTTCCGCGACGGCTCGGGCAGAAGCCGGGGGCTTGGTTCTGAACACCGTCGCAGGAAACTATGCCTATACGACGGCCTACACGATCTATTCGTTACCTACGTCGCTCATTGTTGTTTCGATCGCTACGGCCATGTTTACGCGTATGTCCCGAGCCGCGGTTGAAAAGAATTTCGACAACATGCGCCGAGACACGTCAAAGACCCTCCGAACGGTGTCGTCGCTGATGTTCCTCTCATCAGTTGGTCTTATCGTCTTAGCTGTCCCGGTTTCTCGGCTGCTTGCTACCACTATTTCCTCCGAGGAAGTCCTTACGCTTTCACGTGTAGTTGTAGCGCTGTCGCTCGGCCTCGTTGGCATTGGTGCCGTAAATATCCTCGATCGCGTGTACTATGCATTCGAAGATACGAGGGGAGCGTTTCTTATCAATCTGACATTCCAAGTGCTTGGCATTATAGGGTTCTTACTTTCGTCGTTGCTGCCTCCGCAATGGGTTGTTGTTGGGATCGGTGTAACAATGTCGGTGACGAATATACTTTCTGCTTTCGTTATGCTTGCCCGAGTTCGTCGTCGACTAGGAAGAATTGATGGCAAGCGTCTAGCAACATCGCACCTCAAGCTTCTATGCATCAGCATTATTTCTGGAATGGTAGGTGCTGCTGTTCTCCGAGTACTCAATGGTCTACACCCTGAAGCAAACCTCCTCGGAGCTTTCGTCGTTCTGGCTGCAGGTGGGCTGGCGATCATTCTCGTTTACGTTGGCCTAATGGCACTATTCAGAATGGAAGAACTACGGCTATTCGCTAGTCCGGTTCGTGGAATGCTCCGGAAAATTGGAATTGGAAAGTGATCATGACGAAAATCCTCCCAGTCATAGTTGGCTTTGACACAGCTGATTATGCGTTTGCCCGCATCTTCCACGAAAACTGTGGAGTAGATTCAGTAGTTATCTCAGAAATCGAGCGTGGATCGATCAATAACTCGTCTATTTTGACGAAGCATATTGTCCCCAAAGGAACTATCGTCGATGATGCGAAGCTTCTCGGAGTACTCGATGATGTCGCTCAGGCGCATCCATCACGACGTCCGATACTGCTCTTGAATTCGGATGAAGGCGTGGAATTTGCTGCCCGGTACCGTGAGCGTCTTGAGCCTCGATGGTTTCTACCCTATGCCAGTACAGAATCCGTAGCGACGGCAAATTCCAAGGACGCATTTGCACGTGTGTGTGAGGAACTCGGCTTACTCGTCCCGAGGCGACATGTACTTGACCTCACCGCTCCTCAGGAGTGGGAAACTGCCCTAGAAGAGCTCTCTTTCCCGATCATTGCAAAACCGCTCGTCGGATCGCAGCTCGATATCTATTGGCGGCGCGGCTTACGGAAAGTCATAGAGCTTACGACGAAGGATTCAGCGATGGAGTTTTTCACTTCGCTGGCATCCAATGGCGTTGATATTGAGCTTATGCTCCAGGACCTTATTCCGGGTGACGACACGACGCAATGGGTCGTCAACGGCTATATTGACGGCCGTGGTGAAGTAACTGCCGCAGCAACGGGACGGGTATTGCTCGGACTGCACCAGCCTCGTTACCTTGGAAACGCCGCAATGATCCTCGTCATGAAAAATCACGAGCTCATTGATAGCGCGATCCAGGTCGTCAAACGAGTCGGTTTACGAGGATTCTTCTCACTCGACGTCAAAATCGATCCACGGGACGGGGAGCCTCGTTGGCTCGACCTTAACCCAAGAATTGGCAGGAGCCATTATTACCTGAAAGTCGGCGGAATTGATCTCGCTCAAGCAATGATTAACGACATGGAGGGTCGCGAAGGGGAGTACCAAACGAATACCACCGAAGGTATCTATACGGTCATCCCGTCGTGTTTTATTTCTCGACGTTATGTGCGGGATCGTGAGCTATATATTCGTGCTCACCAGGCAATGAAGAAGAGAATTATCCACCCCCTCCAATACCCGGCGGATAGAAATATTAAACGCACTTTCTACCGAATTGAGAGCGAGGTTAATCAGGCCCGCCAGATGCTCAAGTGGTATCCGCGTCCGACAGAAAGTGGATTCTAGTTGGGTGAGAGCCGAAAACGTCTCTCACCCAACCAGTTAAGAAGCTCCTACCTACCTTGCTATTGGAGGGCGTTTGTCACTTTCGCGAGGAAGGGGCGCACTGGAATGACGTATGTTCCGACGAATTCTTCGACCTTGCCATTAAGGCTGCGCTTGAATCGAAGCACTGGGAAGTCTGGCGCCGTCTCGTCGAAAATCCCTGAAATCCCGAAAGTGTTATACGTGTCGAGGTTGTGATCGCAAGCCCACTTAAACATGGCACGCTCAACGGGATAGTCGCGCCCAAATTCGACGAAGCGCTTATCCATGCCACCGAGAAGGAGGAGAAGTTCGTTCCCAACGACGAAGCTTAACGCGGCATTAAATGGAATATCGTCGCCGTGTTCGTCGAGGACTTCCTCGGCTCGCTTGCGTTGGTCGGCAAGCCCGTCGAAACGTTGAGTAATCTGGTTCATTTCGCGTTGACGAGCTTTAGTATCTGGGCGTTTCTCTAGTTCCTCGAGGCGTACTTTCATATTGGCAACCTCGTCGTCGATTTGTTTCATGTATCGGCGAGGAGAGAAGTATGCCACCGACAAAAAGGCGCGATCGGGGCCGAGATGCTCCATGAGGCCCTCGTAGATGCGCCGTGAGGTAGTTGAAATTCCGGCCATTGACGTCCGCTCCTGGGTGGACTCATGGAGCGAATCAAATACCTCAAATTGATGTGGCTCTAAGAAACGTACTTCTACGCCATAGCGACCCTCATTGTGGAATCTGCGGCGCAGACTCTTCGACAATGTTGACGTTGCTTCTTCGAAGCTCTTGCCGGAGATGTCCTTGGTGTAGATATAGCGAATTTGGATATCTGCCTGGTCGTAGAACTCTTTGGTCAGTCGGCTCGCCCCGAACGAGCGAAGCTGGGCATCTGCCGAACTCGCGATTGGGTTATCGGCAACTTTGGTGATGTCGTCATAGAAGGCACGCGCCAGGAGAGGATTAAACCGAAGAGCGACGACGCCTTGTTGACTATGGAGATGGGATATCAACCCGTTGAAGAAACAGTTGATGACTGCAGAATTGGTCCAGTCAAGTGTAGGGCCGTAGACGATGTGGGCACGGCTGAATAGCTTTTTCCAGGGCTGATAAGTGACGATCGCGGCGGCAATAACATTGCCAGCGTCGATGACACCAACAAACTCAGATTTCATCCCGTTTTCTTGGCGCACCTGCGCATACTCCGGAAGTTGCGGAATAAATATACGCGGAGCAGTGGCAGCGAAGTGCGCGTACTGATCGGCATTGAGAATTGAGAATTGCATGGCTCTAACGGTAGCAGGCTGAGGTGAACACGGGGAGATGTTGGAACCTCGGCAGAATTTGAGGTGTCCTGAGAATGGTGGCCTGCCTGCAGAAGAGGAAGCATTGTTATCAGGTGGACGATGCACGGTGTTCACGGATGATCCGCATAGCTAAAAGCTACCGTCGAGCGGCATGGGTACTTCACACTCAGTTGTCGAGACGACTGTCATCGGGAAGAAAGAATAAGGGCACGGCCCGGGCATTTCGGGAATTTCAGGAAGGTGCATATTGCCCGGCTGAACTCCAATTTTGATGATGTGACGTTTGCTACGGCGCGACGATTTGCGTGACCCCGGGGGAACGTTCTAAAGTTTTATCCGTCGCGATCCCGCGTAGCTCAATGGCAGAGCATCCGACTGTTAATCGGACGGTTGTTGGTTCGAGTCCAACCGCGGGAGCTTCGAATAGCCCTTCGGCCTCTCAGCAGGTCGAGGGGCTTTTTCATTTGGATCAGGCAGACACAGTGCCCATGCCGGCATCTCAAGTGCACGCCCAAGATCGTCCAGTTCATCCATACGCCATGCACGGCCGCCGCGCCACTTTAGGCTGACTGTGTTCTGCGCCGCACCTAGTCGCTTCGCTAAGTCAGTTTGATTCAAGCCTAAACGTGCCGCGCGGGCGCGTACATTGCTTGCAACAATCGCGGTAATTGGCAGTTCCGACATTGGGACAAGTTCATCAGTCATGCATGAAGATTAGCGCGAAACGTGCTTATATGTCTCGTATGAAAACTACTTCCGACGAAGTTCAGGAAGCCGTGACATCCTACATGGTCGCACAACGGTTATCTCAGCGGGGTCTTGCAAAGCTGCTCGGATGGCATCCTCGAACGCTCAACGCGCGTTTAACTGGCACACGTCGTTGGTCTATTGATGATCTTTCGTCGCTACAGAAAGCGGGCGTGCTTTCCGTAGAAATCACGCCCGCTGTTGGTGATGTGTCGTGTTAGACAATTGCTTCGAAGCCCCATTCAGGCCACTTCTCAGAAATTTTGGCTTCACGCTCGGCTGGCGAGTATCGCACAGCGTACGCCTTGGTGGTGGCCATCTCGCCACGACCGTAAATTCTAAGCCGCTTGATCGCATCCGATCTTCTGTACTGTGGCACCTCACCTATCTGGTGCCCCTTCAAACGGGCAATGACAGCATGCCCGCCAGGTATATCGGTGCTCGTGATATGCAACAGCGACACATCGACTTCGGCAAACGTCCCGTAAAAGTCAGCAGGCATCCCCGACTGCTTAAACATCTTCTTCAAACGACGCTTCGGAGCAAAGTACAGCGGCGTGCGCACAGCGCTTTCAACTTCATCCATGCGAGGCAGCTTCATTGCCTCGCGCAGTTTCCCAAAAATTCCCATATCCGAATTCTCGCACCGATTAAGGACGTGCCGCATGTGGACAATGACTGAACCCACGCCGACTGCGCAGGCGTGGGTATTGATGCACGCGCAGGTATCGTAAATACTCGTAAATCACGGCATACCAGCTTAGGAGCGTTAATAAAAGCTGCCGCGCAGCTCGTCTACCGGCGTATAGGCGTAATCGGACGGTTACTGGTTCGAGTCCAGTCGCGGGAGCAAGGTGCCCCGGCTTTCAAAGCCGGGGCTTTTCATTTCTTCGTGTTCCTCGGTGTGCTGTCCTGCACCGATCTGGCTTTCAGCAATGGCATGACGCCCTCTACAACTTGACGGCGACGTTGGATTCGTCGCCAGTACGACGTTCCAACAACACTTAGAGATGCAAGTAAATAAGCCAAAAAGTGTGCAGAAGTCACCAGTTTCGAGTTGGGGGGCGTGGTGTCCTCGCTCCGCCTTCGAGTTGCGGGTTAGTCTCGGTGGGTGCACTGGTTATTGAATCTCTCGTTAATGAGCTTGGGCGTGCAGCTTGCCTCGGTTGCTCTGGTGGCTTGTGGCGGTTTCGCTATGGTCATTCAATCGCGGCGGGCGAGTAGGAGCCGCGCGGCGATTGTTGTCTGGACGTTCATTGGAGGCGCCATCTTCACCCTCGCGACATTCCTCCTCGGCAATGTTTTCCACATTTTTGGAGAATTTACTCTTGCCCGGTGGATGATCGTGTGGGTCGGCTTGGGAGGTGCTGGCATCTTCTCGGCCTTTACTTTTCTTCGGCGGATGGGGAGTGGACGCAGGTGGTGGAACTATGTCACCGCGTTCTTCATGGTGTTGTTCTCGCTGCTGATGGGCGCGCTTGGCGTCAATCGGGAGATCGGGTATTTCGTCGACATTAATCAGGCTCTGGCAATGGCGACGAAGACGAATCTTCCGGAGATTCCCACGTTGGATACGTCGCGTGCACGGTCAGTCGATCTCACGACATGGCAGGGCACGGCGGATCAGCCTGAGAGCGGGATGTTGGTTCAGGCTACTGTTCCCGGGACGGCGTCGGGTTTCCGGGCTCGGCCTGCGATTGTTTATCTTCCGCCCGCTGCGTTGGTCGCTGACCCTGCGCGGCTACCGTTGCTCGTAGCTATAGGTGGCCAGCCGGGTTCTCCTCAGGATGTCTTTTCGTCCGGTGATCTTCAGAGGATTCTTGAGGATTATCAGAAGGCGCACAACGGTGTCGCGCCGATCGTCGTCGCCCCAGATTTGCTTGGCTCCCCTCAAAACAATCCCATGTGCCTTGATTCGGATCTTGGAAATACGAAGACGTACATGATGACCGATGTCATGGGGTGGATTCATGAGAATCTTCCCGTCTTGGCTGGTTCTGCGAACACGGCCCTCATGGGTTTCTCGTTTGGGGGAACATGCGTGCTCCAGTTCGGATTTGAGTTCCCGGAGTTGGCAGACACAATTGTTCCGATCTCCGCCCAGCTTGAGCCGACTATCGGATCTAAAACGGTGGAGCGGGCATTTCACGGCGACGAAGATGCGTATCGTGCGATCACGCCACTTGAACTATTGAAGTCCCATGGCCCCTACTCGCATCTTTCTGCGGCATTCTATGTGGGTGAGGACGATGAGAAATACACGGCGTATTCCAGAACGCTTGAGGAGGCTGCGCGGCATCAGGGGGTTCAGACGAGCCTTACGCTCTCGCCGCACACGGGCCATAACTGGAAGACGGCGAAATTTGCGATCAGTGATTCTTTTCCCTTTATCATCACGCAGTTAGGTTTGGCATCCTGAAATGACGACGAAACTTGAGAATAAACGGTCGCGTTTTACGCCGGTCCTGGCTAACTTGAAGCAAGCGCTGCCGACATTTCGTACTGCGCCGATAAGTGTGGTCTTTTGCGGGCTGCTTCTTATCACGGGTGTGCTTGCGAGAATTCCGTTTTTCCAACTTGCTCTCCATGAGTCCTTTGCATTCACGTGGGATCAACTGGCGCTAGGGCGTATATGGACTCCGTTTACGGCCTTGCTTATTCCGGGTCAGTTCTTGGCTTTTTTCCTGGAAGTTGTCGTTGTCCTTTTTGTGTTGCCTAAGGTTGAACAACGCTATGGTTCGACGAGGCTTCTTGTGACGTTCCTCGGATTGGGGGCCGTGGCGAATCTTCTTGGTTCGGCTCTCGTTGAGGGCTTAGCTACGCTCGGCGAGCCGTGGGCTATTAACGGATATGGTCTCCTTATTGGCGATCCGTCGGTGGGGCTTGTTGCGGCACTCGTTGCTTTCCTGGTGCCAGCGCCACAGGTCTGGCGTAATCGTGGCCTGGTTCTTATCGGTGTGTATGTCGGGCTCATGTTTGGCTATTCTGGGCAGCCTAACGATATTTCTCGTGCGTTGGCATATATCTTTGGTCTCCTTGTTGGACGCTACACCGTGCTTCGTCACGATGAATCGGCGAGTCATAAGCCTCATATGCCGCACAAGATCTTTGCGCCGGGCCACGAGGTCCGTGTGGCTGCTTCGTCGATTACAGCAATGCTTGCTCTTGGTCCGATCGTGGCATTGTTTTCTAAGGTTCGGTTGGGGCCGCTGTTGCCCTCTCTCGTCCTTCTTAACAACGATTCGTCGCGGCTCGATCAATTGCCTTGCTCGGTGTTTAAGCTTGGCCGGCAGTGCACAGAGTGGCTCACATGGGGTCCTGAGATTCGTCATCATCTCACAGCCATCATTCAGATTGTGCCCATGATGATCCTTCTCTTGTGTGCTTGGGCCTTGATGCGCGGGCGTCGGTCAGCCGTGTGGGTTGCTGTGGTTCTGCTCGTGCGCAACGCTATCGGCACTGTGATTACGTTTGTTGGCCCTCATGCCTCAGGAGCCGTGGACGAATTTGCTTTGCCGATGGAACGCATTGAACTTATTGTTCAGCTTGTTTTTGTCGTTGTTGTTAATGTGGGTGCGGCCTTGTGGTTGATTCACTCCCGGGGGTCGTTCCCGATTCACGCCGGTAGGCGCGGCGCGGTGGCGGCGTGGGGTCTCGCCGCATTTTTTGTCGTGGTGGCGGCAAGCGCGAGTGTCATCGTTGGTCACGTCATGAGTGGAAGCTTTGCGCATGAGCCTTCGGCGTTTGAGCTTTTTGTTGCGGGATTGTCGCTACCGCTTCCGCCGTCGGCGCGTGTTGTCTTAGGGGTGATGCTTCGACCTACGACGACGATGGCGGGCCTTGCGTTCCGTGCGATTGAGCTTGCATTGTGGGTAAGTATCGCGCTGCTCGTCTGGAGGCTGACGTCGCGCGGTATCGGGCATACTGGCCCGCATCAAGGGGAGCTGCGTGAACGGCTGCGGACTGGCTATGGGACGAATTTGTCTTTTATGTCGACCTGGCCAGGCAACCTCTTGTGGCAGGATCAAGAAACGGGAGCTATCGTCGCTTATCGTGCTGTCGCAGGAGTCGCCCTGACACTTTCAGAGCCTTTTGGTGCAAAAGATATCGACCTTATGGGAGTGGTTGCACGTTTCCATCAATTTGCCGATAGTCAAGGTCTCAAACCTGCCTGGTATTCCGTCAATGCCGATACTTTCGGAGAGGTGGCGCACCAGCTCGGCTGGCAATGTGTTGAGGTTGCCCAGGAGAGCTTTGTTAATGTCCAGGAGTGGCAGACGCGCGGAAAATCCTGGCAGGACGTGAGGACAGCTATTTCCCGTGCTAAACGTGACGGGATTGAATCTCACTGGACAAGGTGGACAGACCTCTCTATGGAGATTTATGCCCAAGTGGTTGAGCTCTCTCAGGAGTGGGTATCTGATCATCCGCTACCGGAGATGGGATTCACACTGGGTGGCCTGGATCAGCTTCAAGATCCCGATGTACGCCTGATGCTCGCCATTGATTCGACGAACCGAGTGCAGGCCGTACTCTCGTGGCTTCCGACGTGGAGGGACGGCGAGATTGTTGGATGGACACTTGATTTCATGCGGCGCCATAAGGAATCAATGCCGGGCATCATGGAGTTCCTCATTGCACAATCTGCTGTCCGTATGCGCGACGATGGCCTTGAATTCATGTCCCTCTCCGGTGCGCCGTTGGTTCGTGGGAAGAGCGACGACGAACCGACACTGTTAGATGATCTTTTAGCCTTCCTCTCGACCACTCTTGAGCCGGTATATGGGTTCCAGTCGCTGCATCGATTCAAGGAGAAGTTCAAGCCTCAAATGAGGTCCTGGATCATGGTGTATCCATCGGCGCTCGATTTGCCGGCGATTGGGTTGGCCGTGACACGATCCTATTTGCCGCATTTGTCAGTCGGTGAGGCTGTTCGCGCGGTAAGGGAGATGAGTGCTGCGTGATCGACCTCGTGGAGCATATCTGTTGTAGTGATATAACGGCCTCCTTCGAGATGAAGCACGTATGAGAGAATATACCTATGGCTTTTCGTGAGATTCGTATAGTTGGCGATCCGGTGCTTCGCACGCCTTGTGCACCTATTAACGATATTGATGCGGGCGTGCGTACGCTCGTCGAAGATCTCCTAGAAAACGTCGATAAAGACGGTCGCGCTGGCCTCGCTGCCAACCAAATTGGAGTATCGCTTCGAGCCTTCTCGTGGAATATCGACGGCGAAATTGATTACATCCTTAATCCCGTCATCGTTGAGCTGTCGGAGGACGAATATCAAGATGGCGAGGAAGGCTGCTTGTCCGTTCCCGAGCTCTGGTTCCCGACGAAACGTGCATGGTACGCACGTGCAGAAGGTATTGACCTCGATGGCAAGAAGAAGGTCGTCGAAGGTGAAGAGCTCATGGGGCGGTGCATTCAGCACGAGGTTGATCATCTTGATGGTCATTTGTACATCGACCGCCTCGAGCGTGATGTCCGTAAGAAGGCCATGAGGGCGATCCGCGATCTCTGAGTCGTAGTTGAGTAGATACTCGGTCTGTGGGAGGGCGCGTGTGGGCAATTGTCGCACGCGCCCTCCCGCCTGTTCGGGGGTAATGCTGGATTATCTCGCGGTTCTATGGCACAGTTGGGGTGTATTCGCGCAGCCTCGCGTGGGGGTAGCAAGGGGAAAGCCACCCGCAAGCAGGAGGATGCGATGAGCGCTAAACACGCCACCCGTGGTGTCATATTTATTCACTCCGTTCCACCGGCTGTTCAACCTCACGTTGAATGGGCGGTGTCAAGTGTGCTTGGATATGAGGTCCACATGGAGTGGACGAAACAGCCTGCTGTACCTGGAATGAACCGTGCTGAGTTCTCATGGACGGGTGAAGTAGGCACAGGGGCCGTTCTGACATCAGCTTTAGGCGGTTGGGAGCATCTTCGCTTCGAGATCACCGAGGATGCTACCGCAGTGAGCGAGGGCGGCCGGTGGTCGTCCACACCCGATTTGGGAATCTTCTATGCCCAGACAGATCTTTCGGGGAATGTCGTCGTGCCGGAAAATCGGATTCGTTCCGCAATTGAGCAGGCCAAGGGCGATCCGCGTGAGTTGCAGCGTCTCCTCGATTTGGCGCTAGGGCAGGCTTGGGACGACGAGCTTGAGGTGTTCCGGTACGCCGGCGCGGGTGCGCCTATTCGCTGGTTGCACAGGGTCGGGTGACGGCGGCGCAGCTAATGTCGCGTTGTCTGCGAAGCGCGAGTTTATCGAGGGATCTCGTCGAGAAGCTCGCCGAGTGTGCGAGCTTTTTGCACCAGAGCATCCGGTAGTTTCGTCCCTGCCTCCGATTCGAGCGCCACGACGAGCGCCCAGCGGGAAACTGTATCGAGGCGATCTAAGGCGAAGTTGCGGTCAATGCTTGAGATGAGTTCAGTGCGTTCATCTGCGGAAAAATCCGATGTGTCGCGTTCAAGTGCGGCGCGGGCTGCAAGAATGAGCTGTTCGTCGTCCACAACATTCTCCTGTTCATTGGACTAGGCTCTGAGTATGGCCTTTCTTGATATTTTGAGGCAACTTCTCAAGCATGAGGATACCGCCGCCCGTCTGGAGGCACGTGCGGGCGAGCTTCGTGGGGCACTCCAGAATAATCCTAATGATGTGGGAGCCTTCGATGAACTTGCCCAGCTTGTTCGTGATGCCGGCGAATCTGCACAGCCGGCCGACCCACTCACCGCTGACACCGCAGATATCACTGTCTCTGCGGATCTTGCATTGTGGTCTCTTGCGGAGGAAATCGGTGCTTCTCCCGACGCCTGGTATCCGCTTGTCGAACTTGCCCGATTGAGCGTGGAGAACGATCGGGAGGGGGCGTTGCGCCGTCTCGGTGTTGCTGCTGATCGCGACAACTCCGGCGCAGCGCTTGCTGCGGGTATCCGCGTACTTCGAGAGGCCGACTTGGCCAACGATGCTTTATCGTTTGGAACTGGGCGATGGGTTCCAGGCGATCATTCGTTTGCCGCAGGCGAAGAGATCGTCCGGGCTGCTATCGAAGCTGGAAAAACTGATGTAGCGGAACGCTACCTCGATGTCCTCACCCGCTTTGAATCCCCAGCAAATCGTGGCGAGTTTGCGTCATTGCGCGGGGCTATCGCGAAAGGAAAATGACAATGGCACGATATGTTGAGATTCATCCCGTAGATCCGCAGGCGCGTCTTATAGACAAAGTTGTTGATCATCTTCGCCAAGGCGAAGTTATCGCTTTCCCTACCGATTCTGGATATGCGATTGGCTGTACCTTAGGCAATAAAGAGGGCCTTGATCGTATTAGGATCATTCGTCATGTGGGTGATAAGCACCATTTCACGATGTTATGTCACGACTTCGCACAGCTCGGAAAATTCGTCATCGTTGATAACTCTGATTTCCGGCTCATTAAGTCGCTCACTCCAGGGCCCTACACCTTCATTCTTAAAGGAACAAAAGAAGTACCGCGGATGACACTCAATCCGAAGAAACACACAGTCGGGGCACGAATACCCGATCATAAGATCACTCAAGCGTTGCTGGCGGCTCTCGGCGAGCCGATACTCTCGTCGTCGTTAATCCTGCCAGGAGATTCAGAACCTATGACTGCCGGTTGGGAAGTCAATGATGTTCTCGGGAATGTTCTCGATGTCGTCATTGAAGGGCCGTGCGGTGAGGAAGGCGCAACGTCCGTTCTCGATTTGGTTTCCCGAGAGATTGCTCGCGAAGGCGCAGGAGACGTTGAAGGCATCGTCCTATGAAGCCTGTACTTTTTGATTTTGACGGTACTTTGGCCAATTCGGGGCCGATCATTACGGCTTCGATGGACTGGGTTATGAAGACATATGCGGGAATTGATCATGGCCCCGATTTCTACCTCAAATACGTGGGGCCTCCGCTTCCGGATACATTCACGGAACTCGGAGTTGATGTAGCTCGATTTACGAAGCTCTACCGCGAACGCTATATGGAAGTCATGTATGGGACGCCGCTCTTTCCGGGCGTCGCTGATATGCTCCGTCGTCTGTATGACGCGGGAGTTCCCATGGCAGTTGCCACGTCAAAGCGCTCTGATACCGCGCTGGCCCTCCTCGAGCACCACGACATCGCACGCTATTTCATGTCGGTATGCGGATCTGCGCCGGGAACAGAAAGTGGGACGAAGGCCGATCGCGTCCGGGAGGCATTAACGGCGTTAGAGCACAAGGGCATCAATACCGAAGGTGCGGTGATGGTCGGAGATCGCATCTTCGATATCACAGGCGCGGCTGAGGCAGGGTTGCCGTGTATTCTCGTTCGCTGGGGCGAGGCGCCCGATGATGAATTTGCGCACGCCTGGCGTGTGGCTGAAACTGTTGGCGATCTCGAAGACATGTTGCGCGCTCTATAACCTCCGCATGATCGTGGCTACGAGCACATAAGACTGAGAGGGTGGCAGGACAGTGTCCTGCCACCCTCTCACATGAGACTATTGCGATCAGATCTCTTCCGTAGCTGGCTCAGCAGCAAGCACATCGAAGAGCTCATACTTATCGATTGCCTGCTTGACGACGCCTCGGTCGATCTTGCCCTGATCTGCAAGGGCCTGAAGGGAACGAACCACCATCGAAGCTGCATCGATCTTAAATTCACGGCGAGCCGCAGGGCGAGTATCCGAGAACCCAAATCCATCGGCGCCGAGCGTGTAGTAGTCGCCAGGAACCCATTGACGGATCGAATCTTGTACCTGATGCTCAAAGTCCGATGTGGCGACGAACGGTCCGTCAGCACCTTGAAGCTTTGAGGTGAGGTAAGGAACCTTGGCTTCTTCTTCGGGGTGAAGGAAGTTGTGCTTATCGGCAGCGAGTGCGTCACGACGAAGTTCGTACCAGGAGGTCACCGACCACACAGCGGCACTGACACCCCAGTCTTCAGCGAGCATACGCTTGGCGTCGTTTGCCCACGGCACTCCAACGCCCGACGCAAGAAGCTGCACGCGTGGGCCATCTCCCTCGGCAGGCGAAAGCTGGTAGATGCCCTTAACGATGCCTTCAACATCGACATTTTCCGGCTCGACCGGCTGGTGAATCGGCTCGTTGTACACAGTGAGGTAGTACATGACGTTCTGGTCGCGGCCATCGGAGCCGTCCCCATACATCCGTACGAGGCCGTCCTGGATGATGTGCGAGACTTCGTAGGCGTAGGCAGGGTCGTAAATGACCGTTGCCGGGTTCGTCGATGCGAGGATGGGGGAGTGCCCATCGAGGTGCTGGAGTCCTTCGCCTTGGAGGGTTGTACGCCCAGCCGTTGCACCGATGATGAATCCGCGCGTCATTTGGTCAGCGGCAGCCCAGAACTGATCACCGGTACGCTGGAAACCGAACATCGAGTAGAAGATGTAGAACGGCACCATCGGAAGATTGTGGGTGGCGTACGAGGTTCCAACAGCCTGGAACGCAGCAGCCGAGCCGGCTTCGGAAATTCCGGTGTGCATGAGCTGACCGCTTGTGGACTCCTTGTAGGAGAGCAACATGTCGTGATCGACGGCGGTGTAATGCTGGCCAAGTGTGTTGAAGATCTTGGCAGTGGGGAACATAGCATCGAGGCCGAATGTACGAGCCTCGTCGGGGATGATCGGGACAATACGGAAACCGAAGTCCTTATCCTTCACCATGTCCTTGATGAGGCGCACAAGCGCCATTGTCGTGGCGACCTTCTGCTTTCCAGAGCCCGATTTGAGCATGTCAAAATGCTTCTGAGCCGGCATCGTGATGCCGCCCTTGAAAGCACGGCGCTCGGGCAGGAATCCTCCAAGTTCGCGGCGCTTCTGGAGAGCGTACTGCATCGCCGGTTCACTCGGATCCGGTCGGTAGTACGGTGCCGAGTAGGGATCTTCAAGCTGCGAATCTGGAATATCGAGCTGGAGAGTATCGCGCAGAAGCTTGAGGTCAGCAGCAGTGAGCTTCTTCATCTGGTGAGTGGAGTTCTTGCCGGCGAAGTTTCGCCCAAGCAAGTAGCCCTTGACCGTGTGCGCGAGGATAACCGTGGGCTGGCCCTTGTGCTCGGTCGCAGCCTTGTATGCCGCGTATACCTTGCGGTAATCGTGGCCGCCGCGCTTGAGGGACCAAATCTGTTCGTCGGTCCAGTTGGCAACCATGGCCTTCGTACGTGGATCGCGACCAAAGAACTCGTCGCGGACGAACGCGCCATCGTTTGCGCGGTAGCCCTGGTAATCACCGTCAAGCGTGGTGTTCATGAGGTTGATAAGCGCGCGATCCTTGTCGGCTTCAAGAAGCGGGTCCCACTCACGGCCCCAAATAACCTTGATGACATTCCAGCCGGCACCCTTGAAGAATGCTTCGAGCTCCTGGATGATCTTGCCGTTACCACGCACCGGACCGTCGAGGCGCTGGAGGTTGCAGTTAATAACGAAGGTGAGGTTATCGAGGTTCTGTGAGGCGGCAAGCTGAAGAAGCCCGCGAGATTCGGCCTCGTCCATCTCGCCGTCACCCATGAACGCCCAGACGTGCTGGTCCGATGTGTCCTTAATTCCGCGCTCGGTGAGGTAGCGGTTGTACCAGGCCTGATAGATCGCCGATGCAGGGCCGATACCGAGAGAGACGGTTGGGAACTCCCAGAAGTCTTCCATCTGGTGAGGATGCGGATACGAGGGGAGTCCACGACCACCCGATGCACGGGATGCCTGCTGGCGGAAGGAGTTGAGATCGTCTTCCGAGAGTCGGCCTTCGAGGAAGGCTCGGGCGTAGTTGCCTGGCGCCGAATGGCCTTGGAAGAAGACGTGGTCACCACCGCTTGGATGGTCTTTGCCACGGAAGAAGTGGTTGTAGCCAACTTCGTAGAGGGTGGCCTGTGCAGCGAAGGATGAAATATGGCCGCCAACTCCGATGCCGGGGCGCTGTGCGCGAGTAACGAGAACAGCAGCGTTCCAACGCACCCACCGGCGGAACTGGCGTTCGAGTTTCTCGTCGCCAGGGTAGTAGGGTTCGTCCTCAACCGGGATCGTATTGATATACGGCGTGACCAGGTTAGAAGGGACATAGATGCGGTGGCGACGAGCAGCACGTTCCATGTTCATGAGGACGTAGCGTGCACGTGGTCCGCCACTTGTGGCAATAAGATCTTCGAGTGAATCAACCCATTCCTGAGTTTCTTCTGGATCAATGTCAGGAACCAGGCCAAGCTGACCGTTAATAAGCGGTGAGAGTTCCGATTGTGGGCTCACAGAATCTTCCTCGTTTCGAAGCTGGTGCAATCGCACTTGGACGTTCATGGACGAAAGTCCCGATGTGGCCAGTCTATCGTTCTTCAGGTGAAAAATGATGCTTCCGTAAACAAAAAGTATGTGAGCTATCTGGCGTTCATGTGTGCGATCTAACGTCATTGGTTGAGATTCGGTTCTTCCAGATATGCCTCCGTTGCTAATGGGTTTGGTGTACCAGACAAGCCGTACGAGGGGCGTCTCGTGTGAGAGTTCGTCACGGGGGCACGTACAAAGTGCGATATTTCGGCGAGAGCGCGCGCCAAACTCGGTTTTTACTTAAAGACCAGTGAACGGAACCTCGTCGGAACCCCCTTCATGCGCAGGGTGGTCATTTCGTCGACAGTGCCAACTGAATACTCGGGCGATGACGCCACCTCACGAGGCAGCAGGGCGTCATGCGGTTCCATATTGTGTCGTCACAACGTTCATATGATGCGGTGAACTTGCTAAATTGCCGCGAATGCGGTGGGCTTATCTCCATGAGATCGTTCGGTTTCGCTGAAGGAAGTGTTGTTCAGGAATTTGGTTATGACGAGGACGTTGATCCAATCGTCCGTCAAACCATCGAAGAGGCCACGGGCCAGGAACTAGTCGACGAGGACTATCCAGATGTGGCTGATGGCGCCATTGGTTGGTGGCGCGATGAGGATGGGGATGTCGACGACCTCGCAGACCTCCTTCTCGATATGAAAGCCAATTTGGATTCAGATTCGGCATTGTGCTGGATTCTTGTTCCTGCGGCGCGTCAGGACGGACACGTTACTACTGACGTCATCGAAGAAGCGGCCGAGACTGCCGGCCTCATGGCGACGACGAGCGTGGCAGTTTCTGAGGGCTGGCAGGGAGTACGTTTAACTGCCCAGGGGCCACGCCGCTAAACTTCGTGCTCTCCAATGGGATGTACGACGAGCGATATCACAAGCACGCATTTCCGGTAGATGCCATGATCTGCATGGATAGAGACGCATGCCGATGTCGCCAAGTCGCATTTTCGGAAATTAGCTGTTAAGCTCTTCTAGTCTCGTTGCGAGAGCAACTGAGGGCCTATAGCTCAGTTGGCTAGAGCGCCACGTTTACACCGTGGATGTCAGGGGTTCGAGTCCCTTTGGGCCCACCAGTATGGCGAATAACGACAAAAGCCGGGTTGCGGTCAAGCGGCCCGGCTTTCGTCATCTCTCAGGCCTTTAAGCTCGTGCCGCTGGGAGTGGTTCGTTCGCAAGATTTGGTTCGATACGAGTGGCGCCATGTCCGGTAGCGTCAGCGTTTATGGCGTTCTAGTCAGCGCCTATGCCCGTGCCAGGTACTGCCAGTGCCCGTGTGTCCCGTGTTCGGGGTTCTACTATGGTCTGTATGGACGTCCAGGGTGATATTCGTGAGTTTCTTTCGTCGCGGCGAGCGCGTATCAGCCCGGAGGAGGTTGGCTTCCCCTCTGGTGGTGGGCGCCGACGAGTTCCGGGCCTTCGTCGTGAGGAAGTTGCCATGCTCGCAGGCGTGAGCGTTGATTATTACATTCGGATTGAGCGGGGCAACTTGGCGGGCGTTTCCGAGGATGTCCTCACCTCGATCGCGAGAGCCTTGCGTTTGACTGAAGCGGAACAGACGTATTTTTTTGACCTGGCACGCCAGAATCGCCAACGAAAAACTCTGGCGGCTAACGTCCGCACAGGGCGCAGTGAGAGTACCGATGTGCCCGTATCGATTCGTGCAATACTCGACGCCGTAACCGAGACGCCAGCATGGCTCCGCAATCACCGTTTCGACATCATGGCAACGAATCCTTTGGCACACGCACTTTATCAACCGATGTTTGATAGCCCGCGGCAGCCGGCAAACATTGCTCGCTTTATCTTCTTGGAGCCGTGCGCTCGAACGTTTTATCCCCAGTGGGAGCGTATTGCCGACGATACGGTTGCGCTGCTTCGTGTTGAGGCTGCGCACCATCCGGGTGATAAGGCAATGGCTGACCTCATCGGAGAGCTTGCTACCCAGAGTGACGAGTTTTCAACACGGTGGGCTATGCATAACGTGCTGTTGGATTGCCGTCCGGGAACGAAGCATGTTAATCATCCGGTCGTCGGGGAACTGACATTGGCTTTCGAGACGATGACTTTCGTGTCCCATCCTGACCTAGCCTTGGTCGTCTATTCTGCCGAGCCAGGCTCGTATTCGGCAGATGGTCTCAAGCTCTTGGCTTCGTGGGAAGCGACGAAGGAATCGTCAACGCTGAGCTCTGAATAACGCCGAGAACCGGTCTTAGGAACATTCCAAACCCCGAGGGGTTTATACATAACTCCACGATTTTATGCATCGTCAGTCTGATATGAGGCCTACTTCACGTGGACACTGGTGCACAGTCAGCACCCGTCGGTGCATAATCATAACCACTTACGAATACTATTGCGGTGGCGATCGTCGCCGCGCTGACGAATATCGGTTATGAGAATGAGGTGAGGCCATGTCAGCCTCCTTAGCGCACCAGCTCTTGCGGCGCCGGATGCCCACAGATAATGGTGGGGAACCGGCAGATGGCACAGTTGTCGGCCTCCGACGCTCGATGTCCACCGTTCATCTCACACTCATTGGCGTTGGCGGAACAGTAGGAACGGGAATCTTCTTTATTCTCTCCGAGGCAGTGCCCGAAGCTGGTCCAGCGGTGCTTGTATCGTTTGTCCTCGCCGCGCTCGTCGCTGGACTCACGGTCGTCTGCTATGCCGAGCTCGCTTCTATGATTCCCTCATCCGGGTCGTCGTATTCTTTCACGTATGCGACGATGGGCGAACTCGTAGCTTTCCTTGTGGGCGCGTGTCTAGTTCTTGAGTACGGCGTATCCGGTGCTGCAGTCGCCGTCGGATGGTCCGAATACCTCAATCTCCTCCTCGATAACGTATTTGGATGGAGCTTTCCGCAAGCTTTGTCGGCTGCACCCGACGCTGGGGGAGTCATCAACCTTCCCGCGATCATCCTCGTAGTTCTGTGCATGGCTTTGCTTCTCAAAGGTGCATCAGAATCGGCCTGGGTGAATTCGGTCATGGTTATTATCAAGCTCGCCGTCCTCGTCGTCTTTTCTGCCCTCGCACTCGTAGGTTTCAACGCTGATCATTTTGCGAACTTCGCACCGAACGGCGTACACGGAATTACAACAGCCGCAGGTTCGCTTTTCTTCTCGTTCATCGGGCTCGATGCAGTTGCCACAACTGGTGGCGAGGTGAAAAACCCACGCAAAGCAATTCCACGTGCGCTCATGGCCGCGCTTGCTATTGTCGCCGGCATCTACCTCCTCGTCGCCTTCGCGGCACTCGGAGCACAGCCGACAGAAGATTTCTCCCGCCAATCCGCGAGCCTCGCGTCGATTGTACAAAACGTCATAGGACAAACCTGGCCGGGTACGCTACTCGCCATCGGAGCCGCAATTTCGATCTTTTCGGTGACACTCATTTGCCTCTATGGGCAGACCCGAATTCTCTACTCGATGGGACGTGATGGCCTCGTGCCGTCAACATTCGCAAAGCTCAACCGCTCAGGTATTCCTGTCGCTAACACTGTGATTGTCTGTGCAGCCGTTGCCATTCTCGCCGGCCTCTTGCCGATCGGTATTCTCGCCGACCTTACGAGTATTGGCACGCTCACAGCATTCGCCCTCGTCTCTGTGAGCGTTATGGTTTTACGCCGCCGCGCGCCTGAGATGAAACGTGGGTTCAGAGTTCCGGGCTACCCGCTCACCCCGGTACTCTCCGTGGTCTCGTGTTTGTACGTCATGTCGGCGTTGCACGTCCTCACGCTCCAGGCTTTCGGCATCTGGATGGCGATAGCACTGATCTTTTATCTCACATGGAGTAGGAAGCATTCGACTCTGAACGCCACACCGCCGCCCGAATCTACTCCGCCAGTGACACGCGAAATATCAGCCCCATAAAATTCACGCACCTTGATAGTTGGTATATCTACGAGAAAGGCACATACCTTGTCCAAGATCGCTCTTGTACGCAAACCTGGACCGCTCCTCGACAATGGAATTGTCGACCATATCGAGAAGGTTCCTGTGGACGTTCCTTTAGCACTCCACCAGTGGGAAGGCTATGTAGCGGCATTGAAGCAGGCGGGATGGGATATCCATTATGTTGAACCCGCCGACGACTGCCCAGATGCGGTATTCGTCGAAGATTCTGTCGTCATGTTCCGAAACGTCGCGGTATCTACTCATCCGGGCGCGCTGTCGCGCCGCCCCGAAACCGCGGGAACCCGCAAGGTTGTCGAAGCTCTCGGATGCTCCCTCAACGAAATCAAGGAGCCCGGAACGCTAGATGGCGGCGATATCCTCAAAGTGGGCGATACCGTCTATGTTGGTCGCGGGGGACGCACGAACGCTGAGGGCGTCGCCCAGCTACGCGCCATCCTCACTCCTCTGGGAGCCAAGGTTGTCACGGTGCCCGTGACAAAGGTTCTTCATCTCAAGACGGCAGTGACGGCGCTTCCTGATGGTACGGTGATTGGCTACCCGGACTTCGTCGACAATCCTGCGATTTTTGAGCGCTTTATGGCTGTGCCGGAACCCCACGGAACCGCTGTTGTCTGCCTTGACGACACTCACCTTCTCATGTCTGCTTCCGCACCCAAGACGGCAGCGCTCCTGAGCAATCTGGGTTATCACGTCCAGACTGTCGAGATTTCGGAGTTCGAGAAGCTCGAAGGCTGCGTCACCTGCCTGTCAGTGCGTGTGCGTTGCTTGGTTAACTGAAAGGTCTGTCGGCCGGTGTGGACACATGCCCAATTACCCCACACCGGCCGGTATTATTCCTGAAATAGCAACGATTTCAGAGAAGAATCGAGGTTTGGAAAGTGGGAACGCCACTGTCACGCCAGTTAGTTCGACGACGAATGCCCTCTGGCCTCGTCGATTCTGGTATTCCTGACGACATTATTCAGGTGGACGACGCGCAGGGGACGCACCTTGAACGTACGATGTCTACGCTCCAGCTCACGCTCATCGGTATCGGCGTTACCGTTGGCACGGGTATCTTCTTTATCTTCTCTGAGGTCGTGCCAGAGGCTGGTCCGGCTGTCATCATCTCCTTCCTCATGGCGGCCGTCGTCGCCGGCCTCACGGTGGTGTGTTACGCGGAGTTGGCCTCGGCCATTCCGTCGTCGGGATCGTCGTATTCGTTCACTTACGCGACGATGGGGGAGTTCACGGCGTTCCTCGTCGGTGCGTGCTTAATTCTTGAATATGGGGTGTCGGCGGCAGCCGTCTCGGTCGGTTGGTCTGAATATCTCAATCTTCTCTTAGAGAATCTCTTTCACTTCCGCTTTCCACAAGCCCTATCTGCCGCTCCGGATGCTGGCGGGATTATCAATTTGCCTGCCATTATTCTTGTCGCAATGTGTATGGCACTTTTGCTCCGTGGCACGACGCAATCCGCTCGTGTTAATGCAGTCATGGTGGCGATTAAGCTCGCTGTTCTACTCTCGTTCGCGGCTGTTGCTTTCACTGGATTCCAGGCAGATCATTTTGCAAACTTCGCGCCTTTCGGAATGAAAGGGATTACTACTGCCGGAGGCATGCTTGTCTTTTCCTTCCTCGGCCTGGATGCCATGGCAACCGCTGGAGCCGAAGTGAAGAATCCGACGAAGGCTCTGCCACGGGCATTGATCGCTGCGCTGACGGTTGTTACCGGGCTTTATCTCATTGTTGCCGTCGCAGCTATCGGTGCGCAGCCCCTTGAGGGTTTCCAGGGTCAGTCAGCAAGTTTGGCCTCCATCGTGCAGAACGTTGTGGGCGCATCGTGGCCGGGAACTGTGCTCGCAATCGGAGCGGTCATCTCAATCTTCTCGGTGACTCTTATCTGTATTTATTCGAATACTCGCGTGGTCTACTCGATGTCTCACGATGGGTTGTTGCCCTCAGTGTTCTCCCGACTGTCAGCAAACCACGTTCCTGCGGCAGGCACGTTGATCGTCGCAGCAGTAGTCGCCCTGCTTTCCGGGTTACTTCCCATCGGAATTCTTGCCGGGCTCACAAGTATCGGCGCATTGTCAGCCTTTGCGCTTGTCTCTGTCGGTGTCATTATCCTTCGCCGAACAGCGCCCGATATGAAACGTGGATTCAAAGTTCCGGGATACCCCGTGACTCCCATCCTCTCGATCGCCGCATGTATCTACATGATTTCCGGTCTCCATACGATGACACTCAAGGCATTCGCAGTATGGATGACGCTCGTCGTTATCTTCTATTTCACGTGGGCTCGACGACATTCACAATTAGAGAAACTGGCAGCTACCGGCGATTTCTCCAATTCCGTGGCGTAGCGTCGTCATCTCTGTGTCCCAGCGCATAGCCAAAAATGCCCTAGCTGCTAGGGTGTTATGCGGATTGAAAGAGGAGATGCATGATGAATTTTGATGCACACGATGGCCTTAGCTTGCCTCCTATCGGGTTTGGCACCTACAAGCTGAAGGGCGCGACCGGAGCCGACTCGGTGGCCGAAGCGATCTCACTCGGTTACACGCTTCTCGACTCTGCGTTTAACTACGAGAACGAGGGCGCGGTCGCAGAAGGCATTCGTCGTTCCGGGAAAGACCGGAGCGAGTTGATCGTCACGTCAAAGCTACCGGGGCGGCATCATGATACGGACGAAGCTCTCGAAACAATCGAAGAATCCGTCTACCGGCTAGGTTCGTCCTACGTGGATCTGTACCTCATTCACTGGCCAAATCCGAAGGTTGGAAAGTACGTGGATGCTTGGCGTGCGCTCATCGAAGCGAAGTCACGCGGCCTCATCCGCCATATCGGAGTCTGCAATTTCCTTCCGGAGCATCTGGAGCGCCTTGAGAAGGAAACCGGGGTTCTTCCCGCAGTTAACCAGATTGAGCTTCATCCGTACTTCCCGCAGGAAGAACTCGTCGCTTTTGATGCCGAACGCGGAATTATCACAGAAGCATGGAGCCCGCTACGCAAGGGCGATCTCCTCGACAACCCCGTCATCACTGAGATCGCAGAACGTCATGAGGCCACTGCGGCCCAAGTTGTCCTCGCATGGCATCGCGCCCGTGGAGTTCTAGCAATTCCGAAGGCCACGGCTGTTACACGGCAGGCAGAAAACCTCGCCTCACTCGACGTGCGTCTCGACTCTGACGAGGTAGCCGCGATCACGGCGCTAGGCAAACCTGATGGCCGCATCAAGGATCAAAACCCGGCGTACTACGAGGAATTCTGACACGACAGAAAGTGTGGGGAGTGACTGTTGTTCACTCCCCACACTTTCATTGAAGTTTGACGGCCGTTCCTGTTGCGACGACCATAAGCATGTTGCCTTGCCCGAGCACTTCGTAATCAAAACGGAATCCAACCACGGCGTCCGCGCCTACCTGCATGGCCCGCTGCGCCATTTCGTTGAGGGCGCTGTCGCGTGCAGCTACAAGCTCCTCCTCATAACCGGATGACCGCCCACCAAAGACGTTGCGGAGCCCTGCACCGAAGTCTTTAATGATATTAATTCCGGTCACGTTCTCACCGTTGACGATGCCGAGATAAGCTGCGATCGGGTGTCCCTCGATATTGTTCGTCGTTGTCACAATCATGGTGTATTCCTTTCGTGTCAGGTACAGCATAAGTCCTCTTCGGAATGAAAATGATGCGCACGTGGTTGAACTGAGTGACCACCAACGAAAGGAATCATGATGGCTACTAACAACATTGAGTTCTACGGAGCACAGTGGTGCGGAGATTGCCGCCGCGCGAAGAAGGTCCTTGACTCGATGGGCACCTCGTACACCTACCACGATCTTGAGTCTGAGGATGGCGCTGCAGAGAAGGCGTTTGAGATCAGCGGTCAGAAGCACATTCCGGTTATCCAGTTCCCTGACGGTTCCTTCCTTGTTGAACCAAGCAACGACGAAGTGACGTCGAAGGTTGAAGCACTCGGCTTGCGCTAAGAGCGATGGACGGCGCTGCGCTGGGGCAGTCGTACTACTGTGGCGCGCAGACCTGAAATAGATACGAGCGACCCGTGCGAACGAGAGTTCGCGTGGGTCGCTCTTCTCTCACTCTCGTCCAACCGCTTGCGGAGCCGATAAACTGAAAGCATGGCACACACGCACGATCATTCCGGAGCACATCGCACTCGTCTTGTCATAGTCTTTGCTACGACGAGTTCAGTTTTCGTCGCCGAAGTTGTAGGTGCGCTTCTCACGGGAAGCCTTGCGCTGCTCGTCGATGCTGCCCATATGCTCACTGATACCTGCGGTTTGGCGTTAGCGTTGTGGGCTGCGACTCTCATGACAAAGCCTCGTGAGGGCAGGCGTACGTGGGGATATCGTCGCGCGGAAGTGATGTCAGCTGCCGCGCAGGCACTTATCCTCCTGTGTGTTGGCATATATGCCGTCATCGAAGGTATCGACCGTATCGCTCACCCGGCGAGCATTCCCCCTCGCTCCCTCCTTATTTTTGGAATTATCGGCCTTATTGCGAATCTCGTCGGATTGCTGGTCCTTGTTGGGGGACGTCACTCAAATCTCAATCTCAGGGCAGCGTTTCTTGAGGTCGCGAATGATGCTTTGGGCTCCATTGGGGTCATTGTCTCGGCTGTCGTTATCTCTCTTACCGGCTGGACCTCCATCGACGCGATTATTGGCCTTGTGATTGCAGCTATGATTCTTCCACGTGCCATCGTGATCTTGCGTCGGGCGATCCGTGTGCTCATGGAGGAGAGTCCGGACGGCCTCGATGTCGACGAGCTTCGCGCCCATATTCTTTCTGCGCCCCACGTGCGCGGTGTGCACGATCTCCACGTTTCTGAGGTGGGAACGGGATTACCGGTGCTCACTGCGCATGTCGAGATGGACCCGGAGTGTTTCACTCAGGGGGATATTTCTCAGCATCTTGATGAGTTACGACAATGCGTGAGTGCACATTTTCCAGTGAAGATCGAACATTCAACATTCCAGCTTGAGCCGGCGAATTATTCGGATTCAGAGCATCTCCCTCACGAGTAGGAGAGTGCGAGTCATTTTGTCGGCCCGGGTGATCTCACTCCGGCAGCTCGGGGAGAGACGATACGCCTTCCGCCGACACCTCGATCGTTGTCGTTACTCCAATCCTGCGAAGAAAATTGGAATCGTGGCTGACGACGAGGATCGCTCCTTTGTACGCATCGAGAGCTTGGGCAAGATGATCGACACTTCGCATATCCAGGTTGTTTGTCGGTTCGTCGAGGATAAGAAGTTCTGCGGCAGGTTCACTTAAGAGAATTGAGGCAAGAGCAACGCGGAATCGTTCTCCTCCTGAGAGCGCAGATACAGGAAGTTCGGCTATTGTCCCTCGAATGAGCAAACGAGCTAGGCCGTTGCGGATATCACCGTCGCTGCGCGCTGAGACCTTGGCAACGTTTGCCATTGCGTTCAGTCCCTCGTCGAGGTCGTCTCCCCGTTGTCTGAGGTATTTCACCCGGCGCACATGAGTCTGCACCTCCGGTAGGTGCCGAGCATATTTTCCTGGGCTAACCGCACGGCCCTGACGAGCGCTTTCGTACAGTGCGTTGAGGAGAGTTGTTTTCCCTGCCCCATTCGCTCCGACAACGGCAATGCGTTCGGGGCCCTGAGCGACGACCGGCCGCTCAGCAGAGATTGTGAAAATCTTGCGTCCTCCTGGTAGGCCGGGGTCTGGCAGCTCGACCGCAATGTGGTCGTCCTCCCGGAGACGGGCTTCGGCTTCGTTGAGACGCTTGTGTGCTTGTGCCATACGATCTTGGGCAACGGCTCGGTATTCACTTGCGGAGTTCTGAGCTTTTCTCGCGAGATTTCCTGCGATGATGCGGGGGATTCCGCCCTCACGCTGTGCCTTCTTTCCGGATGAGAGACGACGAGCTAGCTTTGTTTCCGCTTCGATACGCTGCCGCTTTTCGTTCTTCCATGCTTGTTTTGCTGATCGTGCTGCTTGGAGTGCCGCCTCTTGCTCTGACTCTATTGCGACTTCCCATTCGTCGTAATTTCCGCCGAAAAGTGTAAGATCGGCCGCCCGTAGTTCGGCGATAGCGTCCATGTGGTTGAGTAGTTCGCGGTCGTGGCTCACGACGACGAGGCTCCCGTTCCGCGTGTCGAGCAGCGCGATAAGGCGGGCGCGAGCGGAGCGATCGAGGTTGTTTGTCGGTTCGTCGAGGAGGAGGGTTGATGAGTGGCGAAGTGTCAGTCCTGTGATTGCAAGGAGGGTAGCTTCACCACCCGACAAGGTTGAGACTGGCCGGTCGAGGATAGCTGACGACATCTCTAGAGGCGCGAGTGCTTCGTCGATTCTGGACTCAATATCCCAGTTGTCACCAACAGCATCGAAGTCGGCTGGATCAATCGAACCGGACTCGATCCTCCGTAGAGCGTCAAGTGCACCGCGAACCCCAAGCAGGTCTGCCGCGGTATTGGTGCGCAACCAGGCGATATGCTGCGGTAGGTAGAGTGCTGTGTCATCACACGTGATGGAACCTGATGTCGGCACAAGCTCCCCGGCGATGAGGCGTAGTAGTGTCGATTTTCCTGTTCCGTTATCTCCGATGACTCCCGTCTTTCCGTGTGGGAGGTGAGCTGTGACATCTCGCAGAACTGATGTGCCATCCGGCCAGGAATACGACAGGTGCGATAAAACTACGGTAGACATGATTTAGCCCCTTGTAGATCAACCTCTTTATTGATTCGAAATGCGGCGCTCAGTGCGCCGGGCTAAATCTCACATTGATCGAATTCGTACCTTTCACAGGGAATCTCAACAGCGACTTACTCTATCGGTATCAGACGGACATGTCGATGCGACATGATGAGCGTCACTTCTGCGGTGGTACAAGAATCGGTGGGCACATCACGATATGCCCAGCGATCCGTCAGTGTGGGGGAGTGCTGTTACTCCGTTTCAGATTCTTGCAGTGGATCAGCGGGGCAGGAGTTTTCTGCCACAGGGTCGGCCGGACACGGATCTGCCGGGCAGGAATCGTCTTGCACAGGGTCGGCCGGGCAGGAATCGGCGCGTGAAATGACCAACTTACCTTCGGGATCAAGGGTACGAAGAATTGCGAGGCACACATTCGCGAGTTCCCCAACTCCGTCACCTGGTAGATCTTCAAGACCTGAGAGGATGAGACGGCGGGTTATCTGAGCGTAGATGGGTGCCGCTTCAGCTTGGAGTTCGTACCCGTTACTCGTCAAGATCGCGTTCGTCGCGCGGCGATCTAGTGAACATGTTTCGCGACGAAGTAGTCCACGCCCTTCGAGCGAGGATACGACTCGTGAGAGTCGAGGCAAGGTGGCGTTAGTTTTCGATGCGAGAGCAGATAGACGCATGGAGCCGCCACGCTCAACAAGTGCCTCAAGGAGCGTGTATTCAAATGCAGTGAGGCCCACCCTGGCTAGCTCGTGATCGAGTGCCGTCGGAAGTAGCTCAAGGAGAGCGTGCAGACGCGCGATGGCAACCCGCTCTGAGTAAGATAATTCGTTTGACACGACGAGAATTATATACCGGTAAATAGGCCCTGTGGCCGTATCTCCACGTCAAAATATCTTTTTTGGTATGGACTCACCACATAGTGTAGATATGCACTTACCGTAAAATGTTGGTATTTCGGTTTTCGGCGTGCAGAATCACAAGGATTGTGTTAGGCCAAGAAAGAATATTCCCCGTTTTCCCCTTGGGTGAATTTTTGTCGGAAACGGGATCCACTATCTTTCCTTAGCCGCGCAGCGAACTCAACTCTCGCTACATTACGCCACTTGCGAGAATGCGAAACCTCTCCAAGCGTCACAGTCATGCTAGATCGACCCACGATCACAAGCATCACAGTTATTCTCACAATTCACTCACGAATCCCAGATGTAGCATGGTTTCCTAACGCTTCATTTACGCATGGATGTTACGCACCTCAGCACCACATACCGCCGATATTTATATATATGCATCGATTTCGTTACATATTCATTACGAGTCAATAAAATTGTGCGAGATATCTTTACACGTCGTATTTTTTTCACGCACCGCCTCCTATTTCCACACGGCATCGGTACAGGATGAACGATGGCCCTCCGAGCCCCATCCGGCCACAGCGTCAAGCAGTGCTCCAACGCAGCCCATCTTCGTCATCGTTCGTGACAAAATGGCCTTATGACTTCAGCAAACCTCACCAGAGAAGAAACGGCCCACCGCTCAGCTCACCACACTCTTCATACGATCGACGTCGATCTTGACCTCACAGGCGCACCGGATCGGAACCAACCGGGGTTCCCAACCACCACTACCTTGACCTTCGACTCGACGGAATCCTCCACGTGGCTCGACTTCATTGGCCTTGACGTCAAATCCGTGACCGTCAACGGCACCGACATCCCTGTCTCGTGGGATGGCGCACGCATCGCTCTCACAGGCTTGACGGATACCAACACGGTCGTCGTTACAGCTGTCGGCGCTTACAGCCGAAGCGGTGAGGGACTCCACCGTTTCCATGATCCGGCAGACAACCAGACATACCTCTACACACAGTACGAGCCAGCCGATTCTCGACGAGTCATGGCATGTTTCGAACAGCCGGACATGAAAGGCGAAGTCGCATTTACCGTCTCGGCTCCAGAAGAATGGCTCGTCCTAGCCAACGGTGCACAGACCAACACGAGCATCGCAGACGGAATCCAGACGTCGTCCTTCGCCCGCACCAAACCCCTGTCGAGTTACATCACCGCGGTCGCGGCGGGTCCCTACTATCGAGTCACCGATTCATGGAAACGCGGCGACCTCGAGATTCCCCTCTCAGTAGCCTGCCGAGCATCCCTAGCCGACCACTTTGATGCCGCAGAACTCATCGCCATCACAAAGCAAGGTCTTGACTTCTACGCCGACGCCTTCGACTTCCCCTACCCGTGGGGGAAGTACGACCAAATCTTCGTCCCCGAATACAACCTCGGTGCCATGGAAAATCCGGGGCTCGTCACCTTCAACGAAAAATTCGTCTTCCGTGGCGCAGCAACAGATGCCCAGTATGAAGGCCGCGCAAACACAATGCTTCACGAAATGGCACACATGTGGTTCGGGGATCTCGTGACGATGAAGTGGTGGGACGATCTCTGGCTCAAGGAATCATTCGCCGACTACATGGGTTCCCACGCTCTTGCCGTCGCAACGCGCTTCTCGCAAGCTTGGGTAACTTTCGCCAATTCGCGCAAAGCCTGGGCCTACACCCAGGACCAACTTCCAACCACGCACCCCATCGTTGCCGACATTCCCGACCTCGAAGCCGCCAAACTCAACTTCGATGGAATCACCTACGCGAAGGGCGCTGCTGTTCTCAAACAGTTGGCAGCCTTCGTCGGCGAAGAACAATTCTTCGAGGGCGCGCGGCGCTACTTCAAGGCACACGCGTTTGGAAACACGACGCTCAACGATTTCCTTGTCGAACTCGAAGCGGCGTCCGGGCGGGATATGCGCGCCTGGGCAGCAGCGTGGCTGCAGACGAGCGGTATGTCGACAATTTCCTTCGATTCGGAGACACGTCAGATCGTCCAAACCGACCCTCGTCCACACACGTTAAACGTCGGTCTCTACTCCTATACCGACGGGAATCTCGAGAAGGCCGAAAATCGTCGTATCGACCTCGTTCATGAACGCACACCGATCGATCTACCGGACGCAGATCTCATTCTCATCAACGACGACGATCTCACTTTCGCAAAGGTGCGTCTCGACGAACGCTCGCTTGAAACCGCTCAGCGCTCGTTGTCTGCCCTTCCCACCGATATGTCGCGCGGACTCGTCTGGTCGGCGCTCTGGAATGCAACGCGGGACGGCCTCCTACCTGCTGAAACGTACCTCTCCATTGTCGCCGACCATGCAGCCGTGGAATCGAATGTCGGGATTCTCAGCGTCGTTCTTGCGCACGCCTCCTACGCCGTGGAGCATTACACCCCATCCGCTGATGTGCCTGCAGCCCGCCGATCCTGGCTCGACACCACCTGGGATGGATTGTCCACGACTTCCGGCGACTGCCAGCTCGCGTGGGCACGAGCCTTTGCCTCAGCAGCAACGACCGACGATCATCGCGCTGACTACATCGCCGCCCTCCTCGCCGGCGACGCGGAGCTTCCTGGAACACTCGCGCTCGACGACTCACTACGCTGGCTCTTCGTCGAAGCCCTCGCCGCAACCGGCCACATGAGCGTCGAGGCCATTCATGCCGAAGCGCTAAGCGACAACACAGCGAGCGGCAAAACAAACGAGCTGCTGGCGCTCTCGTCACTCCCAGAACGAGCCGTACGCGAAGCCGCGTGGGAGCGCGCGTGGAACGACGAATCCCTTTCCAACGAGCACCTCTCAGCCGTCATCGAAGGTGTCAAGGCAGGCGGCCGGCGTGACCTTATAGCCTCACTCGATAACTCGTATTTCGAGCGAATCACTGAGGTGTGGTCAAGCAAGTCCATCGAAATGGCTCGCCGTCTGGTGCGTGACGCATTCCCTGCGAGCGAGACGACAGACCTCGTCGACACGTGGCTTGAGAATCACCCGAAAGCTCCGGGCGCGCTTCGTCGCCTCGTCATCGAACAACGCGACAACCTTGCGCGCGACATCCGCGTGCGCGCCAGCATGAAGTGACGCTTGCTCACAACGACGATTGTGGGCCTTGCTGTTCCTTGCGGCAAGGCCCACCTCACACGGAGGGGAACATATGCCAGTCACCGTAGGAGACGTAGTCCGCTGCATGGAGGAGATCTTTCCTCCCGATCAGGCTGAAGCATGGGACAGCGTGGGCCTCACGATCGGCGACCCAAGCTGGACTGTTCGCACGATCGCCTTCGCCGTCGATCCGTGCGAAGCAAGTGTTAATGAAGCGATGGAACGCGGTGCCGATATTCTCATCACGCATCATCCGTTGTACCTGCGCGGCACTCATTCTGTTGCGGCTACATCAGCCAAAGGAAGATGGACGACACGACTCATTGAGTCACGTATCGCGCAGTTCAGCGCCCACACGAACGCCGACGTCGTCGCATCGACTCATGCACTCGCCGAGCCTTTAGGAATCACACTTGAACGTCCTCTCGATCGCGAGACGGGTATCGGGGGAGTCGGCGTCGTGGGGGATCCATGCACGTTGCGTGAGTTTGCGCAGAGAGTTTCCCGTGTTCTCCCGCGGGTACCGGCAGGTATTCTCGTTGGCGGTGATCTTGAACGCCGCATTGAACGAGTGGCAATCTGCTCAGGGGCGGGCGATTCTCTCCTCGCGGAGGCGAAAGCAAGTGGCGCCGATGTCTACATGACAGCAGATCTACGGCACCACCCCGCAACCGATCACCTCTGGGATGATGGATGCGCGCTCATTAACATGACGCACTGGGCGAGCGAATGGCCACTTCTTACGCTCATGCGCCGGCGCCTCGAAGCGATCCTTGGCGACGAGATCGAGTACTACGTCTCAGAGATTCCTTCCGATCCGTGGAGCTTACGAATCTGACTGAGAGGGCGACGACCACCTGGGCCGTCGCCCTTGTCTTTCGTTAGTTGCTGTTCACGATTCTGCGACGTGTGCCACTTTCCGATAAAGTCATGACTATGGCACAGGCACCGCATGCAGACCAGCTCATTCTCCTTGATGTCGCCGATCTTGACGCTCGTATAGCTCGTCTTGAACGCGACAACAGGAAGCATCCATTGCGGGAGAAGCTCGGCGCCCTTTTAAATTCGACTGCGGCTAAAGCACGAGAAATTGAGGGGGCTAAGGGCGAGCTTGAAGCGGCACGCGGGCGCCTAGCAGCAGCCGAACGTTCCTCTGGGGCACTTCAAGCACAAATTTCAGATAAGGACGAGAAACTCAATTCGGGCATCGGGCTTACATCCCGTGATCTGCTCGTCCTCCAAGATGAAATTGCGGCGCTGCGAATCCAGCTCGATCAGGCCTCCGATGAGGAATTTAACGCGCTCGATGCCGTCGAAAACGCGGAAGGCGCAATCGCTCGCCTCCAAAATGAACTGAGTGAACTCACAGATCAGACACTGAAAGATCGAGCTGCCCTTGAGGACGCGGTCACGATTATTCTCGCTGATCAGAATGAACTTCGCGCGAAGAGAGAAGCCCTCTACGCGCCGCTAGCAGACAATCTGAAAAAGATATACGAGCACTCTCGCGCGAGTGGCGGGTACGCCGTCATGGCTCTCATGCCTAACGGCCAGACAGGGCAGGGCGTAGTGCTCTCACCCGTTGAAGTCGCACAGATACGCGCGCTTCCCGAGGATGAGATCTACCTCTCGGAAGATTATGACGCCATCGTTGTGCGAGTCGACGCTTGACGACGAAGGTTATTCGACGACGAGTTCGAGTGTGCGTTGGTTTTTTACCTGCGTCATATGAAGATCGGTCACATGCTCGACGCTTCGCGCCACATCGGCCACCTCGTCGCTCCCAGAGTCGAGAAGTGCTCGCGTGAGTAGCCCTCGATAAAACTTCGCCATGTGCGAGATTACTTTCCCGTCCGTGTCGCGTACCTTCACCTGCCACCACGGACCACGCGGTTTCCACACCTGGTAGACACCCGAACGCATATCGACCACAGCGTCGTCGTTAAGAAACTCAGTACTGGCGGCAAATGTTCGACGCCATAGGCTCGCTACGGAGCCCAATACTGGAAGCTTCACTCCCATGGACAACCGATAGGCCGGTATCTTGTCCTCACCGGTCGTTGCTCCGAAAAGGCCAGAAAAGATCACGACGTCGTCACCGGGGCGAAGCTGTGCCGCCTCGTAAAGCACGCCCGTATAGACCTCTCGCGCTGGTGCGCATGGCATATCGAAAAGCTCTCTTTGCGCCTCTACCTCCGTAGCGATTTTCGAGCCAACACCTAAGAGCGCAAGAGCATCATCTGAAGCCGAAACATCGATGAGTTCATCTGCCACCTGACGGCGCACAGTATTCAAGCCGGGCCACGCTAAGGAATCAAAATCTAGGGGAGTACCCGTGGAAGGCGGCGTTTTACCTTCGGAGGGAGGGAGCAAAATGTGCATACGGATCATCGTAATGGAGGGCGTCTGCTTCATTCAGTACGTCACGCAGGTGCAGGTCGGGAGGCACACAAGTCATGAGCAGTGCTCAGTGGTAAGATCTAGCTCGCGAATGAGTCGGCTAGGCGGCCGCGTGGCTTTCGAGCCCCGAGGAACGTCCGGGCTCCGTAGGGAACGGTGGTGGGTAACACCCACCCGAGGTAACTCGCGGGATAGCGCCACAGAAAACAGACCGCCGACGCTCGTCAGAGCGTTCGGTAAGGGTGAAACGGCGGTGTAAGAGACCACCGCATTCCAGGTGACTGGGATGGCATGGCAAGCCCCACCGGGAGCAAGGTCAGACAGCGCGCGTAGGCGTCCCGTTTAGCGTGCGGGTGGACTGCTTGAGGCTCGCGGTAACGCGAGTCCTAGATGGATGGTCGCCGCTGCTCGCGTGAGCAGAACAAAACCCGGCGTACAGGCCGGCTCATTCGCCCAGCACGGTAGGCGATCATTATTGACGCCTACCGTGCGGTCTTACGGCGTTCATGTTCCTAGAGATGCGGCGCCAGGTCTGGATTGCTCGGCAGTGTCAGGATATCGGCACCGTCCTCCGTCACAACGAGGGTGTGCTCGAATTGCGCTGTCCGGCCACGATCCTTGGTGAGGACCGTCCAGCCGTCGTCCCACTGTTCCCAGTCAATCGTGCCCAGCGTGAGCATCGGCTCGATCGTGAATACCATCCCGGGCTCCATGATGGTGTTGTAGGCCGGCGCGGCGTCGTAGTGAGGAACGATGAGGCCCGAATGGAAGGCTTCACCTACCCCGTGGCCTGTGAAATCTTCGACAACTCCGTAGTCAAATCGTTTCGCATACGATTCGATGACGCGGCCAATGACGTTGATCTCGCGCCCCGGTTTCACAGCTTTAATTGCGCGCAACATCGACGTGGCTGTGCGGTCGATGAGAAGTTTCGATTCCTCGTCCACCTCGCCGACGGTGTACATCGCGTTGGTATCACCGTGGACGCCGTCCTTATATGCCGTGACGTCGAGGTTGATGATGTCTCCCTCGTGAAGGACGGTGGAATCCGGGATACCGTGGCAGATCACTTCGTTGATTGACGTGCAGATTGACTTCGGGAAACCCATGTAGCCGAGGCATGAGGGGTACGCGCCATGATCGCACATGTACTCGTGGGCGATGCGATCGAGTTCGTCGGTCGTCACGCCCGGAACGATGGCTTTGGCCGCTTCGTACATGGCATCGGCGGCGATTCGGCCAGCTTGCCGGATACGCTCGACAGTTTCGGCGTCTTTGACATCTGACGCCGTGACAACTTCCGGACCGTCATGAAACATATATTCAGGGCGGGGGATGGAGTTGGGGACGTGCCTCTTGGGGGAGAGGCGTCCGGGTACTAAAGTTCCACGTGGTGCTCGATCTGCCAACATGTACTCCAGTTTAGGCGTGAGCGCGTAGAAGGTCGATGTGGCGGAGCAATGTCACGGAGGTTGACGTGTGCGAATTCTATTTCAATACGGCGACGGGCGAAGTGGAAGAAGGTAAACAGAGCTCGTGGCTTCACCGTATGGGGCCATACTCCACGAGGGAGGAAGCTGCGCGCGCATATGAGGTAGCTGTGGAGCGTAACCGGCAGATTGATGAATCTGACGAATCCTGGAAGCGCACCTGGGATGACGAGGAAGACGATTAGGCACGACGATGGCCTCGCGTGGCGTTCCTCGAGGAGCGGAGTTTTACGCCTGAACGCGAAGTGTGGCGGTGAGTTTTGCCCACCGCCACACGCTGCGTATTCACATGAGGAACACGTTATTTACTTGAGGAACGAGTGGGACTCGTCCGGGAATTGCTTTCCCTTAACTGCATCGAGGTAGTTTGTCGTGGCGTTGCGCAGTTCCTCACCTACGCGCCCGAACTGTTTGACGAATGACGGCGTCCAGTCAGTCATGCCTGCCATGTCTGTCCAGACGAGAACTTGACCATCGCAGTCAATTCCGGCGCCAATTCCGATCGTCGGGATCTCGAGGATTCGGGTAATGCGACGTGCCACAGGTGCCGGAACCATTTCGAGAACGATGGCAATTGCGCCGGCCTCTTGTACGGCCATGGCGTCGTCGACGACTTTCGCTTCAGCATCGTCTCCGCGTCCCTGTACTCGAGGACCGCCGAGGCTGGCTTCTGATTGTGGAGTAAATCCGATGTGTCCCACAACAGGGATACCTGCATTTGTAATGGCCGCGATCGTATCTGCCTGGCGCACTCCGCCTTCAAGTTTCACCGCCTGCGCTCCGGCTTTCATAAGGCGTGCGGCCGAGCGGATGGCCTGGGCGTGGCTTTCTTCATATGAGCCGAAGGGAAGATCAGCGACGACGAGCGCGCGGGATACGCCTCGGCATACGGCGCCGGTAGCGATGACGAGTTCGTCGAGAGATACAGGAACGGTTGAACCGTAGCCTAGATAGGTATTTCCGTAGGAATCTCCGACGAGCATGGTATCGACGCCAGCTTCGTCGAAGATTCGGGCCGTCATAGCGTCATAGCACGTGAGCATTGTGATGGGTTCACGTGCTGCTTTCATCTCGGCAAGGTGGTGGACACGGACACGGCGTGGCTTCGTCATGAGTAACTCCTTTGCGCTCTCGCCGTTCTATCCTAACCCGCTATCGCTCGCGAGCAAGGAATGACCTACGGATCGGTAACTTATATGTTTTACCGAACAAACACGAATCGCGCCACCGCCCCTCATTCGCCGCTCGAACTCGCGGCTACCACGGTTGACCTGCATAAACTTGTCCACGTTGAGCGATTTCCCTGCGGATTCCCAGACGATATGAATAGGATTAGTTTAACAATGAAGGGAGTAAACCAATGGCGCAATACTTTGGGATAACTCCCGCTGAGGCATGGGTGGGCTTCATACTTGTCGGTGCCGCACTCGTCCTTCTCCTCGTCTCACTCCGCCCCGAGAGGGAATACGTTGATTTCCCTCGTGGCGTCTTCCCGGGAAACGGCACCCATCGCACTCGTCGCGTCAGCAGCGGAGAACCGCCGTTACGGACCGAACTCCCAGAAATGACACCGGCAGATGCCGCACTCATCATCCGCGAAGCCGATGGAACGACGATGCTCATTGCAACACTCGTCGATCTTGCTACACGTGGATTCCTCGATCTAGCCGAATACCGGTATCTTCCAGCGGGCCCACCGGCAATCGTCGTCATATATAAACGCGGAGCCGACGAATCCTGCACGCCAGAAGAACGCGACCTCCTCACATTCCTCGAAGCAGCAGGCGCCGCCGAACCCCAAGAATTTGCGCGCGCATACCCCTTCGATTCTCGTCGATATCGAAACGACCTCGAACAACTCGGCATCCCATCAATCGGCTACCCAACAGCACGATTCTCTGGCCTTCGTCGTTCCCTCTCCGATGTACTCGCACACGACACGGCCCATCGGCTAGAAATCGAACGCCGCTGGTTCCGCTCCGGACGCCAGAAGATAACCGCTGCGGGAGCTCTCGAATTGGTCGCCGGTGTCGTCAGCGCACTCGTGAGCACTCTTTTGTGGTTGGTCGGGCCGCTTCGTCCGTTCTGGATCTTCGTCTGCCTCCTCGTGGCGGTGCTCGGCCTTGCGACAGCGTATCTGGGTTCAGAGCGCACAGCCGAAGGCTCGGTTGCACGCGATCAGGTCGTTGGATTTCGCAGATACATCACCGAAGCACCTCGAAGCGAGGGCGCACACCTGGCAACCTTCGCACGCTTGGCAGGCTGGGCAATAGCTCTCGACTGCGTGAACGAATGGGAGGCGAGTCTCTCGCGCCTGGCTGTGGGGTTTGATGGGCGCATCGACGACGCCTTTCCCTGGTTCATTAGGGCAAGCCATATGCCTGTCGATATCCATGCCGTCTGTGAATTCATCGCGCTCATGTTCGCCCGAATCCACTCAGCACCCGAATCTAACGACCTCTCAACCCCGCTGAGGAGCCTCACCGACCCCCACGTGCCCACCTGGCACGATGCCGCTCAAGCCTAACGAGCGCCGCGACGCACATGGCACAATGGGAGAGGCGAGAGGAGAGAGATGGACCGCCAGGAAGAATATGTATTGCGGACGATCGATGAACGAGGCGTACGCTTCATTCGGCTCTGGTTTACCGATGTCGTCGGCACCCTCAAATCGGTAGCCATCGCTCCCGCCGAACTCGAAGAAGCCTTCGAGGAGGGAATCGGATTCGACGGCTCGTCGATCCAAGGTCTCACCCGCGTCTACGAATCCGACATGTTGGCCCGTCCCGACGCCGCAACGTTCCAGCTCCTTCCGTGGCGAGGCATAGACGACCCGGTGGCCCGCATGTTTTGCGATATCACGACGAGAGACAACGAACCGGCGCGTTCAGATCCGCGTTCGATCCTCAAACGTGCCCTCGAACGTGCTGCCGATATGGGATTCACCTGCTACGTCCACCCGGAAGTGGAGTTCTATCTCTTTCATCCGGAATCGGACCCTGAAAAGGAGCCGGTGCCGATTGACTCCGGCTCGTATTTCGATCATGTCTCGCGATCAACGGCACACGATTTCCGCCGCGATGCGATCACGAATCTTGAGGCCATGGGAATCTCCGTGGAATTCTCTCACCACGAGGCAGGCCCCGGCCAGAACGAAATCGACTTGAGGTACTCGGACGCCCTCTCAATGGCCGACAACCTCATGACATTCAAGACTGTTATCCAAGAAGTCGCCCTTAAACAGGGAGTACACGCCTCGTTCATGCCTAAACCACTCGTCGGTGCCCCCGGAAGTGGCATGCATACCCACATCTCCCTCTTTGAAGGGGAGCGTAATGCTTTCGCCGATCCGGCAGGGCCTTACGGGCTTTCCGCCACCGGGCGCCACTTCATGGCCGGGCTTCTCCGGCATGCACGCGAAATGACTGCAGTCACCAACCAGCACGTCAATTCCTACAAGCGCCTGTGGGGCGGCGACGAGGCCCCGTCCTACGTGTGCTGGGGACCGGGCAACAGGTCAGCTCTCGTACGACTGCCAGCGTACAAGCCCCAAAAGCCTCAGTCGGCGAGGCTCGAATATAGATCTATTGATTCCGCTGCAAACCCGTATCTCTCGTTTGCGGCCATGATTCATGCCGGGCTTGAAGGCATCGAAGGCGAATACGAACTTCCCGAACCAGCCGATTCCGATGTCTTCCTCATGAACGACATCGAGCGGGAAGTCCTCGGAATCGAAGCACTCCCAGATTCGCTCGGGGAGGCGATCTCGGTCATGCAAAAGTCCGAGCTTATGGCTAAGGCTCTCGGCGAAGACTGTTTCGACTACTTCATACGCGATAAGCGACACGAGTGGCACCAGTATCAGCGCCAGGTCACGCCGGCGGAACGAGTGCGATTCCTCGCAACGTTCTAGGAGTTTGGGGTGCGCGAAGAGAGCCTTCACAGCAGGTTACGGCGCTGCGGTTTCGTCGATCCCACGCGAGCAGAATCCCTGATAGCAGAGCCAGCTCTCAGCAGTATCGATATCGTGGCGCACCTTGATGACTTTAGTTTCGTGCCCGACCCCGACCAGAGTGTGCTCGCACTCATCCGCCTAGCCGAGGCCACGGAGCATGCAGGATTAGCCGAAGATTTTGCGATGTCTTGTGACGACGAGGAGGATCGGCGCCATCTCCTATCGCTGCTCGGGATGTCCAGCTCATTAGGCGATTTCCTCATCGCGCA
This sequence comes from Arcanobacterium haemolyticum, assembly GCA_021532125.1. GTDB lineage: Bacteria > Actinomycetota > Actinomycetes > Actinomycetales > Actinomycetaceae > Changpingibacter > Changpingibacter haemolyticus_A. The sequence continues at coordinate 286,842 of JADYUX010000002.1, forward strand.
TCCACATGTGCTTCGCCCTGTCATGGAGAGCGCGCGCAGTTTCCCAACAACCAATGCGCGCATCGAACGGGAGATCGCCTTGTGCGCTGTCGGTGCCGATCCAGGTGACGAATTCCCCGTTGCCCGCCTCTCCGGTGCCGACGGCATCAACGCCCTACGAGTCGCTTACTTCACTCGTGTTGCGGCACTCGCAGCGTGCGACCTCACATCGGATGATCCCCTCGCTATCATGCCGTCTATCGGTGCAGCGATGTCTGACATCGTCGCGGGTGCCCTTGAAGCCGCCCTCGCCGTCGCTCGCGCCGATACGGAAAACGCCGACAAGGTGGGCCTCACCATCGTCGCCCTCGGAAAGACAGGAGCACACGAACTCAACTACATTTCCGATGTCGACGTCATTTTCGTAGCTCGTTCTCGAGACGTTCCCGATCCACTTGACGATACCGCGATGCTTGAGGTGGCGACGAAGCTCGCGGTGGCGGTTGGACGCGCCGTATCGGCGCCTGCCGGAGAACCAGCACTCTGGATCCTCGACGGCGGTCTGCGCCCCGAAGGGAAAGACGGCCCACTCGTACGCACACTCGACTCCCATGTGGCCTACTACCAACGATGGGCGGAAGGATGGGAATTTCAAGCCCTACTCAAAGCCCGCCCCATTGCCGGAGACATGGTTCTCGGACGCGCCTACCTCGACAAGCTGTGGCCACTCGTCTGGAGCGCCGCCAGCCGTGACAACTTCGTCGAAGAATCCCGAGCAATGCGCAAGCGAGTCGAAGACCACGTCCCAGCACGTGAGGAAGGACGTCAGCTCAAACTCGGCAAAGGAGGCCTACGCGACGTCGAATTCACAGTGCAGCTACTCCAACTTGTCCACGGACGTACCGACGAGAACCTCCGAGTTCGCCCGACACTCCAAGCCCTTGCCGCACTTCGTGACGGCGGCTATATCGCCCGCAAAGATGCCGTGGCTCTTGACCACGGCTACCGTTTCCTCCGCGCACTCGAACATCGTATTCAACTGCAGCGACTGCGCCGTTCGCACCTCGTACCGACGAACGACGTCGAACTTCGTCGCATCGCCCGTTCCCTCGGAATTCCCGAGATAAAAAGTGGCGCCGAACTCGAACATGCATGGCAGAACATCCGAAAACACATTCGCCAACTCCATCAAGAGATCTATTACCGGCCGCTCCTACCGGAGGCGGCTCGGCTCTCACCTGACGATGTCTCACTCGATGCCGATTCCGCTGCCGCACGGCTTGCCGCTATCGGATATCGCGACCTTCGCGGCGCTATCAACCACATCCGCGCTCTCACCACCGGAGTATCTCGTACTGCCGCCATCCAACGTCAGCTTCTACCCGTTATGCTCGGTTGGTTCGCCTCGGGCCCCGAACCAGACCACGGGTTGCTGTCGTTCCGCCTTCTCTCCGAAAAGATGGGCCGGACATCGTGGTATATGCGTACGTTGCGTGACGGTGGTGCCGCAGCCGAACGCCTCTGCCGTATCCTCGCTTCGTCCCGCTACCTAGCAGAACACATCCCCGAGCTGCCGGAATCTATCTCGTGGCTATCCGAAACACATGACGTGACGCCTCTCTCACGTGCACAGCTCGACCAAGAACTCGATTCGATGATCGGGCGCCGCCTCGATCCGGACGACATTGCTGCCGCCGGGCGTTATCTTCGGCGGCGCGAGCTCCTGCGGACGGGCATCGGCCAGACCCTCCGGCTTGTCGATCCTGTCGATTCGCGCGCTGCGGTCTCTCATGCGGCGGATATCGCCCTCGATGCCGCACTGCGCGGCGCACTTCTCCGCGTACACGGCCACAATGAACCTCCTGCCGATTTCCTTATCGTTGCCATGGGTCGCCTCGGTGGGGAAGAAATGGGTTACGCCTCTGACGCCGACATTCTCGTCGTCTACCGTCCTCACGACGGCGCGGATTCCGAGGCATGCAGCAAGAGCGCCATTGAGGTCGCTTCCCAACTCTCCCATGTGCTCACCCAACAGAATGGGGAGCTTCCCCTTCCCGTCGATTTCGATCTCCGACCAGAAGGAAAGCAGGGAGTCCTCGCTCGAAGCCTCGATTCGTACGCAGAGTATTACGCGAGATGGGCGCATACATGGGAGCGTCAGGCATTGTTGCGGGCGCGCCCGTGTGCCGGCAGCCGGGAGCTTGGCGATGATTTTCTTCGGGTCATTGAGCCGTACCGTTACCCGGCCGGTGGCCTAAGCCAGTCAGAGCTTCTCGATATTCGCAGAATGAAAGCGCGCGTAGAAACAGAGCGTATACCCCGAGGCGTTTCGCCCCTTCATCACCTTAAGCTCGGACGCGGCGGTCTTTCCGACGTCGAGTGGACGGCGCAGCTCATCCAGCTTCAGCACGCGGGTGAGCATGAAGCGCTCCGAGTCACCTCGACTCTTGGCGTCCTCACGCAGGCTTCTCACCTCGGGATTCTGACGAGCGACGAGGCCGACGTGTTGGCGCATGCCTGGAACCTCGCCTCGGAGCTTCGCGATCTTAACTTCCTCGGCACTGGCCGTTCCTCGTCGACGAAGATTGACGTTCTGCCTCATGGTCTCCGAGATCTTGCTGTGGTGGCCTCGCTCCAAGGCCGGGATACGTCGACCCGTCACGATGTTGAAGAGGAGTATTTACGTGCGACCCGCCGTTCACGTGCCCTCGTGGAAAAGATCTTTTACGGCAAGTAGACCTGCATGTTACATCGCGGTGTCGCACGTCACGCGGTGGGCCGCGAGGCGTAAGGTTGAGTTTGGATACACGATCGAAGGAGAAGCATGCGCATCCACCTCATCAGGCACGGCGAGACCGAACTCAATGCGATTCACACCATCGACACCGCATTTCCGGGAGCACCACTCACTGATCGTGGGCGCGAGCAAGCACGCAACCTCGTCGAGCGTCTCGATGGGATAGAGTTCGATGCACTGTATGTGTCGTCGCTCCGCCGTACTCACCAAACGGCAGCTCCACTCGCACAGGCCCGTGGATTAACTCCCATTGAGCGTCCAGGTTTACGTGAAATTGAGGCGGGTAGCTGGGAACTTGGCGATTCCGATGACGAGTACCGCGGTTATTTCGCCACGCTTCTCTCGTGGATTGACGGTGATCTCTCTGTGGCACAGGGTGGGGGAGTACGCGGCGAGGAGACGCTCGCGCGATTCGATGCTGTGATTCGTGAGATCGAGGAATCTGGTGCGCAAAGCGTCGCTGTTTTTTCTCACGGTGCGATGATCGGATGCTGGTCGGCCATCCGAGCTGAGGGAATTACCGAGCGTGCGATTTTCGATCGGCATTTGCCCAACACAGGCATGTGCGTGATTGAGGGCAGCCTTGATGAGGGATACCGGGCATTGTCGTGGAACGACGAGGAAGTGCGCCCTGGTACCTGGTGATGTGCGCGTTCGTCGCGAAAAATACTGAGGGCCCGGCATGTCCAGACCCTCAGTATGTGTGTCACGTCAGAGTATCGCTACTTAACACGTGAGAGAAAATCGCGTGTACGTTCGAATTGCGGATTTTCGAAGATTTGGGCCGGAGTACCTTCTTCGAGGATCGTTCCCTCGTCCATGAACACGACGTGGTCGGCAACTTCGCGGGCAAAGCCAAGCTCGTGGGTAACGACCATCATCGTCATTCCAGAATCGGCGAGGTCTTTCATGACGGCCAGAACCTCACCGACGAGCTCCGGGTCAAGTGCTGACGTCGGCTCGTCGAACAGCATGACATCTGGCTCCATTGCGAGAGCACGTGCAATCGCGACACGCTGCTGCTGCCCACCAGAGAGCTGGGAGGGGAAGTGATCGAGGCGATCGGCGAGCCCCACCTTGGTGAGAAGTTCGGTTGCTCGGGCTTGCGCAGTTTCCTTGTCGAGCTTTTTTACTTGGATCGGTGCCTCCATGACGTTTTCGCGTGCCGTCATGTGGGGGAATAAGTTGAAGCGTTGGAACACCATTCCGATGCTCGCTCGCTGAGCGGCCAGTTCAGCGGGGCGAAGCTCGTGCAGGTGCCCGGCCTCATCACGGCGGTAACCCATGAGGGTGCCATCAACGGTGATCGATCCAGCTTGGATTTCTTCGAGGACATTCACGCAGCGCAGGAGCGTCGATTTTCCCGAACCCGAGGGGCCGAGGATTGCACACACTTCGCCGCGTTTCACCTCAAGGGAGACACCTTTGAGTACGTGGAGATCGCCGAAAAACTTATGTACGTCTTGAATCTCAATCATCACGGAGTCCATTCGGCATCGTTCGATTCGGGGGTGGTCTTTGCGGCGTTGATTGCACTTTGGCGGGAGACGCGCTGCTTGGCCTGGGCCCGGCGCGACGAACGCACGCCCTGTTCGTTGTCGCCCTTGCCGTAGTACCGTTCGATTCGTGCCTGCCCCACCATGAGGATTGACGTGATGACGAGATACCAGATCGCTGCAACGACGAGGTAAGGGATTTGGAGGAGGCTGGCCGAGCCGAGATCGTTCGTCACTCGCGTGAGTTCAAGAGTGAAGGGAACAGCAGTCACGAGCGAGGTGGTCTTGAGCATTGAGATCGTCTCGTTGCCGGTGGGCGGAACGATGACGCGCATGGCCTGCGGGATAATAATGCGCCGCATGATCTGCCGAGGGCTCATGCCGAGGGCCCGGGCAGCTTCTTCTTGGCCTGGATCGACCGAGTTAAAGCCCGAGCGCATGATCTCCGAAAGGTACGCACCTTCGTTAAGTCCGAGCCCAAGAATCGCGGCGACGGCCGGTGTAAAGAGGTCGAAGGTTTTGAAGCTGAAGAACTCCGGACCGAAAGGAATCCCCAGCGAGAGCTTCGGGTAGAGCACGCCAATAAGACCCCAGAAAATGAGCTGCGTGTAGATCGGGGTTCCACGGAAGAACCAGATGTATGCCATGGATACCCATCGCAAGATCGGGTTATCTGAGCGACGCATGATCGCAAGAAGGACCGCAAGAACAATTCCAATGACCATCGATGTGACAGTGAGGATGAGAGTCCAACCGATCGCTTCAAAAATTTGCGGCTTGAAGAGCGTGGCAAGAACAAGATCCCAGTGGAAGTTCTCGTTGGTGACAAGCCCGTGTACGAGCATTGCGGCGAGAACCGCGATTATCGCGGCTAGTACCCATCGACCCCAGTGGCGCACCGGGACAGCTTCAATAAGCTGCGGTGCGCCGTGTGGTGTAGTTTCGTGTGCCATCAGAGTGCCGGGTTCACCGTTGCTTCAGTGGCGACGTTCGAGGTGATTCCCCAGGCTGCGAAGATCTCGTCGAGGATCCCTTCGTCCATGAGGTACTGGAGCGCGGCCTTCGTCGCCTCGGTCATAGCTTCGTCGTCCTTGGCTGCGACGATACCGATCGGCACAACGTCCTTAGCTTCGCCAGCAACTTTGAGCTTTCCGTTCGTCTGAGCGACGGTGTATTCGGCTACCGAGGTATCGGTGTAGGTGGCATCGAGCTTGCCGCCTACGATAGCTGTTGTAATAGCAGTCTGGGCGTCGTAGCGCTGAACCTTCAGGTCTCCATTGCAGCTTTCAATAAGAGAAGCGGATTCTTCATCCTGAACGGTGCCCGTCTGAACACCGATCGTCTTGCCGCAGATGTTTGCAGGATCGAAGTCCGAATCTGCGGGGACTGCCCACGACGAACCTGTGGAGAAGTAGGGGATCATGTTGAAGTTAGCTTCGCGTTCTTCATTCACCGAGAAATTGGCGATGCCGATCTCGTACTTGCTGGGGATACCCGGAAGAATTGCGGCAAATTCGGCATTCTCGAAGCTGAGATCGAGGCCCATAACCTTGGCAAGCGCGTTGGAGAGATCAACGTCGTATCCGATGGCCGTCTTACCATCCTCAGCGTAGAACTCGGCTGGAGCAAAGTAGATGTTGGTGCCCACGGTGAGCTTGCCATCAGCCTTCACCGATTCCGGCACCAGTGATGCCACGGAATCAACCTTCTGGATGCTCGACGTGTCGTAGCCCTGAGCAGGCGCTGCGGATGAACCTGTTGTGGACGACGAATCATTGCCACAAGCGGTGAGGGTGAGGGCAATAGCAGCTGCCATGCCGACGATTCCGAGGCGACGCATATCTTCTCCTACAAGTAAAAGTGTTCTTCTGACAACCACCATACACCACTGTGCATAGTTATTCATCGCTGAAAGAGTGAAAATTCCTGTGTTATCGGCAACAGGGAGAGGTTTTCTGCCGCGATCACGGAGTTTTATTCATGACTTACATCCAGGTTTCCCGCCTGCGAGGAATCGGATGCAGTTTGTGCCACACGCGAATAATTCCACCGGAGGCACCGAGCAGAACGATTGCAGCAAGTTGATGTTGTGGCGTAGCTCCGGGCAGAGTTACCGCCCACGGACGGGGCGTGCCGTACATGTCGGAGCCGAGAAGCCACACGAGGAAGGCGAAGGCGAGCGGCGGCATCCATGACAATGAACCTGCAAGGGGATATACGGCTACAACGAACATTCCATAAAACAACGCACCCAACCCGACTTCATCGATCGGCAAGACACCCGCGCGTGCGATAGCGATGCTCAGCAGCACGCAGGCCCCGCCACAAGCGAAATCAAGGCACGCTCGTTCCCGCCGATAAGGGCTTACGACCACGATGTCGTATCTGCGTGCACGAAGAATGGGCATGAGCGCAATTCCCACGATCGGCAAGGCCATTGGCCATAGGTAGTTAAATACGCCGGTACGCCCGAGTACCGGATGAATCTCAATCGGCATCGCAAGGATCGCTAGGCCTCCAACGCATGCAATAGCCAGGCACGCAGTGTATCCACGGATGTGCGCTACTTGGAGAATATCGGTGTGCATGTGCGCAGAGCCTCGTATGAACGGGAGATAAGTTGCGACTGTTCAGCACCAGATGCAGCGATAAATTCCTCAGGGAGTCGAGGCAACCAATCCGTATGTATAGCATCGGTTCCCGTAACGTAAATCAGGACATCTATCTCACGATCTACCACAGCTATACACTCTGGATTTGTATAGCCAAAAATCACAGATTGGTTGAGATATTCTGGTGCCTCTAATGCCGACCAAACATCGATATATGATTCCTGTAGCGAATTCTGAGCAGCACTTTGAGAGAATCTTTGCGGGGCTGGCAGATTGTGTGAATCAAATTTCGCCATCTGATTTTCATAGTTTTCAATAACAGCATCGAGAAAACTCCGATAGCCGATGCCGAGGCAATATTCTCTGCCATTATCTGATGTTCTACACTCCATCGGGGGATCGGTATGGACAATCGACTCACTGCGCATAAAAGCTGGGGCGAGGCAGATAACGCCAATAAGAATATAAAGGGATGCTTTGAGCATCACAGACCGCTCAAGAGCGACGTACGAGACCAGAAAAATGAGAGAGATAAAGATTCCCATCTGTGGAAGGTAATACATCGGGTTGGGTGCGAAGCCAACGAGCGAAGCCGTTGCACCGCCCACATTAACGAGCATGGAAAAATCTCCGCCATATGCCCACACGATCAAGGCAAAGCTTCCGAGACTGGCCAGAGGAGCCATCCAGAGGCGGCGTACGCGCCAGCCAAGAGCGAAACCGCACACCGAGGCGAGGTAGAGAAACACGACAGATGATAGGAGGGGAAGATAGTCACGAGGATCGGGAACGCCTGGTTGTGATGAGACAAGAGTTGTGACACAGACACCGCAAAGACCGCACAACCACATACAAGCTGCGGGTAGGAAAACAGCGAAGCTCTCCGTGAGGATAAATGACGTTCGCCGACGCCCGAGGATAACAAGCGACGATGCTCGACGGGCGAACCGAGTACCCCATGCGCAGAGGATACCGAGGAGGATCGGGCCGAGCATGACATTGGAAAAGGCGTAGACCTCGAAAGTCGTAGTCCATTCGTAGCGCCAACGAAAAGACCGAAGAGCAATGTGGGGAAGAAGAGTGACAAACGCAGCAAGTACTGCCACCTTCCATGGCCGAGCTCGCCACGCCATCATGACCACATCGATTCATGCATGATGCTTTTGACATCTTCAGTGGTCAGTGAACCGTGCTCATAATGAGCGCTATGAGCGATCCCGCCGCGAGTGAGAACAACAAGCTGCCCAGCAAGGCTCGCCAACTGGTCAATCGAATGCGTGGCTACAAGAAGAACTCGCTCGCGCGCCAAGCCCAACAAAACTGTGTCGAGCATATCTTGTTGATGCGGATCGAGGCCCGAAGCCGGTTCATCGAGAAGTATAAGATCAGGGCGATGAACGATCGCCTGAGCGATGAAAGCCCGCCGTTGCATGCCGCCTGAGAGTTCTCGAATCCTTTTCGTTAGTAGCTCGGCGGCCTGTGTAAGCTCCACGGCTTCATCAATATAATTCTTACGCTCTGAGCGCGGGACTTTGTGGAGCCATAATTGATAATTCAGCGCTTCGCGGACACTAAAGTTTCCGGGAAAATCAGGAAATTGGCTTAAATACCCGATGCGCTTACGTAAAGTATTGATGGTGTTGGGTGCGTAAGTTATCTCGTTGTAGGATATCTCTCCTTTCCGGGGGCGCTCTAATGTTGCGAGGAGCTTCATGAGCGTCGATTTCCCGGCACCATTTTCACCGACAATGACCGTTGCTCCCTGAGAACATGAAAGGGAGAGGCTACTCAGAGCCTGATGCGAACCGTAAGAAAACGACACATCGTCGCAACGGAGCCCAATCATGAAGAATTCGTCACTCTCGTACGTAATGATAATCTCGACCCCATATTTCCTCCTCATTGAGAACACGAACGGAAGTTCGTAGCCGAAGCCTATAAAACGATCATCACCCTGTCAATATTTGTATTATTAGTATTTCGTGAAACTATTTTTCAGACGTAGCCAACATTAATAACTTATCTAAAAAACGAAGCCCACCGGAACAGAACCGGCGGGCTTCGTCGTTAATCTCTACGCTGCTGAATCACAGGTCGTAGTACAGAGCAAACTCGTACGGATGAGGACGCTGACGCAGGGGAGCGATCTCGTGCTCCATCTTGTAGTCGATCCACGTCTGGATGAGATCCTCGGTGAATACGTCGCCTTCAAGAAGGAAGTCGTGATCCTCTTCGAGGGCGCGCAATGCGTCTTCGAGCGAAGCGGGAAGCTGCTCGATCTGTGCGTGCTCCTCCGGAGGAAGCTCGTAGAGATCCTTGTCGATGGGCTCGGACGGCTCAATACGGTTGCGGATGCCGTCAAGCCCAGCCATGAGCTGTGCGGCGAACGCAAGGTAGGGGTTTGCCGACGGATCGGGCACACGGTATTCGATGCGCTTTGCTTTCGGGGAAGAACCCGTCACCGGAATTCGGATGCAGGCCGACCGGTTACGCGCCGAGTACACGAGGTTCACTGGCGCCTCGAAACCTGGCACCAAGCGGTGAAAAGAGTTCACTGACGGGTTCGTGAATGCGAGCAGTGCGGGGGCATGCTTGAGCAAACCGCCAATGTACCAGCGAGCCATATCAGAAAGGCCACCGTAGCCCTTCTCGTCGGCGAAGAGCGGCTTGCCATCCTTCCAGAGCGACTGGTGGCAGTGCATACCCGAACCGTTGTCACCATAGAGGGGCTTCGGCATGAACGTCGCAGACTTTCCGGCCTCAAACGCAGCATTCTTGATGACGTACTTGAACTTCATCATGTCGTCAGCAGCGGCCTTGAGCGTCGTAAAGGTGTAGTTGATTTCCTGCTGACCGCCAGTTCCTACCTCGTGGTGGGCACGCTCTACCGTGAGGCCGACTTCTTCGAGCTTAAGCACCATCTCGTCGCGCAGGTCGCATTCCTGATCGTTCGGCCCGACGGGGAAGTAGCCGCCCTTAACTGGCGTCTTGTAGCCGAGGTTGCCACCCTCTTCTTCGCGGCCGGTATTCCACCATCCCGAGTTGGAATCAATAGAGTAGAAAGACGAATGGACGTTTGAATCGAAACGAATATCGTCAAAGACGTAGAACTCGGCCTCAGCGCCGATATAGACCGTATCGGCAATACCCGTGGACTTGAGATAATCCTCAGCCTTCTGGGCGATATTACGAGGATCGCGGTTGTACACTTCCTCAGTAAATGGATCGACGATCGAGAAGTTAACAACGAGAGTCTTTTCCTTGCGGAAAGGATCAACGAAGGCCGACGACACGTCCGGGATCAGCTTCATGTCCGATTCATGAATCGCCGTGAAACCACGAATCGACGACCCATCAAACATAAGTCCTTCGGTGAATGCCTCGTCAGCAAAAGCTTTGACAGGGATTGAGAAGTGCTGCATGACACCCGGAAGATCGCAGAAACGCACGTCAACAAATTTGACGTCCTGCTCCTTAATGAAAGCAAGTGCCTCTTCAGCGCTTGAGAACATGATCGTCTCCTACTCTTGGCAACAAGGTCGGCTCCCCGCTGCGATAGCTCAAGACTAACGAGCAGACGTTACCCCCGAGTCACCCGAATGTTTCAAGAATGTTACAGCCCCTGTGGTGCGCATAACGTCGCATGAGTCTACTTCCACATTCGCAGCAGCCCGCCCGCTTGCCGTCATATACGACAACGACGAGGGACAGGCAAGCCATCCCTCGTCGTTATCAATACCTTTTGCTTAACCACGCAAAGCGCGACGGCTCACGCGAGTCTTGTAAGGATCAATTCCCTTCGGAATCGGCATATTGTTCGAGCCAATAGCCTCAAGACGACGAGCGAGCGCAGCAACCTCGGGGTTGGTGATCGCCTTCGGAAGCTTCTTTACCGTACGCTCCACCTTCGAGAGCGGAGTCTGGCCTTCGTCGTGACCGACGAAAATGACGCTCACCGGAGCGTTCGGCGCGACACGCTTGATCGCCTTACGCTCATCCTCGACAAGAGAACGAACACGATTCTTCGGGCCCTCAGCCACGAGGACAACCCCAGGGCGGCCAATGGCACGAAACACCATATCCTGCGTCCGGGCATTGAACCTGACCGGCTCAGTCTTGACGTCCCAGCCGCGGCCCATGTTGTCGAGTACAGCAGACGCAGCGCCCGTCATCCCCTCAAGCTGAGCGTAGCTGGCGCGGCGAACAAGGTTCGTCAAGAGAAGCATCGGCGCGAGCGTCATGAGGAAGATTCCAAGAATAATCCACTGAATCCACGCCTTCGTGATGATAGCCGGAATAACACCAATGGCCAGGCCAAGGAGTGCGGCACCAATCAGGCCCCATGGAAGCCAACTGTATGTACGCTTGGTGACTTTGTAGGCATCGCCCAAGTAGTTCCACCAATGCTTCTTCTTGGGGGTATCCGCCTTGCGGTCCTTCGCCATTGTCGTCCTTTCACGGTCTGATACGCACTAAATTCTAGGGGAAATCGGGACAATTCCCAACGTCGCACACACAAAGTGAACGCGGACACCCGATACGAATGTGGGGCGTGCCGAAGCACGCCCCACATTTCTCGTCGTGACGATCTATCGATCAGATACCAAGATCCGACTCGAAATCGCCGGACTCAAGGCGCTTACGCAGATCCGAGAGGTAACGACCGGCATCTGCTCCGTCGACGATACGGTGATCGTAAGAGAGAGCCAAGTAGACCATCGAACGAATACCAATCGTCTCGTTACCGTCGGCGTCCTTGACAATGCCCGGGCGCTTAACAATCGTGCCAACACCGAGGATCGCAACCTCGGGCTGGTTGATAATCGGCGTATCGAAAAGTGCGCCGGCCGAACCCGTGTTTGTGATCGTGAAGGTGGAGCCCGAGAGCTCGTCGGGCTTGATCGAGCCGTCACGTACGCGTGCGGCGAGATCGTTAATACCCTTGGCGATACCAGCGATGTTGAGGTCGCCAGCATTCTTGATCACCGGAACCATCAGGCCCTTCGGTGCATCAACAGCGATACCGGCATGCTCGTAATCCCAGTAGTGGACGTTCTTACCGTCGATCGTTGCGTTGATCTTCGGGTGCGACTTCAGGGTGTCGATAGCCGCCTTGACGAAGAAGGGGAGGAACGTGAGTTTCGTACCAGTCTTGGCCTGGAACTCGTTCTTCTTCGCAGTACGCAAAGCAACAATGCGTGTCACGTCCGCTTCGATAACCGTCGTGAGCTGCGCCGAAACTTCGAGCGATTCGACCATGCGCTTGGCGATGACCTGGCGCAAGTGGCTCATCTTCTGTGTGGTGCCGCGAAGCTCAGCAGCGGCAGCCGACGGCTTGGCCGGAGCGCTTGCTGCCGGCGCGGCAGCAGCGGCCGGAGCGGCAGGCTTAGCGGCTGCTTCCTTGGCCTTAATCGCGTCTTCGACATCTTGGCGACGAATACGCCCGCCAACACCCGTACCCTTGAGGGATCCGAGATCGATGCCGCCTTCGCGAGCAAGCTTGCGCACGATCGGGGTGACGTAAGCGCCTGCCTCGGCAGAATCTGCCGTGGTTGGAGCTGGGGCAGCGGGGGCTGCAGGCGCCGGAGCTGCTGGAGCCGGTGCCGGTGCCGCCGGTGCGGGAACAGGCGCAGGCGCCGGTGCCGCTGGAGCCGGTGCAGGTGCTGGAGCTGCTGCCGCTGCCGGAGCAGCAGGTGCAGCAGAATCACCAACGTAGGCAAGAACCGTGCCAACGGAAACCGTCTCGTCTTCCTGCACGAGGATCTGCGAGAGAACGCCGGAGGCCGGTGCGGGGACCTCAGTATCGACCTTGTCGGTGGAAACCTCAAGGATCGGCTCATCAACCTCGACGGTATCGCCAACCTGCTTAAGCCATGTGGTCACTGTGCCTTCCGTGACCGACTCGCCGAGAGCAGGCATCGTCACAGCTACGCCTTCACCTGCGGGTGCAGCAGCCGGAGCCGCGGGAGCTGCAGGAGCTTCTGGAGCAACAGGGGCTGCGGGGGCAGGTGCAGCCGGAGCTGGAGCGGCCTGCTCGACAGGAGCCGCGCCGGCGCCGGAACCGTCGCCGATGTATCCGAGCACGGTGCCGACTTCTACTTCCTCATCTTCCTGGACGAGGATCTGCTCAAGCACGCCTTCGGCAGGAGCAGGAACCTCGGTGTCAACCTTATCGGTCGATACTTCGAGGATGGGCTCGTCAAGGGAAACGGAGTCTCCTACGTTCTTCAGCCAGGTGGTGACGGTTCCGGTTGTGACGGATTCGCCGAGTGCTGGCATCTTGATGGGTTCGGACATAATTCCTCAATCCCTCCGGTCAGTTATGTGTGTGGAGCGGCTTACCAGCGAGAGCCAGGACGGCCTCACCGACGGATTCATTCTGGGTTGGGTGGGCGTGGATCAGACCGTCGAAGTCCTGCGGCTCAGCTTGCCATGCAACCATAAGTTGGCCTTCACCAACCTGTTCACCCATACGCGCACCGATAGCATGGAAGCCTACGATTGGGCCGTCCTTCTGGCGAACGAGCTTGACGAAGCCGGCGGTCCCAAGCATCTGCGACTTGCCGTTACCCGCAAGGTTGAACTCCACGGATTCGATGTTGTCCTTGCCGTAGATTTCCTCGGCCTTGTTCTGGTTGAGACCCACTGAGGCGATTTCTGGGTTGCAGAAGGTGACGCGCGGGATGAGGTTTTCCTCAATTGGCTTCGGGTTGAGGCCTGCGATGTGCTCGGCGACGAAGATTCCCTGAAGGAATCCGCGATGGGCGAGTTGGAGGCCAGGGACGATGTCGCCTACTGCGTAGACACCGTCGATATTGGTACGAAGATGCTCGTCGGTCAGCACAAATCCACGATCCATGTTGATGCCAACTTCTTCGTATCCGAGGTTGGCGGTTGCCGGTCCGCGGCCAATGGCGACGAGGAAATAGTCGGCCGTGTAGGACTTGCCGTTCTGGGTGTAGACCGTCACCGAATCGGCATTCTGCTCGACACGATCGAACATCGTCTTGGTGGCGAACTTGATGCCACGCTTGCGGAATGCGCGTTCGAGGGTCTTGGATACCGCTTCGTCTTCGTTCGGGACGAGGTGGGGGAGACCTTCGATGATCTGGACCTCAGCACCAAATGAACGCCATACGGAGGCGAACTCGACACCGATGACGCCGCCGCCAAGAATGATCACCGACTTGGGCACATCCGTCATGTTGAGTGCTTGATCCGACGTGATCACGCGGCCCGAGATGTCAAGACCAATGGTCTTTGAGAAGGAGCCGGAAGCGAGGATGACATTCTTGCCAAGGTAGTGCGTGCCATTAACCTCAACGGTGTCTTTGGCGACGAGGCGTCCCCATCCGTGGATCGTCTCGACACCACGAGAATCAACAAGTCCCTGCAGGCCCTTGTACATCTTCTCGATGACGCTGCTCTTGTAGGCGTTGAGTGCACCCATATCGATGCCTTCGAACGTCCCGCGGACACCGATCGACGAACCTTCGCGCATTTCGTCAGCTACTTCAGCGGCATGCAGGAAAGCCTTTGTCGGGATACATCCACGGTGGAGGCAGGTTCCACCTACCTTGTCGCCTTCGATAAGTGCGACCTTCTTGCCGAGCTGTGCCGCTCGCATTGCGGCAGCGTAGCCTCCGCTACCTGCGCCGAGCACCACGATGTCGTAGTCTTGCGTGTCAGCCACGTACCTCTCCCTCGAGCTAGGAACGGCCTAGTCCTGGCGACTAGTCCTTACGTCCTAATTATTGACCCTAATTGTCTGAGAGTCACAGTTATTTCATTGTGCCACGAACAACATCTTGTTCGTTTGGATTCGTTCCGATTGATGCGCTATGGGTGAAAATCTCATCCTCTTTGGAAATAATGTCCCCAAGGTGAGGCAAAAGCACTGCTCACAGTGGGTACCCTTATCCGGCATCCACAAGTTTTCTTTCCCTCAATATCTGGATTAACGACGATAACTGCACTGACGAAAGCCATAGGACACGTTCACCTCTGTGTCGTCGTTCCTTCTCCAGTTACCCTTTATCCATGGGTCTTTTTTCTCGTAAACGCCATTCGAGCTCGAATCCCTCACGTCATTCCCAACGCGAGGCACAGGCCGCGACCGTGAAACATTTTGAAGACTTCGTCGGCTCGCGAATAGGAGTCGAAGCCTATTTCGAGCCGGAAACTCCCCGAGAACAATCTGCGCTTCTTCTCGTCGCACGCGATGGGGAGTGGACGCGGCGCAAAGTTCCCGATCTGCGTGAGGGAGGACAACTAGCCGCGAAGCTCGGTATCCCGTTCTACGAAGTTGTGAAGACCGGGTATCCCGATTCCATGCGCCAATGGAACGCGCGCCAACAACGCGGACGGTAACCACTATCGTCGTCATACACGTGTGGGAGGTAAGCAGGCTTACCTCCCACACGCCATATTAGGAACTATCTCTTACTTCGCAAGGTGCTGCACAAGCGTGCGCACGGCAAATCCGCTAGCGCCCTTGCCGGTGTAGCCCCACGGTTCCTCAGTGTTGTACGACGGGCCAGCAATATCGATATGGGTCCACGGAACGTCACCGACGAATTCTTTGAGGAAAAGTCCCGCGACGAGCATTCCGCCAAACCGTGTTCCCGAATTCTTGATGTCTGCCACGTTCGACTTCAGCGACGAGAGCAGGTGCTCGGGAAGCGGCATCGGCCACATGGCCTCACCCGCCTCGGCAGCAGCCTCACCGATCTCAGCGACAAGCGCATCCGTCCCCATGATCCCTGCGCAACGGTTCCCGAGCGCAACCATCTGTGCACCTGTGAGAGTAGCAATGTCGATAACCTCGTCGGGCTTCTCAGCGATAGCCTGCGTCAGGCCATCAGCGAGCACAAGGCGCCCCTCGGCATCCGTATTCGTCACTTCGACAGTCTTACCACTCGACATGTGCAGAACATCACCGAGGCGCGTCGCCGAACCTGACAGCATGTTTTCCGCCACACACAACCACGCCGTAACGCGCACAGGAAGATTCATTCGCGCGGCAGCCCACACAACGGCGGCAACAGTTGCGGCACCTGTCATATCTGTCTTCATGTCAAGCAAGCCAGCATGAGTCTTGAGGCTCATACCTCCCGAATCAAAGGTGATGCCCTTGCCGACAAGAGCCACATGACGCTCAGCATTGGCTGGTGCCCATTCGAGGCGAAGAAGGTACGACTCCGAGGTGGAACCAGCGCCAACACCCAAAAGTCCACCGCAGCTATGCTCCTGAAGCTCCTTCTCGCCCCAGACGCGAGCCGTCACTCCCGCCTTATCCGTCATCGAGATCGCGGCATCAACAAGCTCACGTGTACGCAAATCACCGGCGGGAGTATTCACGAGGTCACGCACAGCGTTCTGCGCATCGACAAGAATACGAACATGGTCGAGGCCATCTTCGGCCGTCGGTAGCGCCGAGACGACGTGAATCTCGTCAATCGGAGCCGACTTTTCCGACTTGTAACGGTCAAAACGGTATGCGCCGAGCAAAGCTCCCTCAGCAATTGCTGCAAATTCCGCCTCGTCCGAATGAGGGAAATCAACGACAACGACGCTCGGCAAGTCATGTGAGCGCAGCGCTGCGCCGGCGCACTCGCGCAAGTCAGCGAGCGAGGGATCACTTCCAAGGTGAACTGCGAGGATCTGGTGGCCGGCAAGCGCCGGTGAGGCGATCTTCGTGATCGTCTCCTTACGCGGAGATGCTGCTAACGTAGTAAGCGCGTCAACGACATCTGCCTTGGCTTGGCCAGTGAGTACGGCCGAATCGAGTAGATTATGTGCAGTGACTCCGACGACAAGCGCGGCCCCTTCGGGCAGCGTCTGCGCGGTTGTTGTAATAGTTGTCATAGATCAATGCTAAACGCATCTTTGGAGGAATTCGTGAGTTCAGAGCCCCGCGGGCTTAAGGACAAGCGCCAGTCCACACATGGCTGGCCGCTCGCAGTCCTCATTGTTCTCGCAGTTTTCGCCGTTATTTTTGCGTGGCGGGCAATCTTAGGTTCATCCGACGATTTCGCTGAAGGCAACGTCGCGACAGCCCTCATGACGTTCATTGCCGCCGGCATATGGGTAGCCGGTTCGGCTGGCATTATTCACAACGGCAGGAGAATGCGCCGACTCGCTTGGACGGCATGGACCATTAACCTCGTCGTTCCGCTTGGCACCCTCGTCGTTTCTACAGAATTCTTCTCCCGCGTGAGCCCCTGGTTCCACGGCGGTTCCACATATTTCTACATTCCGACGGTACTTTCGGCTATAGCGCTGGCGCTGCTCGCGTGGTCCTCACCGTCCCAAATTGCGAGCCGCAACGGAGGCTGACATGCTCTACCGCTTCATTTACGACAAGATCTTTGTTCACATCGATCCCGAAAAAGCTCACCACGATGCGATGGAGGCGATTGGGCTTTTCGGCCGCACGCCTCTTGCTCCACTCGCGGCGGCAACCATAGGATTTCCCGGAACGGGCACATTCCCGGGGCTTTTTGCACGTCCCCTCCGCGGGCGTGTCGGCCTTGCGGCCGGGCAAGATAAGAATGCCACCGCGGTTCTCGGGACACTGGCTCTCGGCTTCGCTTTCACCGAGATCGGCACGGTCACACCGGAGCCCCAGCCCGGCAATGAACGCCCACGCCTTTGGCGTATCACTGAGCGACGCGCCTTCCGCAACCGCATGGGGTTCAATAACGATGGCGCCGACGCCGTAGCACAACGCTTGCGTGCTCTGCGCTCGACAAAACGGGGAAGGGCAGCCTTCGTCGGCGTCAACATCGGGAAGAATAAGTGGGTCAGCGCCGACGATGCCCCACGTGACTACGCCACGTGTGCACGAAAGCTCGCTCGCTACGCCGATTACCTCGTCATCAATGTTTCCTCGCCCAACACTCCTGGGCTCCGCGATCTCCAAGCCGTCGATCACCTCACAGGAATCGTCCGCGCAACTCGCGAAGCGGCTGATGCCGCCGCCAACCGACACGTTCCCATTCTCGTCAAGATTGCACCGGACCTCGCCGACGACGACATCCTCGCCGTTGCCCGCATGGTGATCGACAAGGGGCTTGACGGCGTTGTCGCCACAAACACGACCATTGCTCACGACTACGGCGAAGGTGGGATGTCCGGAGCCCCGCTTATCGATCGTTCCGTGGATGTCGTCGGAATGCTTCGCTCCGCTCTCGGCACCGATAAAGTCATTATTGGCGTCGGCGGAATTTCGACCGTCGACGATGCACAGCGCATGATCAACGCAGGCGCCGATCTTCTTGAGATTCTCACAAGCTTCGTTTACGAAGGCCCTCTCCTTCCAGGCAAGCTCAACCGTGCGCTTGCCGCAACGGGGGTACATCGCTAGGGCTGAGCTTGAAGCAGCCTTGACGAGTTATCGGTTCATTCGAGGCGTCGCCACAGCGGTGAGAACGATAAAAAGAATGGGAGGGTGTTTCACCCTCCCATTCGTCGTTACTGCCGATTACGGCTGTGCCGGACCGTCTGTTGGCGGTGTCTGCGGTGGCTCGCTCTCATTCTGCGGCATCTGCTGCGGCGCAGAATTCGGCTGAGGCTGGGCCTGCGGCTGGAACGGAGCGGCCTGACCGTAAGCAGGCTGGCCATACGGAGCTGTTCCATATGGGGCCTGTGGCTGTTGAGGCTGACCGTACTGAGGTACACCAGATGTCGGGAACGGGGGAGCGTAGGGCGCTGCCGCCACTTTGCGCTTGTGTTCACGATTCGTGTAAAGCACCGAGAGTACCGACATGGCAGTCAAGGCTAGGCCTACGAGGATGAGAACCCACACGCCGATACCGGGGCTAAGCGGGTCCTTAGCCAAACCTACGATCCTGAAGCCATCAATGAGTGCAATAACTCCAACGACGATTCCAAGAATAGAACCGGCCCATGCAGCCCACGACTTATTCGTCGCAAGGAATACGCCAACAAGGCCACCTACAAGAATGTAAGCAATGAGGAAGATAATTCCGTCGCTTCCGATTCCGATTTCGCGGCCGCCCATAAGGCTGATGCTCATGCCCCAGAATTTAACGATCGGAAGGAAAAGGTCGATAATTCCGACAAAAGCCGAAATGATCATGCCGTAGAGAATCCACTGGTAGGTAGGTTCACGTCCCGGTAGTTTCGCAGCTTGATCGTTGACGAGCTGCTGCGTGTCTTGCGCCAGCTTTGCCGCGCGTGGCGCAACCTGCTCGGTAAAGAAATCTTTTGCGCCCGAGGCGAGTTTCTTAGCCCCTTCAGTAACCTGATCGAGCGGATCAGGGCTTACAGGCTGCTGCGGCTGTGCCTGAGTCTGGGCTCGGAGTTGAGCGTTGATCCAGTCGGCTAGCCCGGGGTAGCAGGCTGGGTGCGAGAGAATGGCAGTCCAAAGATCTGGGCGCACCTGTGCAACCTGCGCCAAATATTCGGGTGTGACTCCTGGAGCGTAGAGCTGCTCCAGTGTCACCGTGGTCGGATCAAACGTTGTCATGAGAGGCGCCCTTCCTTAGTGGTCCCAACGTTTTCAGCATTAAGCCTATAACTTCGCATGGTTAAAGCCGTATTCTTTCCGGATGTCTGCGGGTCTCGTGATTCGCGCGGGATGCGGCGGTTTTTCAAGCAAGAAGGCGCCGCTCAACTTAGCGACAGGTACATTTTTGGTGCACGAATTTCGTCGTCCATAAAAAATCCCAGGCCAGTTGTATCTTCTGACCTGGGATTTCGTTCTGTCGGGCTAGCGGGATTTGAACCCACGACCCCTTGACCCCCAGTCAAGTGCGCTACCAAACTGCGCCATAGCCCGTCGCCACATCGTGACCAGACGAGATTACACCATCGGCACACTGCTCACCAAATGGGGGAGTGCGTGCTATCCCACAACCGGGCGGATGACCCTCGCCGGATTTCCCACAGCAACGACACCTGAGGGGATATCCCTCGTTACGACACTTCCCGCGCCAATCACGGAGTCGTCACCAATTGTGACGCCGGGGCAGACGATAACTCCGCCACCAAGCCACACATTGTTGCCAATGACGATCGGCCGCGCGGCTTCGTATTTCTCTCGGCGAGGTTGAGGTTCGATTGGATGGATGGGTGTCAGGAGTTGGACATTGGGGCCGATTTGGCAATCCTCTCCAATTGTGATGCGTGCTGGGTCTAGTGCCACGAGGTTGTAATTGATGAATGTGCGGGCTCCGATCGACACGCTTTCGCCATAATCGACTCGAAATGGCGGCCTGATCTCGACGTCGTCGCCAACGTACCCGAAGATTTCTCTCGCGAGGTCGTGAGCCGTATCGTCCCCATGTATGTACGCTTCTTCGTAGTGGGCGACGAGCTTGAGCGCTAACCTGTAGCGGGCTTGCAGTTCGGAATCGTCGGCAATGTACCAGTTGCCCGCGAGCATATTGTCGCGGACACTCGCATTCTCTCGGAGTGCCGGCGTGTGCACTTCGGGATCATCGAAAGTGTGATCGTTAGCCACGTCGCGTTCCTTTCCTACAAGACGCTGCACCTCGACGAATGTTGCGCCAGTAACGTTGCACATCAGTGGCTCAATCCATTCGATCGTTATAGACTTGTTATAATAATTGTGGTGTAAAAAACGTCCGCACCACAAGGCAATCGAGGAGGACTCACAATGTCAGAAATGGGCAGCCAGCCATTGACCGGCGACATCTCCTCAACCTCACAGTTCCAGGCAATCGGTTCGCAGCAGGAAGCTGTTATTCCCGATCGGCGTGGCCTTCTGCCCGAAGAAGTCACGGCCATCGAATCACTGCCGTTCGGCTCTGCGCTTCTTATTGCGCTGGCCGGGCCTAATGTGGGTGCTCGTTTCCTCCTCAATTCCGACACGACGAACGTCGGCCGCCACCCACGCACCGATATTTTTCTTGACGACTTCACCGTTTCTCGTCGTCACGCCCAGTTCCTCCGCGACGGCAATGAGTTTTCCGTCCGCGATTCAGGTTCACTCAATGGCACCTACGTCAATCGCGAGCGTATCGACGAAGTTGCGCTTCATGAGGGCGACGAGGTCCAGATCGGCAAGTACCGTCTCACGTTCTATCCTTCCCGAGCACAGGCATGACGAATTACTCTCTCGTTTCCCAGGTTGAGACCGGCCAGCCTGACGCTAAGGTTGCGTGGCCTCAAGATCTTTCACACGAACCAAATCTCAAGATCGGTGACGTGACGGCTGCTCTCGCTACTGAGTTTCCCATGCTCAGCCAGTCGAAGATCCGCCACTACGAATCCCTTGAGCTCATTACTCCTCACCGCACTGCGTCGAATCAGCGTCTCTTTTCTGTGGCTGATGTTGAGCGTTTGCGTTTCATCCTTCAGGAACAGCGCGATCGTTATCTTCCGCTCTCTCAGATTCGAGAGATGCTTCGCCAGCTTGATTCTGGCGATCTCCCCGAAGGTGCGCATCCTGGCCGCATGCGGGCAGTGGCAGACGACGAGGTTCGGCGCGCCCAGCCAGGGACTCGTTTGCGCGTCGAGGAAGTCTCTGAGCTTACGGGGGTTTCCGTCACCGACATTACGGCAATGGTTGATATCGGGATCCTCGCGACCGACCCTCGCGGCCGCCTGTCGTGCCAGGCTCCTGAGATCGTGCGCTACGCCTCAATGATGCAGGCCAATGGGTATGAGCTACGGCAGATCAAGAGTATCCGCACATCGGCTCATTCCCATGCAATTATGATTACCTCCGCACTTGCCACAGAGCGCGCGAAGAAAACCGCCGTTGCGAAGGAGCGGGTTATCACGCAAGCTGCTGAGGACGCCGCCGCCATGACCCATCTTTATCGCGCTCTCCTCGCAGAAAATGTGGAGGTTGAGCTTCGCTAGGTGAGGTGTCAGCTCACACACCACACCTTCTGACCAGGTAAAACGCTGGGTCGTAACGGTGGGAGAGTGGACAGTGTGAACAATACTTCAAGTTAAAGTTGAAGTTTAGACACGCCGATGCGAGCGTGAGAGGCAAAGCTGCTATATCGTTGTGTCGTCGGCGTCCACCGGCACCACGTCACGCACTCGACTATGGAGGACCAATGAGCGAAGGGGTTGCGCCTCACGACACAAAGCAGCGCGCACAGCAGATGCTCTTCGGCGACCCTCTGCCTGACCTCGATATTGAGACAGGCTACCGCGGTCCTATTGCCTGCAAAGCAGCCGGAATCACCTACCGCCAGCTCGATTACTGGGATCGTACGGGCCTTGTTTCGCCGTCAATCCAGAACGCAACCGGCTCAGGAAGTCAGCGTCTCTACTCGTTCCGCGACATCCTCGTTCTCAAGGTCGTTAAGCGCCTCCTCGACACCGGAGTTTCGCTCCAGCAGATTCGACGCGCGGTCAGTCAGCTCGCAGCTTACGGCGTAGATGATCTCGCTCAAATCACCCTCATGTCTGACGGAGCTTCCGTCTACGAATGTACATCCGACGACGAGGTTATTGACCTCGTCATGGGCGGCCAGGGAGTCTTTGGTATCGCAGTTGGCCGTGTGTGGCGCGAAGTCGAAGGCAGCCTTTCTGAACTTCCGACAGAGCGCGCCGAGGAAGCGCCCATCGTCGAAGACGAACTCGCAAAGCGGCGCGCTGCTAAACGCAAGCTCGGCTGATTGTTGTGAACAGATAGTAATGATGTCCCGTCATCTCGATCATGACGGGACATTTTCTTTGCTCATTCTGCGTCCACTACCAACAATTGTCCCTCTGATCCCACAGAAGTTTCCAACGGAGGTATCCATGAAAACAAGAACATTGTTGACCAGTACAGCAGTCGGTATTTTTCTCGCCCTGTCAGCCTGCACACCAACACCTACACCTGATGACTTATCATCATCGATTGCAACGACATCCGCAGATGCCGCAGACGAACTGTCATCCGCTGCGTCGAGTCTCCCACAGCGCGACCGGATTGAGGTGTTTGCCGCAGCAGTTTCAGAGGGCCGTACCGGCACCGCGCGTAAAACCCGTCCTGTAGATGCTCGACCGGCCCAAATAGGTGAGGTCATCGTAACGAACATTAAAGGTGACGGCGTTGAAACGGTATCAGAACCCGCTGAAGCAGGGGATATGGTTGTCCGGAATCGTTGTGAAGCCACAGGTAATGAGGAAATTCTTGTTAAGGCATCAAAATTTCCTCAGCGTTATGGCGAACCTCAGGGCACACCAGATGCCGAAGGTTACCAGGAATATATCCCAAGCGGGGTCGAACAAAAGTACTTCGTCGTAAACGAATCCGACGGCGAATTTGTCATGGAAGCACCGTGGGGCGAGCTTCAGATTTACAAGCCAGGGGATGCTGTTGTACAAAATCCCGCTGACGAATCCGATATCTATCGGATCTATTCGCAGTCATTTGCCTGCACATACGAGGTCATCCAAGCTGCACGATGATAATGAGATGAATTGGGGGGGGGCACAGCTTTTCGCTGTGCCCCCCCAATTCATCTCAGAGCAGCTCTACTTCTCCTGGAACTTCGCCTCCCACGCCGCGCGAAGCGGATTGGCATTGTCGACGAGAATATCGAAACGGTCGTTCGAAATCTCAACTACCTGTGACAGGGCCACTATGTGCTCTTGAGCAGGGGAGTTGGCAAGCCTCCTCATACCATCGTCGATGATCTGCTCGGGCGTCGAGAACGGACTGAGATACCCAACAAATGGAATCCCGAAACGCTCACGATATTCATGAGACAGCGAGACAATCTGTTGGAGCTCATCCTCGCTCGCCCCATCGAGGGCCAGTGAACCAATATCCTGAGTGACGACATCGTCGCCCTCAACACCAAGCAGCTGCGCCATATCAGGGTAATCCGCCACGAGTGCCTGCTGATCCTCCCGGCTAGCCGTCAAAATTGCCTCTTGGATCGATTCACGAAGATCGGCCACATCAGCAAAAGGCCGGCGCTCCCAGGCACGTTCGAGCGGCCACATCGTCGAATTGACGATTGTCCGGAACGCAGAAATAAACTCATCGCGACTCATAGCATTAACAGCGTCAATACCGAGCCCACGCCCTGATTCGTCGGTAACAACATCCGAACCGCTCTGCTTGCCAACATGGAAGAACAACACGTTGAGGACGATGGCCGTGATTGCCCCGATCGTCATTCCCGACGAGAAGAAGATCTGCGCCCACTCAGGGAAAACCTGAGCGATCGTCGGCTTGAAAGTAACGAGCATGGCCAGGCCGAGAGCCGTCGTGACGATGACGGCGTTGCGATTATCTCGCATATCCGCCTTAGCGATGGTTTGGAGGCCTACCCACGCGACATTCGCAAACATTGCCAGACTTGCGCCACCCAAAACAGGAGAAGGAATCATTGCAACGATCGCACCAGCCTTGGGGAGCAGCCCCAAGACGATCATGATGATGCCAGCGCCAGCCGCAACCCACCGCGACTTCACACGGGTAATGCGTACAAGTCCGACGTTCTGAGCGAAACACGTGTACGGAAATGAATTCATCACGCCACCGAGCAACGTTGAAAGACCATCCGCTCGCAACGCCGCAGTAATGTCGCGCTTCGTAATACGCTTGCCGACGATCTCGCCAGTCGCAAAGACGTCACCTGTTGTCTCGACCATCGTGATCGCCATGACGATAATCATCGAGATGCAGCCAGTGAGCGTAAAGGCTGGAATACCGAAGTAGAAAGGGGTGGTAACTGAGATCGCTCCAGCGTCATGGAACGCCTGGATCTTGCCAGCATCCAAATCGCCCGTAACGAGAGCGACAAGCGTACCGCCAATGAGACCGACGAGAACTGCAACTGTTCCAAGGAAGCCACGGAAGAACCTCTGCACGAGAACGATAGCTGCAAGGGTTCCGAAGCCGTAAGCCAAAACGCGACCCGAGGGGATCCCTTCGGCGTATCCCACGAAGTCGTTGGCGGAAACCGAGAGCAGCGTCGTACCCATGACGAGAAGGACAGTGCCGGTCACAACAGGAGGGAAGAATCGAAGAAGCTTCGCGAAGTACGGGGCGACGAGGAAGGTGAAAAGCCCTGCGACAATAATCGCGCCATAAATGGCGGGAAGCGCCTCATTGCCGCCCTTGCCACCTGTGACGGCAAGGCCGATAGCAATAATCGGCGTCACGGCAGTCGTTGTCACGCCTTGGATGATTGGGAGGCGCACACCCACATGCTTCGTGATACCGACCGATTGGATGATAGTCGCAATTCCGCACGTGAGTAGATCGGCGTTAATGAGGTGAATCGTCGTCGCGGCGTCGAGATTAAGGCTCGATGCGATGAGGAGTGGGACGATGACTGCACCTGCGTAGAACGCAAGAACGTGCTGAAGGGACAGGATTGCAAGTTTTGGTGCTGGAGGCACCACATTTACCAGGTTTGTCTGAGCCACCAATTCAGCTTTCCACTGAGGATTTTCCAGAAAACCCGATGTCCATTTTCTGAGATTCTATGACGGTGGAGAATCTCATTTTCTGAGACGCCCGTCTAGCTGTCCCTCAAAAATTCGTCGTCATCCGCGGAATATCAACGAGCTAACGATGCCGACATCTCAAATCCGTCATCTAAATCACTGATTGTCACAGTAATAATGCCGTTCTCGTCAACATCGTAGGATTCCTCAATGAGGTGACCTGTTCCCGTACGTTCCACAACGACATCGTCGAGCACAATACCGTCACGACGAAGCTCCGGGTCATACGGGAAGGGGAGCGTTCCTAACGGAACAACATCAGCACAGGGCACGCCCTTGTGATCAAGTGAGGAATACTCGGCAAACCGATATACGCCCACATTGTGAGCGGCTCGATATCTCCGTGAGACATGGAGGGCGCCGTCAAGAAGCTGATCCGGCTCAAGTAGCGGGTCGAAGGAAATCTCCGCACCCTCATGAAGCTCGCGAAATACTCCAAAACCGCGCGACAGGCGTTCAGTTACCGAGTATCCAGAATCTGGTGACGCCGCAATCGCAAGCCCGATCGCCGTCGAGCCAGCACTGTAGGGAGAGCGGCGGACCCGTCGCCCAAACTCTTCCCGCAAAATTCGCGCAATCACAGGCAGCTCGGACCCTCCACCAACGACATACAATCCTGCGACGTCCCGAGCGAGCTCATAACCGTCATCCGCCCGTTCAAGCAGGGGATTCATGGCTCGTAGCGTTTCGTCGACAAGGGGAGCGACGGCGTCGTAATAGTCAAAGACGGGTATGACGACATCACGGCCAGCCACGCACAGTGGGATCGATCGAGTCTGGGGATGCAGTGCTTCTTTTGCGTCACGCGCCTGGAGGAGAAGTTCATCCCACGACGAGCCAAGTTCGTCCTTCGTCGTCCCAGCGGCCGCAGCACCGAGCTCCGCAAGAATCCGGTCGAAATCGTCACCGCCGAGCAAATTGTTTCCGCGTGAGGCGAGGACTTCGTGGCGCTGTCCATCGGCCTCCACCAAAGAGGCGTCAAAAGTTCCGCCTCCGAGATCATACACAAGCACTTTCGTGCGCTTCGACGAGAGCATCGAGGCATGCCGGTGCGTGTACTCGAATCCTGCCGCAGAAGGCTCGTTAAGCATCGCCAGCACTGTAAATCCTGCACGCCTGAAAGCCTCAAGCGTGAGGAAACGTTGACCAGAATGAGCGTGCGCTGGAACTCCGACTACCGCCTCAAGGATCTCGTTGTGCGCTCCCGTGGCCGATCGCACAGCGCTTGCCACGTGAAAAAGAAATCCCGTGAGGATGTCAAGAAGGAGAAATTCACGTTCACCTATACGCACGGTCGTCTGAGCGTTGACATTCGGATAGGCGAGCGCACGTTTCATTGAGTAAAGCGCCGGCAAGCCAGAGGCAGCCGCATCAAACCCGTAGTGGACGCTACGCTCATCCGCGGCCGCGACCGATGGGATGAACTCACGCGAATCACCATTTTCGTCAGGGAAAGACACAAGGGGAAAGTTGCCACGATCCGCAATGGCGACCATCGTGCGCGTTGTACCGAAATCCACACCGATTCTCATACATTGAGGCTAGTCCGAAAGCAGCCCGCATGGGGCGAGGTTCCATGACGACAAGCCGATGTACCGGTCAGTTTTACGTGCCGAGGATTCGACGCGACGACGTACCGGGATGGTTGAGGCTTTGTCTCTTTCTCACCGCGTGCCCAAGGCATAGGTTGTGCAGGGCTCGTCGCGCACTTTGTGCAGGGCTCGTCGCGCACTTTGTGCAGGGCTCGTCGCGCACTTTGGGAGGAGAGGTAGGAGGAGGGCGTACCGAGTATTGTGACGACGGACGCCGAAGCTATTTTGTCATAATGTACATTATCGGTGTTATACGTCAGAATTGAACCAGGCCGTCAATATTGGTTTTTCCTTGCAATTTCGCTATTTTTCAGAAGCCTCAACCGCTCTCGTGAGCATCGCCCACCATAATAGGGTCAGCTGAAAGGAGACGTTATGGCAGAACGTTCATTGCGCGGCATGAAGATCGGCGCGAACTCTCTCGAATCAGACGAGGGTGTTGCATTCGTTAATCGCAAGCAGGTGATCTACGAATGCCCCGAAGGTCACGAGTTCGGTGTGGCTATGGCCGTCGACGCCGAACCGCCAGCCACATGGGAATGTCGCTGCGGACGCGAAGGCAAGCTCCGCGACGCCGCCCCAGTCGCCGAGAAAAAGCCGGTGAAACCTCCGCGCACCCACTGGGACATGCTCCTTGAGCGCCGCACCGAGGAAGAACTCCAGGTTCTTCTCGACGAACGCCTTGAGCTTCTTCGCTCCGGGCGCCTACGCCTGCGTCGTGGCCGCTGAACATACCCACGAAAATGAGGGCTTCGGCCCTCATTTTTTATACCTTCTCAGCTCTTTGGGCATGCTCCCACATGTCGATGTTGATACGCCTGAGTTCCGAGCTGGACACTGACAAGTCCATTAATTAAGCTGGTCACAAGCTATTTTGTCATAACATATGACATATCATCACGTGTCTTTGTCATAATTTTCCACAGCACGCACCGGATCCTACGACGACTTTCACAGGACGCTGATGACGCAACACATGGTCCATGCAATCCGTAAAAGAAAAGGCGGGGTAGAAGCCACTCTCCTACCCCGCCGTCAGACTGAAAAGATCACTTGCCGCCTTTGAGTCGCTTAGCGACGCTCTCGCCGAGCTCCTTAAGCTGTGCTCCCCTACGCGAGACACCCATCTTCGTCGTACGAATCAAGGATTCCGTGAACACGTTTCCGGACAGCTTCGATTCACCTTTTTCACGCTGTGCAAAGTTGATAGGCATTTCTACGATATGCCCCCCGGCGCGATTGACATGGTCGGTCATATCGGTCTGGAAGAAGTAGCCCTTAGCTTCAACTTTGTCGAGGTCGATACGGTTGAAGATCGACACGGCGTAGACGCGAAATCCTGCAGTCACATCCGAAGCTGGGAGGCCAAGCCACATCTTGATGTAGAGGTTGCCGGCACGGGAAAGAAGTTCGCGGGATTTCGGCCAACCTTCCAGCTCGCCTCCACGAATGTAACGCGAACCGATAACCAAGTCCGGGTGATCGGACATCGCAGCCCGTTCGAGCAAGAGCGGGAGTTGTTCAGGGCGGTGTGAGCCGTCAGCATCCATCTCGACAACGTGGGTGTAGTCGCGTTCCATTGCCCAGCCGAAAGCGTCGATGTACGCACGGCCTAGCCCCTCTTTACCTGCGCGATGCAGAACGAAAATCTGCTCATCTTTCGCGGCAAGATCGTCGGCGATGGCGCCAGTACCATCCGGCGAATTGTCGTCGACGATAAGAATATCGGCTTCTGGTACCGCTGCACGCGCACGGCTGATGATAGGGGGAAGCGATTCACGCTCGTTATATGTCGGGATGATGATGAGGGTACGCATCACGTTCCTGTCTTTCACTTCTTAAATGCCACGTCCTAAACGAAACTACCACGAAAACCTAGTGATCTCGCCTTCGTCGGGCAGTACTCCACGCGTATGTGCTCTGAATCAAAGCAAGCGCTGCCACCACGGCTCCTGCGATGAGGACGCCATGCCCAAGCGGTCGCGCAATACGGGTAGCGAGAGTCATGTCGCTACGCAGTGAGACGCGGTCTATCGTGGCTGATTCTGTCCAAGGTGCCGTTATTCTCCGAACCACTCCGTTGGGATCGACGATTCCGGATACCCCCACGGTTGAGACCTGAATTGCTGTGCGCCCATGTTCAATTGCGCGGAATCGCGTCATGGCAAATTGCTGGGCAGATTCTGCTGTGCGACCGTATGAGGCATTGTTTGTCGGCACGACGATCATGCGGGCGCCTTCACCTACGCCTTGGGCGACGATATCGTTCATCGCCACTTCAAAACAGATTGGCACCGCTATGCGCACCGCTTCGTGACGTCCGGAGAGCGGAACATCGAGGTAGGCCGGTGAATCGCCGGGTGTCATGTCGATGTCGATGGCGTCTCCGGCATCCGTGAAGCGGCCGAAGAAGTCACGGTAGGGCATGTATTCGCCGAAGGGCGCTGGGCGCTGTTTCGTGTAGGTGCCAGCGAGAGTTCCGTCAGGCATCCACACGACGTAATCGTTATGGCGAGAACGATAGTGGTTGAAGTACTCCTGCGTGCCAAGGAGTATCGGAACGTTCACGTGGTTGGACGCGGCTTCGACGAGGGAACGTGCCTCCGGATCAACTCGTACATCGCGATCTGAGGCCGATTCAGGCCACAGAACGAGATCCGCTTCTCCTTCAAGTTTCGTCGTCGCCTCAGCGAGGTTTGCGGTGACGGTCAATGCTCGTGAACTTTCCGCTACGTCGCCATCCTTCGGCACGATTCCTTGAACCACGCCTACGTTGACGTAGCTGTCAGCTTGCGAGCTCAGAGGAAGGAACATTGCGACGAGGAGAGCGACAGCGCCTCCCCCGATCACGACAATTCCTGAGCCTTCACGCCGTCGTACAAGTCGGCTACCTGCAAGTTCGAGGCAAACCCCTAAAGCGACGACGCCGAAGCCAACCAGGTACGTCGATCCCCAGGGCGCCAACCGAACAAGCGGCCCGTTTACCTGTGAAAAGGCGAGCTGGCCCCAGGGCATTCCACCAAGCGGCCACGTGGAGCGAAGCTGTTCCATGGCGAGCCATGTGAGCGAAAAACTGAGTATTCTTCCGAGCGTAGTTGAGCTCGTCCATCCGCCCCGAAGCAGGCCTTGCCAGATGAGGGCGAGGACCGCCAGGTAGAGCGCTTCGACTCCGGCCAGGGCAACTCGGGCGGCGAAGAATCCTGCAGCAACTTCTGCCCAGTCAACAAGCGGGAAAAAGAAGGCGAATCCAACAATCCATCCGAGTGCGAACGATCCGCGGAACGTCCGTCCCTCCAAGGCCGCGACGAGGAGTGCGACACCGAGAATGGCAAGTGGCCACACCCCCACTGGCGGGAACGCCCCGTCGAGACAGAGTCCAGCAGCAATGGCAAGAAGGATTCCGAAGAAACTACGACGAATGCCCATTCTCTGAGGCTACTAGGCACACGGGGCCCGCAGTCACAGCAACTCGCCTCGCTTCATTCCTGTTTGTGCCGCCCGGGCAAGATCACCGAGCCATGTATCGCCACCGGCCTGAGCGATCTGTCCGAGTAGGTCGACTACTCGACGTCCGGCGGTGATGAAGTCGCCGGCAGCCATCCGTGACTGTGTGAGGCAGTCTTCAAGCCGCGCACCGCGAACCCATGCGCTAAAGACGTCCGCACACCCCGGCGTCGGGTCGCCTGTACGCCGGATATCGTGGCGCATCTCAACGCTCTGAAGATAGTCCGCTTCGACTCGTGCGTGGCGTGCTGCATCAAAGAGAGTGCGTGTCCGTGGAAATGAGCTTCCGAGCCGGTCATCGCCAAGGAACATTGATGTCCATCCGGCCAAATCAGCGCTATCGAGATCGCCTTCGCGTAGAGAGGATAAGCATGAATAGAGGAGAAGATCCGATTCGCTGTGGAGTTGCCGCAGCATCTTCGCGCCGGTCCCGAGTGTCGTCGTTTCGTCGGAACGTTGGAGAATACCTAGCTCGACGAGGACATCGGCCGTGCGGTCAAAGTCACGGCCGACAGAATCTGTGAACGATTCTGTCAGCTCCGTAAGCTCGGCGAGGCGCTTATCGAGCGAGATGAGTGTTTCGCCTTCTCGCATGTGGCGTTTGAGATGGGGACAGTCATTGCAGGGGTGCTCGGCCACTGCTGGATCGCGTGGCATCGCAAACCGGCTCCATGAGTCGAGGAGGTCAAGGTCGAGGCCAAGTTCTGTGCGGTTCTCGACGGCGTCAAGGATAGCTTCGGCTACGCGTTCACGTCCTGCTTCTTTTCGCAGTGATAGCCCGTGTGGGAGATCGATTGCCCCGATTTCTCTCAGCGGAGACGAGAGTTTCTCTAGTCGAAGCCATCGCAAGCGGCCATCCCAGTCGATCGCACGGAGTTTCGTTTCTTCGATGGAGAGCACAATGGCGTAGGCGAGTTCACCTTCGCTTGCAAAGGCATAGAGCCTGCCTGTTCCGGCCTGCCCGAAGCTCTCGGCGATCCTCTCCTGATATTCCCGTTTGGCGGCCTTTCGGGAGGACTTAGCGGCCCGGCCAGCTGCTCGTCGAAGCCGTAGATACTCGACAAGATTGCCGTGGGAGCACGTGAGTTTTTCCTCTTCGACGCTAATACGACGACGAATCCTCCCTGCTTTTGCTTCGATATGCCCGAGGTCGGCATTGCGCTGGAACTGAGCGAGACTGGACCCGAGGAGAACACGTGCCTCGTCATAGCTTCGATCTGCGAGAAGATTGACGACGGTGTTATATGAGGGTTGGAATGCGGAGATAAGTGGTTCGACTTTACCTGACCCAAGATCAGCAAGTGCCCACGGGTCGAGGTCCGGATGACCGACGACGATGGCGTGACCTACCTTGTCTTTACCGCGACGTCCCGCTCGCCCAATGAGCTGCGTGTATTCGGTGCCCGTGAGGTCGACGAATCCTTCACCGTCGAATCGTCGGAGATCTTCGACGACGACGGATCGCACAGGCATATCGATGCCGAGGGCGAGGGTTCCCGTCGCGTAGACGATTCGCAGGAGCCCTTCGTCCATGAGGTTTTCTGTCAGAGTCTTGAGCGCTGGAAGCACGCCTGCGTGATGGGCCCCGTAGCCGCGGACAAGACCGGCCGCGACGCTGTCGAAGCCGACCGCGCGCCGGTCTGATTCGGAAAGCTCCGCTCGAAGATCGTCGATCCGGCTGCGAATCCGTTTTTGTTCAGATGGAGTTGTGAGCCAGACATCGGACTTGATGAGAGCTTTTACCGCAAGGTCGCAACCTTTGCGGGAAAAGATAAATTCAATGGCAGGAAGCATGTCGCGCGAACGAAGCGCGTCGATAATTTTTCGTCGTTCTCCGTTGCCAATCCGTTTGTGTGTGCGCTGCTCGTACGCGCGGGCTTTGAGTGCCGCGACGAGCGAGGCCGACGGTTCACTCCCCTGTCCGTAGAGTGGGTGAAGCTTTTTCCCAACGATGACGTACTGATCAAGAGGGACTGGCCGAACAGTGCTTGATACGAGCGTCGTCGTCCCCCGTACTGATGTTAGCCAGTCAAGGATTTCACTCTGGTTCGCAATCGTCGCCGATAGGGAGACGAGGCGCACGTGGTCGGGAAGCGACAAGATAACTTCTTCCCATACCGGTCCACGGTCTTTGTCAGCCAGGTAGTGCACTTCATCGAGCACGACGAAGCCGATGTCGGCGATCTCGGGAGCGTTCTGCAGCAGCATGTTGCGCAGAACTTCGGTTGTCACGACGAGGATGGGCGCCTCGCGATGGATTGTCGCGTCGCCTGTGAGCAGGCCGACGTATTCCTCTCCAAGCTGGGCAGCAAGCTCGGCGTATTTCTGATTAGAAAGCGCTTTGATTGGGGCCGTATATATGCAGCGAGTCGATGTCGCCAACGCAAGTGTCACGGCATAATGTGCAACAACCGTTTTCCCCGCGCCAGTCGGAGCGCACACGAGGACATCATGCTGACGGCCCAAAGCTTCGCATGCCTCGACCTGAAAAGCATCAAGGAATATCCCACGCGCAGCATAGGAATCGACGTAATCGTGCAGAATCTCTTTCTCGCGTGTCATCTTTCCTCACACCTTCGGAGCTTTCGAAGCACCGGCAACTAAATAAGCAGTTCCAAGCCACCAGGAAGGCAACGGATAGTGAGCGGGAGATCGCCGATAATCTCACCATCGGCCATACCAATAGGGGGCGGTGCGCCATACTGTGGGGCATGAGAAATGCGAACTTCTCGCGCCCGAAGACAATGAACAATCGAACTGTTAGCCTGCTGACCGGTATAAATCCATGGAAGAATCGGAGCGAGACGACGGCGTTTTTTCGCATATCCAACAATGACGTCAAGCATTCCATCATCCGTCCGTGCCATCGGCGCGATATTAATGCCGCCACCGAAGAATCGCGTATTCGCCACGGAGATCAAGGTAGCGGGCCCTTCGCATACCTTGCCGTCAATCTCCACCCGAATCCCATACTCCGGGTAGTCAATGATGGATTCCACGAGGGCACGAACGTAACGCAGATTACCTTTCGGCCAGCTCAAAGCATTTGTCCGAAGATTAACGTCGGCGTCGATTCCTGCAGAGAGAATCGCCAACGCATGAGTGGTGCCGTGTGCACCGCGGATCTCCATAACATCGGTCGGACGTGAACGCCCGCCAAAGAGACAGCTCATAACTTGATGCGCGGCATCATCAACCTTGCGAATCGGTAGACGAAATTCGCGAGCGTTATCATTCCCTGATCCCACGGCGATAATTCCCAACGGAACGCCTGAACCTGCGACCGCATCAACGCCAAGATGAACCATGCCGTCGCCGCCCACAGCGACGAGGGCGTCAATATCGCCATGCGCAACGCTCGCCTTGCACCGCGAGAGACATTCGCTGGAATCGGCACCCGACAGATCGACAATATCGACGGGATACTCAGCAATGATCTTCCGAGCTTCCTCGCCGTAGGACGTGCCTCGGCCGCGTCCACTCGCCGGATTTATAGCTATTCCAACCCTCATGACTCAACCTCGCCAGCAGCCGACCGAGCCCACTTCCGTTCCTCCCACACACGACGAGCACGACGCCGATTCATACGAGGAAACGACGGCATATGGCCCCACCTGGCAATCGCCCGGTCGCGTCTGCCAGCACGCTTAACACGACGTACGGCACGAATCTCGCCACGACTACGCACCGCTGAAGCCCGGCGCTCAGCATCCCACGGCACCTCAATCGGGCCATCGGCCTCCTTCGGCGGATAAGCATCGAGAGCAGCCGATGCACCGTCAGCGAAACTCATGCCAGTACCGACGAATTTCTTCCCAGAACGCCATAAGGCCCTCAGCGACAATCCCGCATAGAGAGCGATCGCAACAACAAGTGCGACAACGATGAGTACCTTCATCGTTCCTCCTTCACAAGATTGGCGAAGATAGCCGACAGGCGCTCGCGAACAGGCCGCGGCTCAAGCGCAATGAGCGACTCCCCTAATTGGATAAGTAGCGTTGCGAGCCATTCATCTGAGGATGAGCGCAACGCAAACACTAGATTATCGTCATCGTTGCGACGCCCGATAATCGGAAGTGTCTCGCCCGCCCAGCGTCCCTCTTTCGTCACCTTCACTGTGACGATATCGCCCTCCGGTTTCCACGATTCCTGTTCGGCTGCCTCGACACGAGCCTTTGACCTCCGTCGTTGTGGAGCTGGGACCTTGTCACCACATCTGGGGTAGGCGATTCGATCGAGCCGGTAGCTGCGGACTTCGTCGTCAATTGTCCCCACGATCGTCGGGTTGGTACGCGACGAAATAACCTGCGGGATCATCACGACTTCCCGGCGGCGAGCCCTCCCATCTCCGGGCTGGAAATACTCGAATTCCACGCATCGTTTCTCCTCGATAGCGCGAGTCAGTGTCGCCAGCCATTCTTCATTCATGGGTGCTTGCGGTTCAGGCCAAAGGGCTGAGCCGTATCCCGATTCAGTGGCAGCTCCAACGAGTTTAGAACGCAACGCTCTGAGGGCTGTGAGCGAGCCGCCCGGCGAGGTCACTTCCATCATGGAATCAATAAGTGCGACAAGCACCATCGTTTCGTCGAGAGTGAGAGAAAGCTCCGGCAATTCTTGAGAACCAGCCGAGCCGAGGAGTACCTCAGATTCGGCTGTCGTTGGCTCCTCGTCATCATCTTCCTGCCCCGGTGGTATCGGTAGGACAAGGTCGAAAGGCGCAACTACGCCGTCAATATCAACCGTGTTCGCAGTCCACAACAACTCAAGAACACGTTTCCACGGCAGGCCAAAATGCTTCGAAAGCTCTTTGAGAGATACGGGTTTGCCGATGCGGTCCAGGTAGATAAGCAGCGCGTGTACGCGCACGATATCGTGGATATTGAGCATCGGTTTACGAACCGATGCCTCTGACGGGGCAACCGGGATCGATTGAATAT
The DNA here is from genome assembly GCA_021532125.1 of Arcanobacterium haemolyticum. GTDB lineage: Bacteria > Actinomycetota > Actinomycetes > Actinomycetales > Actinomycetaceae > Changpingibacter > Changpingibacter haemolyticus_A. The sequence goes on from JADYUX010000002.1 coordinate 322,221, forward strand.
CCGTGAGGTCCTCGTCGATGACTCCGCCAAGCGAATTCGTGTCGCGTTCGAGCAGCGCCGAGATATGGCTCAGGCGCGAATCCCATGCCGAGCAAGCGGTTTCGTCGGCGATGAGTCGCACGTCGCGCCCATAGGTGAACAGGTCCTCGAAAAGTCGATGACGTTCGGCGTGGTCGAACCGGATGCACTCCCAGCCGGTCGGCGCATCTGCTTGCGCTTTGGTGCTTTCACCCCGCCCAATCATCGGCGCAGCGCAACCAGGACGCACTGCAACAATCACATCCGAGAACGAAAAAACGCCTGGATCTTCTGGTGCTTCCCCATCCGCGGACCACGGTAGGCCGAATCGCAGACTTCCAAGGGCCATGCGACTCACGCGGAAGGTACGGTGCTCAAAACGCCCGCGCGACGCATCGAGTCGCCGCGCGAAGCCAACCACATAGAAGGCACCGTAATGTACTTCAAGGCGTGTGGGACGAAGCTCGTACTCTCGTTCTCGCGCACCATATGTAAAAGTCACACTCACTGACAATTGAATTGCCCGAGCAAGTGGCACTGCTTCATCGCCCTCGGGGATGCTCGCCCGTACAATTCCTTTCGCCTTCGACGAATCTGACGTAGCGAGCAGCTTATTGAGGCCAGTACGCACGGAGAACCCACGAACATCGTCGACCACCCCCGCGACAGCAGCGCGAAGCAATCCCACATCAACGTTCGACACGTGGGCGTGAAACGACGACGACCGATCCACGTGATACCCGCGATCCGCGTCGTACACAATCGGGTAGCCAGAAAACCGAAGTGCCTCGAGGTCTCTATCCAGCGAACGCGCGAATGCTCTCTCGCTCATGCCCTCATACACAGGCAGAGTGGTTCGGAGCTTGTCGCGACTAATCCCCCACGAACGACGAATAGCTTCGACGAGCGCAAGCTGTCGATCAGCCGCAGAGTACCTTTGAGCAGTCACTCTCACAGAGTATCTGAATGAGCCTGGTGACGGCGGCCATACACGCACGAGCTGCAAGCCGGTCACTCCATCGATGAGCGCCAAACTTTCGTTTCTTACGCGCGAGTACTCCGCCGATCGAGCCGGCGTATTACCCTTAGCTACGTGATGCAATGGTCCGAAGGAAAAGTACTTGCTCACGGAGCTGCCTGGGACGGCGCTCTTGAGCTCTCCGTCGATGCCGCAGGCGAGACTGTACGCGCCCTCGCCTACACCAAGCTCGTCGGTACCCCGCAGGTGGGCGACAACGTCCTTCTCTCGTCAGCGGCAGCTAACCGTGGGCTTGGTACCGGCGGATACCACTTCGTCGTCGCAATCCCCCATCAGCTTCCCCCCGCGGATAATGCCGGTGCAGGGCATATCGTCAAGGCTCGGTACACACCGCTCCAATACATGACGATGGGAGCCGACGAACAAGAATCCCCGTGGCATGATCTTCTTGCCGAGGCAGATTCCATCGACGGTATGCCCGTTATCGTCGCCGACCTTCATTCTGCACTCCCTGCCGTAGTTGCCGCATTGCGCGCCGAGACGCACGAAGCCCGGATCGCCTACATCATGGACGACGGTGGCGCTCTACCCGCATGGTTCTCCCGCACTGCTGCCACCCTCAAAGAAGCTGGCCATATCCTCGGAACGATCTCCGCACGACAAGCGTTTGGCGGCGAACTTGAAACCGTCAATATCCATACAGCTCTCCTCGCAGCGAAGCTCGTCTGGAAGGCAGATATCGCGATCGTCACGCAAGGGCCCGGAAACCTCGGCACTGGTACACGTTGGGGTTTTTCAGGAACCTCCGTCGGAGAAACTGTCAATGCCGTCAATGTGCTCGGCGGCCACGCGATTGGCCTCCTGCGAATGTCGAATGCCGACGCCCGGGATCGCCACTACGGCTTGTCCCATCACTCCATCACATCGCTCACGCGAGTTGCTCTCAGCCCTGTGACCTGCCCAGTCCCAGAACTTAGCGACCATGAATCCGGCATTGATGCAAACTTGCGCCGCCGCCTTGTCGAACAGATCGACGAACTCCGACGCTGCCCACTCGTGACAATTCAGCCTATTCAAACCGACGGACTCATGGACATCCTTGCCGCGTCACCAGTCCGTTTGTCGACAATGGGTCGTGGCTTGAACGAGGATCCCCTGGCCTTCCTCGCCGCCGGGGTTGCTGGCCGGTACGGGGCGGAGTTCCTTCACAGCTAGACACGTGCAGTGTGTCAGGGCGTGCAACTGCGCCACTTGTGGTGCATGGCTGGGCCACATATGGTCCACGGCGCCGATGCGGGCTCCCAGTCACCAGGCGTACTGAACGACCGATCCTTGGGTACCTGTGGTCCACCCATCGCGTGCAACGCTAAATGAGCTCCCTGTTGTCATATTCCAGCACGAGAGCCCTTTGCGTGCAGAGCCACATGCAAAGTTTCCGTGCGTAGCATACGAGCCATACTCAAGGCGCGTGCCACCGCTCGTCGGTACTTGCTGAGAATCGCAGCTCATGTGTGCCATTCCGTCCTCCACGACGAGAGTTGTGCCATTTCCACACGTCGAGAAACCGCGCGCAGCGTGATTATTTCTGTAGATCGTGCACTGCGCGTACGTATCCGTGAGCCAGCAGGCGATATTCCCCGAAGGAGCGACGACGAACGTGCTTTCGATCGCCCCACCGGGTGCGGGATAAACAATAGCCGGGGCGGCAGGTGTTTCCTGGGCGGCTGGGGTTTCGGGAGCCGGTGCTACCTCAGTCGGGGCCGTTTCAGTAGCCGGTTCGGGGCTTGGAGATTCCGTCGTCGGTGACGGTTCTGGCGACGAGGATTGCGTCTGGCTGGGCTCAACTGATGGGCTCATCGATACTGAGGACGAAGGCTCCTGCCCAGCTTCAGTTCTGCCATCCTTGTCTTTGGCAAAGAAGACAAAATAGCTCGCGACGCAACATGCAGCGATGAGTAATGCAACCACGACAATCGCGATGATGGTTCCTTTGCGCTTCTTCGGCTCCGGTGTCGTCGGTAGATCAGGTTCACCTGGATGTGAGAACGTTTGGGTCGCGGGCTGGATAGCGGGCGCTTGCGAGCTATGCGGCACCGGAGCGTACATCTGAGTGGTATGCGAAGCTGGTTCCGGACTCGGAGATACCGGGCTTTGAGGCACCTCTGGCGAAACTGCGCCGACAACGGCAGTCGCAGCGGCAACCTCGGTATCGTTCGTAAGCGGCCTCTGATCGGGCTGCGGTGCTTCATGAACCTCCTGAGCCGGGGCCGAAAAACGCTGGCGCAACGCAGCATCGACATCAGGATCGTGGAGACTGCTCAGCCACTGAAGAAGCTGCGGATAAGCATTCGGATGACGAGCAATTGCTGGCCGTAAATCCGGGCGGGTTGACGCGAGCTGATACAAAGTTGCAGCGTCTGCATGAGGATCAATACCTGGAAATTCAGGAGTTGTCATATCCATCTCACCCTTCATCATGATTCGCAAGTATGAATACGGCGTCACATTCATACTCACCTTGTTTATAGAATAGCTGTAATCTTCTTGTCCGCATTTTTCAGGAGAGATTATGGGCGCGTGGGTGCGTGAACATAAAGGAACGACAGTAATTATCTCGACGCTCGTCGTCATCCTTCTTGCATTAACGACGATCGCCGTGATTCAGCGCCTCGAGCCGTCTCGATCTTCAACAGACGATGATTTCCGTTCTGTCGATCTCCGCCTCGCCATTGACGACGATTGGGAAAACAATTCCAGCCCGATTGTCGCTATTTTTCGTTCAACAACGGGGGCGACATTTTATCGAGCGTACACAGAAGAATTTTTAGAGCATAACAATAAGATCGATATTCCCGCAGGTAAATACGATGTTAGCTTCGTCGGACCGATAAAATCTGACGGCTCACTCTATACGGCCGACCCCGTGTCCATCGATACAGCAGCACATCCCTCAATTGCAACGGCGTTTGAGCTTCACCATCACGCAATGGTGAGCGCTGAGCAGCTATCGGAGGCGCTCGATCTGCTTGAGGAGGCTGTTTCCCAGGCTGACGACGCCTTCCTCAACGATTTCGGCTCCGATACCCTGGCGCGACTGCGCACAATTGCCGACGAGCACGCTCGCACGGCATTCTCAGCCGAGTCACTTGCGATGGCTCACGAAGCAATCGAGCGCGGCGACGTTGTATTCACAGGAACCGTTCGTCTCCTCACTGACCAAGAAATCTGCGACCTCGTCGGGCTACCACTTCCCCAGCCAGAGGAAGGAAAGTTCGCAGTCCTCGTCCTCGACGAAAGCCTGGTCGTTTCGGCACAATCTGGCGACGGCAGTGACACACCTGTTGAAACTGAAAGCTCCATTCTCGGATTAGGAGAATCCGTCGCATGGCTCAACTATGACGGCATGCGCGCCATTATCGCCGTGCCTTCGGACGGAATCACCGTCCCCTCAGATACGAGTCAGCCGATGAGCCCCCGAGCCTCGCTACGCACTCTACGACTCCTGAGCGAACCAGAAAACTCAGCCCCAGGTGCACTCATGGAACGTCTTCTCCCCAAAGGCACCTACTCCCATGCCTCGTTTAACGGCGGAATGCGAGGAAGCATGACCATTCGTTCGCTCGATGACATCGATATCACCTGGCAGCACTCCCTCGATCCCAGCTCATCAACGTCTCACTACAGCGCAACACTGCACATGCCGACCCCGGCATACATCACCAATGACTACACATTTGAACTAACCACCGGCGACGCCGCCCCTCTCTATGTGCGCTATGTGCCAAGCAAAGACGTGTTTTACGACTCCGATAGTGCCTCGACAATGACCGGTTGGGAGTGGTTACATCACGAATAATTCTCATCGCAGATCGGTGCCTTCATCGGACACCAATCCAACGACCGACAAGTGCTCATTCACTCGTCATGACACAATTCTTTACCCACGAAAAGAAGGATGACACCATGAGCGATTCATTTGCTCCACCACCGCCATCGCCCTCCGAGGATCAACCCACGCCACCTGCACAGACACCGCCGCCAGCGGCGGCACCACACAGTCCGAACATGTCACAGCCACAATATGTGCCTGCGCCGCAACACGCGACGCAGCCTCTTCCCCCTTCCGGACCGTACGCACCCACGCCGCCTTCGCCGATTGCGCTCCAGCTGCGAGCCCTGACCTCGCATGGTATCCCCACGCTGCTCGCACTCATCGGAATTGTCGTAGGGGCCGCCTTCATCGGCGCCATCTTCCTCTTCGTTGGCGCACCAAACCTCTCGTTCACTGCCCTGTTCACCCTCATCGGCTTCATACTCGGTGCAGGATTCTCCATGTCCGCCGAAGGCGGCACCATGTCGGAGAGCCTCCACGGCTCCCTTTTCCTCTTCCCGATGACGGTCTACATTGCCATTGCCGTGGCCGCTTATTTCCTTATCCGGAACCGTGCGCCTAAGGATGGCCTCACAACGGCCTTCGTTCCCAACGTTGTGCGTTCGCTCGTCGAAGGCATTATTGTCGGCTTCGTCGCTAGCATCGTCACCCTCGTCTTTGGAGGAATTGACATTGAGGCACTTGGCACGAGCGCGGCGATGTTCTCAGGCCGTTTTATCCTCGCATTCTTCTCTACATTCCTCGTCATCACCGGAGTATCTCTGACGACAAGGATGTCCCTCGTCAATCCTCAATGGCGGCCGCAGTGGTACACACACATTCGCGGTGAAATTGCGCAAGCAGGCCTGATTTTCGGAGCGGTATTCGGTGCCATTACCTTCATTGCCTGCATGTGGATTTCGATCAAGTTCTCCACACCTCTCGCCATCGTTCAATTACTTCTTTACCTCCCAAATCTCACCTTGATGCTGATCGGCCTTGGACTGTTTGGCGCTATCCAAACAGGAGGTACGTCGATGAGCGAACTCTACGATTTCCTGCCTTCGGGAGCTTCGACAGTTTTCCCGGAGTCCGAATTCACCACACCGAAAATCTATGCCTGGAACATTCTCAATGGACTGGGTTCGCTTCTCATTGTTATCGCCCTTCTGTGCATTCTGGTTCTTGCTATCCGAGTGGGTGTGCGCCGTCAACGTTCGCTCGGAATTGTGTGGGCACGTGTATGGCAACTGCCCGTAGTCGGTGCGATCCTCTGGGCAATCATTGGTGTTGTCCTCTCGACTCCTCGGGTCAAAATTGTTTTCATCACGGGCTCCATTGGGATATCACCGCTCTCAATCCTCTTCGTTGCCCTTGCTCTCTTCGTCGCCTCTGTTCTCGCTGAGATTCTCCCGGCGGCTCTTGCTCGTAACAGCGCTAGTCTTCTTGCGTTCGTTGGCGGTCAGAAGCAGACCCAAGCCTGGGCCGCTTCGTTCGTGCCTCCAGCAGCGCCGTTGGCAGCACAGATGCAGGCACAACCGACAGCTCCGACGCCACTCCAGCCATTCGAAGCCGCGCCAACAAGCACTACTGCAGCCGCTCCAACGCCTCCCGCGCCACCAGCTCCACCCACAGACGTATCGACGCCGCCGGCGGCGCTTGCGCAGCTCCCATCAACACCACCGCCTCCGCCACCGCCAGCAACACCTGCACATGATCAAACTCCACAGCCTGCGCCACAGCGACCAATGGTGCCGCCCGCCCCGCAGCAATACGGCTCACCTACACCATATTCTGCTCAACAGTATGGTCAGCCGCTTCAACTCGCCACGGCGCCCATGGACCCCAAGCGGAAAAAGAAAGTCATCGTCCTCGGTTCCGTTATCGGCGCGATACTCCTCCTTGCGATAGCAGGCGCTGTCACTGTCGGAGTCATCAACGGTTCGCGTACGCCAGACAAGCCAGTGCGAGAGTACCTCCAGGCAATCGTCGATGGCGATACCGATAAAGCTAAAGAGATATTTGACCCTGCATTACGGTCGTATTCCGATGATTTTCTCTCGAACGATGTGCTCGCAGAATCACAAGCGCCCTTGAAGATTCTTGACGTACGCGTGATCGACGAGGACATTGCCACCGTTGAGGCAAAGCTCGCCCTCAACGGTGAGACATTCACAAAGACCTTCACAGTCGACGAAGGCAAGCAGTTTGGTATCTTGCGCACGTGGGAGCTCATGGATCCTCTTGAGGAAGAAGTGACCATCTATGCGAAAGGTTTGAAGGAAGTATCGATCGCTGGAAGGACGGTCGACCTCGATTCTGGCGAAGCGACTGTAGCGCTTTATCCCGGGGTCTACACCGTTACAGGCAGCCTCGGCGACTACGTCACCGCCAATGACCAGACACTCACCGTGGCTGGATATTCGGCAAGCGTGACGCTAGAACCCGAGCCAACGGATGATCTCAAACAATTGATCCTCGATAAGGCCAACGAGTTCGTCAACATGTGTGGCTCGACAACCGACGCAGGAAATCTCGACAGCCGATGCCCTTCGGGCACGCGGAGCACGACTCTTGCCAAGCTCCAGGTACGAGACCTCTCAACAAAGGTCCGAGATATCAGCTTCACGAGCGATCCTGCCTTCGGATATGCGGACGGCGGATCGTTCCGAACCGACCCGGCCGTCATTATTACGCAAGAGACGTCGTCGTTCTCCACTCCATCTGAGCGTCTCAACAAGTTCTCGGTACGTGGGGAATTCAGCCTCACTGATCCAGCGAATCCCACAGTCACCGTCACGGGTATCTCAGCCGCATGGTAAATGCGAAAAAAGGGTGGCCGGGGAAACCCCGGCCACCCTTTCGCTGCCGTCACACTGGCAACGAACGCAAGATTAGATTCGACATGCGAGAATCGGCGTTACCAAAATACCCCGTGCACCGAGCTCATACAGTTCGTCCATGACACGGTTTGTCTGGTCACGCTTGACCATCGCACGAACGGCGAACCACCCATCGTCGTGCAAAGGAGAGACAGTAGGCGACAGCAAACCCGGCGTGAGTTTCACAGCCGCATCGAGGTTTTCCGCCGGGCAGTCATAATCCATCATGACGTATTGACGGGCGACAAGTACGCCTTCAATACGGCGATCAAGAATATCGAGGCCGTCAGGAATATCGCGATTACCGCGGATAAGGACGGCTTCCGACGTGAGGATCGGGTCGGCAAATACCTCAAGGCCAGCAGCTCGGAGCGTGGAACCAGTCTCCACGACATCAGCAATGAGATCGGCGACGCCGAGCTGGACAGATGATTCAACGGCGCCGTCAAGATGCACGACCTTGGCGTGCACTCCGTGCTCCGTAAGGTAAGTGCGAACCAGGCCGTCGTACGCCGTTGCAACTCGCTTGCCTTCGACATCGGCCAGCGAAGAATACTCGCCCTTGGGCGCGGCGAACCTGAACGTTGAGCGCGCAAAGCCAAGCTGTCGATGCTCAACCGCATCCGCCCCCGAGTCGAGCAAAAGATCGCGCCCGGTAATACCGACGTCAACGGTACCTGCCCCCACGTAAACTGCTACATCACGCGGGCGGATAAAGAAGAACTCAACATCGTTCTCGGTGTCCTCAAGAACGAGTTCACGTGAATCGCGGCGCTGGCGGTAACCCGCCTCCCTCAACATCTGGGAGGCCGGCTCAGATAATGCGCCCTTGTTAGGTACGGCTACTCGAAGCATTGTTCTCCTTAAAGATAACGGTAAACATCATCGAGGGTAAGGCCACGCGCAATAAGCATGACCTGAAGATGGTAAAGAAGCTGCGACGCTTCTTCCGCGAGAGAATCATCCGATTCGTATTCAGCGGCCAGCCATACCTCGCCCGCCTCTTCCACGATCTTCTTTCCGATGCCATGGACCCCGCGATCAAGTTCCTCAACAGTGCCAGAGCCTTCCGGCCGCTCAATGGCTTTGCGGGACAATTCCTCAAAGAGTTCGTCAAAAGTCTTCACATTGCAAGTCTACAAGTAGCTTGACGAACGCGGCAGAGTGCCGCGAGGAGATGGACAGTCGTGGGGCGGACCCTATCCCGCCCCACGACCGTGGGTGTCACTTTGTCAGATCGACGAAGGAGTTATCCGCCTTTACTGGGGCCTCCAGCAAGCCGTTATCCTGCATAAACGAGGCCATCTTCTCCCACGTTTGTGCATCCTGAGAACCGAATACCTCAGTCCCCTGATAGAAATCCAAGGTGGAGGAAAGAACAAGCTTGGCGCTTTCTCGTCGTTCCGGATCTGCAAGATCACTGACATACTTCGCAGCAATCTCAACAGTCTCATCCGGATTCTCACGCGCAAATTCCACCGACTTGTTCAGCGCAGCAATCATCTTTGTGTACGTCGCACTCTGTGCATCAAGATTGCTTGCAAGAGAGCCAAGACCAACACCAACCAGCGGAAGCCCGCCTTCCACCGGATCGATCATGCGCACTCCCGAGAGGTCGCTCGCTCCCAACGACGCCGAAATCGCCTGGGCATCAGAATTTGCGTAACCGATGATGGAATCGACCTTACCGGAGGAAAGCGCCGCCGCTTGCGTGTAGCCAATGTACTGAACATCCACGTCAGACTCAGTGAGCCCCGCCGACTTCAGCATGGCAAGAAGAACGAAGTAATTCGCCCCATACGGACCAGGCAGACCAACAGAACGCCCCGAAAGATCGGCAACGGAACGGATTGGGGAATCCGCAGGAACAATGAGCTTCACAGGATACTTTTGGTACATCGTTGCCCAGTTGACAACATCAATCCCAGCACCTCGTCCCTGCATCATCTCGTCGGCACCAGCGAATACGACATCCTCATTGCCTGCTTCAAGGGCACCAAGAAGAGCTTCTTGAGCACCGTGATGACGAAGCGTGACCTCAACTCCTTCGTCGGCAAAATATCCCTTCTCTACTCCAACGTAGAACGGTGCAAACTGGATATTGGGAATATAAGTTAGCCCAACAGTGACCTGCGCGCTCGGCGACGACGACGTCGTTGAGGCCTTGCCTGAGCACGATGCGAGCAGAAACAGCGCCGCAATCAGCGCGATAACCTTTTTCACGTGTATTACCTTTGTCGTTGAATTATGGCCGACAAGCGGCCCCAGCGAGCTGAGCTACGCACGAACGAGGTAATTTGCCCGGCGTTCAAGGAGAGCTATGAACCCGTAAATGGCCATAGCACTGGCAGCCAAGAGAATGATCGTCGCGAACATTCCTTTGACGTCAGCAGATCCTTGAGCACTCGTGAGCAACATGCCTAGTCCCTTACCGCCGATAATCATTTCGCCAACAACCGCGCCCGTGACGGACAGAGTGAATCCCGTGCGTAGCCCTGCGAGGATTCCCGGAGCCGCCAACGGAAGCTCCATGTATCGCAGGAGCGTCACACCAGATGCCCCGTCCAACTTCGCAGCTCCCAGCACATCTTGGTCGATGTGGCGGAAGCCAGCAGCAGAATTAATGACTACCGGAAAAATCACCATGATCGTGCACAGCACGACAATCGAACCCGTCCCGTAGCCAATCCACATTGTCAGGAGCGGCGCGAGAGCTACAGCAGGAACTGCCTGGGCTGCAGCCAAATAGGGCTGAACCATGAGAGCAAAAATCCTGGACTTGGCAATTGCATACCCCAGCGGGATTCCGAGCACGGCTGCGGCCAAACATCCGAGAAGAGCCTCCCGGAACGTCACCCACAGTGCTGTTGCCATATAGCCATCTCGCAGGCCATTGATCATTCGGCTCGCAGCGTCGTCGGGGCGAGGCAGGAACGCGGTGTCGACGACACCGAAAGCGGTGACGCCCCACCAGGCAGCAAGAATCACCACACCGAAGATCAGTGCGGGCGCTACCTTTGCCTTCATGTCTCTCCCCTACTCAGCTTCGGGGAATTCAGACACGAACGTAACCGGCACTCCATATGCCGGTTCACGTGCGCCTCCCATCCGGACTTTAACCGTCGGTCGAGGAATTTCACCTCGTCAACCGCTTACGCGGGTCGCGGACTTTCACCGCCGGTTCAGACTTTCACTGACCCCGGAGCACAATGTGTTCAGGATTTATTATCTACCTCGTACATTCGTGAAGCAAATCTCGTCGCTCACAGCGTGGCCCCCTACATGTGCGTCGTTCCCTATCTCGCCACGCCTGACGGAGAAATCACGCTCCTAGTGCCGCAATCCCACCTTGGCAGCTATCCAGGCGAGCGGGCGTGGTGCCCACCAGTTCCAGCTTCCGAGAAGCGTCATCGTGGCAGGTACAAGAAGCAGGCGGGTGATCGTCGCATCTGTAGCTACCATAATGGCAAGGGCCACTCCAATTTGCTTGATAGCAACCATCTCGCCCGCAGCAAAACCAATAAAGACAGCAATAATGATCGCCGCAGCCGACGTGATGATTCGCCCCGATCGTTGGAGGCCCTTTTCGACAGCAACGTCATTACTCGAACCGGCGTCCCAATACTCCTTGATCCGCGCGAGGAGGAACACCTCGTAGTCCATAGCGAGACCGAAACCGAAGGCCACCATACACGCCACGATGAACGTTTCGAGCCCCGTTGTCTGAGGTAAACCGAACACTCCGTGCTGGAAGAAAAACGACGTCGCTCCGAGCGACGCGAGCAGCGAGAGCGAATTGATAATCAAGGCCTTAATCGGCACGAGAAGCGAACCTGTCATGAGGAACAGCAGGATCATGACGGCTGCGATAACAACAACGAGGGCTCGTGGCGCGTCCTCAGTGAGAGAGGCGACGATATCCTTTTGGAGCGCCGCCGCTCCCCCAACCCACATGTCCTCGGGCATAGCGCGGATGTCGTCGACAACGCGCGTCACTTCCGGGCCGGTTTGATCTGCCGCACTAACACGCACATTGACGAGGGTCATAGTGGCATCGGATGCGAGAGGTTCGGCGCGGACAGAATCAACACCGTCGAGCGCAGCTATGCCCTCGACAACCTGCGCAGCCTCGTCCTGCGACCTCGGGATCACCACCTGCACGGACGGCGTGGCAAGCGCAGGATAATCATCTTGAAGTGTCTGGTACGCGGATTCGAGCTGCGAATCAGCCGGGATATAGTCGGCAAAATTGTTTCGCATAGAGAACGACGCAAGTGGCGTTGCCATAACGGCGAGAATCGCGAATGTTGCCACCATGACGAGCCACGGATGCGCATGAACTTTCTCAGCGAGCCGTGAGAACACACCGTGGTCGCTCGCTGAATCACCAACGCTGCGCACAAGGCGCCCGAGCCCAGGGACTCGAGTAAGTGGCGACGTCCCGAGAACCTTGCGCCCCATGAGCGTGAGGAGTGCGGGAGTAAGAGTCGAAGCGGCTAACACAGCGAGCAGAGTGACAACGATGCCGCCCATGGCGATCGTCCGCAAGACGTGCAGGCGCATCGTCGCAAGTCCTGCAATCGCCAACGCGATAGTGAACGCAGAGAACATGACAGTTCGGCCGGCCGTCGCCACGGTCGCAGCCGTTACCTCTCGTACCTGCTCACGGGAGAGGTCTCTCGCCTCGATCTACTCTTTGGCAAGGAGGTTTGCGCCTTCTTCGCGGAAACGGCTCACCACGAGAAGACCATAATCAATCGACAACGCCACGCCGATAATCGTGACAACGTTGAGAATAAATGAATCTACCGTCGTGACATATGTGGCAACCCACAACGCCGCCAGCCCGATAAGAATTGCCGTGACCGCTCCGACAAGAGGCATACATGCCGCCAGCAATCCACCGAAAACGACGACCATGAGGAGCGCCGCAACGGGCAGGCTCAACGATTCGCCCCTGACAAGATCGGAGCGGATGAGACCCATGATCGAATCGGCAATAGACGTCTGCGATACCTCCGTAGCCGTTCCGCCTATCGAGCTTGCCATCTCATCGTTAAGACGCCCAAGAGCATCGGTGAGTTCGTCATGGAACTGGGTTCGTTCCTCGTCGTTCAAGCCCTCCCTGAGATTGATGAGGTAGACCCACCCTGACCCATCAGTGGCGAGAAGAGCCTGTGCCTGTTGCTCGGGCAGTCCCGGAACGAAGGGATCAAGGACAGTCTCCACCCCACTCACCGCCAGTTCATCACGGTGAGAGTTCGCAAACTCGGCCGCCTGCGCATCGGGGCTCGCGCCCTCAACGACGATAGGGATGCTCACTTCGTCGTCGACGTCGCTTCCCGTCAGTTTCGTGACTTTCTCTGATTCGGAGCCTGGGACGACGAAGTCTGACGTAGCCGTGCGCGAGAACAAGCCCCCGTATCCAAAGCCCGACGACATCGCTACGATAGCGAGGAGCGTGACGGCAATCCAGATAACGACGACCGTCCACGGATGGGCCGCAACGCCGCGCCCCAATCGTTTGAACATGATCCCTCCCACGGATTCATGGCACCCGAATCATCTCCTTCTATTTTAGCTATGAATATGACGGATGCCCCCGTGACGAGGCTAGCTCGGCAGCCTCACCGCAGGGGCATCGTGCATACGTCGAGAGATTAACGCGATTCGTCAACCATTCTCGTCATATCACTAAATTCGCTCTCAATTTCCTCGTTCTTCTTATACGTCGCAACGCTGACAACCCACGCGGCAATTGTCGCAGCGACGAAGGCCGGGGCAAGTTCGTAAAGGCCGGTATCAAGGGCATCCCAGGCAAAGACGGTTACTGCACCAACGACCATGCCCGCCAAGGCGCCCCAATTCGTGAGCTTACGCCAATACAAACTCAGAATCGTGATTGGACCGAACGAGGCACCAAAACCAGCCCAAGCGAAACTCACAAGCCCGAGAATAGAATCCGACGGGTTCAGCGCAAGAATTAACGCAACGACCGCAACAGCGAGGACAGCGAGGCGACCGAGCAGAACAAGTTTCTTCTGGCTTGGTTCCGACTTTGTCGATACGCGATAAAGATCTTCCACGAGGACTGACGACGAGACAATGAGTTGGCTTGCGAATGTACTCATAATCGCCGCGAGGACAGCCGCGAGAACCAGTCCAGCAATGAAAGGATGCAGCAAGAGTTGAGCCATCTTGAGGACGACAGTCTCAGGGTTCGGCAGCGTTTCATTCCGCGAATAGAAATACGCGATTCCCACAAGACCAGACAAGACCGCACACGTGAGTGAAATAACCATCCAACTCATGCCGACACGACGTGCGCTCTTTGCCTCACCAGGATTCCGCAATGCCATAAATCGCACGACGATATGCGGCTGACCGAAGTATCCCAGCCCCCAAGCGAGCCCGGAAACAATTGTGAGGATAACAGCACTCGTCGCGAGGTCAGGACTGCCAAAGAATGACAAGTTGCCGTGTGCCACGGTGTTGATGGTTGTCGCAGTTTCGCCAATACCGCCGATAGAAATAACAGAAACCACAGGAACAACACCGAGCGCCACCATCATGAGGACTCCCTGGGCAACATCGGTGAGCGAAGCCCCTAAGAAACCTCCAAAGAAGGTGTAGATCAAGGCGATAACGACGACGATCAGCATTCCGACGATGTAATTGCCATTGAAGGAACTCTCGAAAAAGACTCCAGCGGCGACCATGCCCGACGAAACATAAAGCGTAAAGAATATGAGAATAATAAGGGAAGAAACGATGCGAAGCGAACGCGAAGAATCCCGGAGCCTATTCTCAAAATATCCCGGAACAGTGATCGAGTTTTTCGCAACTTCGGAATATGCCCTTAACCGTGGTGCAACGAACTTCCAGTTGAGAAAAGCACCAATAGAGAGGCCAATTGCGATCCATGATTCGATAAGACCAGTCGCGTAGATCGCACCGGGTAAGCCCATGATGAGCCATCCCGACATATCCGATGCACCAGCAGACAACGCCGCAACCCAAGGATGCAGCTGGCGCCCGCCGAGCATGTAGTCCTCATGGGTATTCGTTCGCTTATACGCGATGTACCCCAGCGCCAGCATCCCAGCAAAATACACACCCAAAGCGGCATACATAAAAACTTGTGCCATTGCTGGGCCCCTTCCTCATCGACAATATTCACGTAACCCCCACGCCCGGGCGAGCTTTCGGCTACCAAGGCCGTGAGCACCAGGTTGCGAACGTGACGTCGAGCACCTGCGATTATCTTGAAGTCAAGATTTCCAGACAGGAACCGCTACCGCAAGCCTTTCACAGAAATTCCCACAGACCGCATCTCGCACCCACGTGCGCGGTTGTCGGCAACTACCGAGGTCACAGCGGTAAAATCGCGCTCAACAGCTCCCTCAACATCCAGTGACCTATTACTGGAAAATCGGAGTCACAGCCCACACTTACGCCCGGCTATGACCCCGCGATACGATCAGTGAGTGTGCTTACTCGCCAACGCGCGAAGGGCATCAACTTCCGCATAAGCATCTTCCGCGGCAAAGACAGCAGAACCTGCGACGAAGTTGTTAGCTCCGGCTTCAGCGGCACGCTCAATCGTCGATCGCGAAATTCCACCGTCTACCTGAATCCATACGTCCAGGCCGGCATCCCGAATTGCCGCACGAGTGCGCTCAATCTTCGGAAGCATCGAGTCGAGGAATGATTGCCCACCAAAACCAGGCTCGACGGTCATGACGAGAATCTGGTCAAACTCTGCGAGGATATCGATATACGGCTCGATGGGAGTTGCCGGGCGCAAAGCGAGCGAAGCACGCACGTTCATCTTGTGCAGTTCACGTGCCAAACGGACGGGTGCCTGCGCCGCCTCGGCGTGGAACGTCACCGACGCACAACCCAACTCCGCATACACGGGTGCCCAATGGTCAGGATTCTCGATCATGAGATGTGCATCGACCGGCACCGGAGAGTACTTCACCGCAGATTCTGCAAGCGGAAGCCCCAACGCAAGATTCGGGACGAAGTGGTTATCCATGATGTCCACGTGCGTGAAGTCCGCATTGGAAATCTTGCCAAGTTCGTCAGCCAAATGGCCAAAATCGCAGTTGAGAATTGACGGTGAAATAACGATGCTCATGATGACATCCTATCGGCTTTCTTCCCGGAGAAAGAAAGCTCATACACATGACGAATAATGAAATTGGGGCGGAAAGAGAATCAGAACACGGAAAATGGGACCTTAGGCGTCTTTCGTCAGAAGGGCGATAAACATGGCATCCGTTTCGTCGGTATCGGGCCACAGTTGGATCATGCCGTCGTGGCTCGGAACCTCCCGCAGCGCGACCTCAACGGCCACGGGGGCGGCATCGACGATGGAAGCCCTCGGTTCCGATGCGAGGAACGCCTCCACGACGCCGCGAGTTTCAGCAGGGACAGGTGAACACGTGGAATAGACAAGCATGCCACCTGGACGGAGAGCGGCAAACGCCGAAGCAAGAAGCTCACCCTGCAAAGACACGAGCTCGTCAATGTCACTCGCCGACTTGCGCCAGCGGGCCTCTGGGCGCCGACGCAACGCTCCCAGACCTGAACACGGCGCGTCCACAAGAATACGATCGTAGGATTCAGGCTCGTCTTTGCCGAGGTCGCGTCCGTCACCTTCACGTAGCGCAACGATATCCTCCCAGGGCTCAACCGCTTGGGCAACGAGGTCCAAACGATGTGGGTGCGGCTCATTCGCATGAATCTCGGCCCCGCGGTTCGCGGCATACGACGCTAACGTGGCGGTTTTCCCGCCCGGACCAGCGCACATGTCCAGCCACAGACGATCCGGCCCCGAGAGCGGAGCATGGGCAAGGATCGCAGCAATGAGCTGGCTCCCCTCATCCTGGACACCGGCATCACCACGGCGAATCGGAGCCAACCGCCCGGGATCACCTGCCGAAATGAGCACAGCATTCGGCATGAGAACACCGTCTTCACAATCCCAACGGCGTTGTTCGATCGCATCGATGAGCTGCCGCTTCGTGATATCACGAGGGACGAGAGCCACGCGGGCTGGCTCATTATCCGCGGCTAGTACCGAGCCAAGGTCGCCCGGTACACGGCCTGAGGCGATGAGCGACTCCTCCAGGATGTCGACAACCCAGCGCGGATGTGAGTACCACATCGCCTCAAATTCACGCTCCGAGGCACTCGACTTTTTCAGCAGCTCGTGCCAATCGTCGCTCTTTTCCGTGACACGCCGCAGAACTGCATTAACAAAACCACCGATTGATTGGCTGAATTCGTTGCGTGCAATAGCAACAGTTTCGTTGATTGCCGCGTGTGGCGGAGTCTGGAGGCCGAGCAACTGCTGGCACCCCATACGAAGAAGATCCATGACAGGAGGATCGATTTCTGAGATGTCACGCCCCTGAACGCAGCGGGCGATGATCGCGTCCCACCGCCCACGCATCCGCAAGGTGCCGTAGCAGAGGTTGGTGGCGAAAGCTGCATCGAGGCGACGGAGCCCCGCCTCGCGAATAGCTCGCGGCAGAACTATATTCGCGTAGGCGCCGTCTTCATCCACTGCTCGAAGGACATCCCATGCGACGAGGCGCGCCGGATCGGAGGATTGGCGACGAGGGTGCCACGTGTTCGTCGGCATCAGCTTTCCTTCCATTCGAATCGCGTGCCTTCTGGTAGCCGGGCTCCGCGTGACCACGCGGCTGCGTCCATCTCTTTTTTGCCGGGTGGCGATATCCGACCAAGCTCGACTCCGTGGCTTCCAGTTCCAACTACGGTTCCGCGTATCTCGCCGGGCGCAAGATCGGTGACGTCGGGACGAAGCCGTACGGGGCCGAGTTTGGCGCGGGCGCCGTTAAGAGTTGTCCACGCGCCCGGAGCTGGAGTGTGGGCGCGTATCTGGCGGTCGATCGCTACCGCTGGATTCTCCCAATTCACTTGGGCATCTGCGGTTGTAATCGTCGGCGCAAGCGAGACGTCGCCACGCTGCGGTATCGCCTGTGCCCGGCCGCTGGCAAGGAGTTCGAGCGTTCGTGAAAGTAAATCAGCTCCCGAGAGCGACAGCCTCTCAAGAAGATCGCCAGCGGTGTCGTTCTCATGAATTTCTTCAGTGAGTTGCCCGAGCACCGGGCCAGTGTCGAGACCCTTCTCAATGCGGAACGTCGATGCTCCCGTGATGTCGTCGCCGCCAGCTATGGCGTACTGGACGGGCGCAGCACCGCGCCATGACGGCAAGAGAGAGAAGTGCAGATTGATCCAGCCGTGTGTGGGGACTGTGAGGAGCGATTCCGGAATGAGCAGGCCGTATGCGACGACGGCAACAGCTTGAGGAGCCAGCTCACGAATCTGCTGGTTGATCTGCTCATCTTTGAGCGTTGACGGGGTAAGCACGGGGATTCCCACACTTTCCGCGTACTCCCCCACGGCGGACGGTGTGAGGATCCGTTTGCGGCCAACGGGTGCGGGCGCGCGCGTGAGGACCGCCGCTACGTCGTGCCCATCGGCAAGTAAACGCTTAAGAGAGGGAAGAGCAACCTCTGGTGTTCCAGCAAAAAGAATACGCACGGATTAAGTGTACTTGGTGCGGTGGTGTGAGTTGCGGGCGGGCACTTTGCCGTGGAGCTTGCCGCCCTTGTCACATTGGGGGATCGACTTCGATACGAAGTGGTTTTCCTAATCCTTTTGCCGAGTATTCACGATGGGCCGCAGCGAGTATCCCGGATATCCGTGCGCTGTTGGCGAGGGAAAAACGGAGATACAGACGCTCGTCGTCGCCAACGGTTACAGGCCCGATGAGGGCGAGGTCGGGCGTGAGCTGGTGTACGCCACCGGAAAGTAGTGATTCTGCAGGCGAGGTGAGGAGAGGCTGGGAAGGCGCCGCTCCTGCCTCATTCATGAGAGTACGTACAGTGGCGACATATCGCCGGACATCACGAATATCACCCGAGACTGCAACCCACCGCTCGGCAGGAGGAAGAGCGAGGGCCTCACGTTCCTCAAAGAGGGACGTGCCCGTCGTTTCTAAGGACCACGATGACAAGACGGAGAGTGCTTCCGGCGATATTCCTCCGGCAAACATGACGTGCCCACCGTAGCGCGCCGAGCGAACTCGCATGATGATTCTCGTGACGAGGCGGAGGAACTGTGTTTCTGAGCCAAGCCCTGTTCCCTGAAGAAAACGCGAATCGAGAACGAGGGCCGCCGCGTATCCCCCCTCGGCAGCAGGTTCGGCTCCTGGCGTTGCGACGACGATTCTCGGCTTGTTCGACACCGATTCGATGATCCCATCAGGACTACGCGAGCTGGAAAGCATGATTCCGACACCGGGAAATGCTTTGCCGATTTCTTCGGCCGTGCGATGCGACCCGATTCGGGTGCTGCGGAGATTCCCACCGCCACATTCGTCGCATTGCCAGGGATTGCGCGCACCGCATCGCGAGCAGGTTGGCGCCTGCCCGGGCACCGTGATAGCGAGGTTGCCTCCACATACGCTGCACGTCGCTAAGGCCCCGCACGATGCGCACGCAAGTTGGGGAATGTACCCGGCGCGAGGGACGACGACGAGCACGGGACCCCGTTCTAGTGACGAGCGTACGAGCGAAAAAGCTGCCTCCGGGATTCTCGACCAAGAAGACTCGTCGTGGTTCCACTGCTCTGGACTACTCACACGAGGAACAGCTTGCCGTATGGATTCCGGAGTTGCCGCGAGCACCTTGAGGGCTCCCCTCGCAACGAGGGCTGCCGATTGTTCGCTCACATACGACGAATAGATGAGCAGACCGGCATTTTCGTGGCGGGCACGCATGTATGCAACGTCGCGGGTTTCGCAATGGGGCGACCGCTGTTCCCGCAACGCAGGAGCGGCATCGTCGACGACGATCATGAGGCCAAGGTTGCGTGCCGGTACCCAGACACTCGCGCGCGTGCCGACGACGATCGTCGCGTCACCATGGAGCACTCGAAGAAACTCTGTATACCGCACTTCTTGACGCGACTCAGAGGCGAGATAAGCCACGCGCCCGGGAAAAACTCGATCCATCTGTGCGTGGAGTTTCGCTGCGGCGCGGGAGCTGGGAAGGGTGATGATGACCGAGCGGCCGCTGGATAACGTAGCGGCGCATGCGATTGCTAGTTGCGACGACGAACCTGCCGGGCCCGGCAACGTGACACACAAGCGACGCGGGCTTCTCCCTGCTGCGAGCGATTCAATGAACTCTCCACCGCCTCGGTAGCTTCCCCAATACCCCGAATTATCTGGTGGGGCGATCGTCGAGCGAATTGGACGCACCGCGTCATTGAAGGCGGCTTCAGCACGAGCGTGACGGCCAGGCACGGCGAGCCGCAGGACATCTCCCACCGGACAAATCTGCCGGGATGCGACGGCCTTACAGAGTTCATAGATCGCCGGCGTGAGCACCGGGACGGGCGACACTACTCGCGTGAGGGGCCGCAACGCACCGGAACGGTCAGTCATCGAATCGCGCCCAATGATGTATCCGCTGACACGTTGAGAACCCACCTCGACGGCAACGCGAGCCCCGACAACAGCTTTCTCCGCTAACTTCGGCGGAACGAGATAATCGAATACCCGATCCATGTGCGGAACAGGCATCTCTACGTGGACGTGCGCCACCGGTTCCTCAACCTCGGAATGAATTTCACGAGGTGAGGTACCCAGCGGCAACAGAGCTTCTTGGCTCCCTAATTCGGGCAGATGTCCAAGCCCGGGCACGTTCTCGTTCATGTCTCCAACGCTAACGTAGGCCAGCGACAAGATGAGCAGTGCCGCCATGCGAACGACGATCCACGAGGCGCAGGCACACGCTCTCGACTATTGCGGTTTAGAGTGCTCGCAGAAGTTCGTCGACCTTATTGGTTGCTTCCCACGTAAATTCGGGAAGCTCTCGGCCGAAGTGACCGTAGGCTGCGGTTTTCGCATAAATCGGCCTGAGCAGATCGAGCTGCTCAATAATTGCTGCCGGGCGCAGATCGAACACCTTATGCACCGCGTTCTCAATGCGATCGAGAGGCTGAGTCTGCGTGCCGAAAGTCTCAACTCGCACGGAAACCGGGTGGGCGCGACCAATCGCGTAAGCCACCTGAATTTCACAACGTGCAGCCAATCCTGCAGCAACGACATTCTTCGCGACCCATCGGGCGGCGTATGCAGCCGAACGATCAACCTTCGATGGGTCTTTCCCAGAGAATGCGCCGCCACCGTGGCGCGCCATGCCACCGTAGGTATCGACGATAATTTTTCGACCAGTCAAACCCGCGTCCCCCATTGGGCCGCCAATGACGAAGTTGCCAGAGGGATTGACAAGTAGCCGGAGATCCTCGGTTGACAAGGCAACATCTTCAGCCTCAAGGACCGGTTCAAGGACGTTGTCGCGCAGTGCCGTCGTCAACCAGGCCTGATCCATGTTGGGATCGTGCTGGGTGGAGATGACAACTGTATCGATAGCAACAGGCTTGTCATTCTCGTATGCGATTGTGACCTGAGTCTTTCCGTCAGGCCGCAGGCCGGGAACAACGCCATCCTTACGCACAGCCGTGAGGCGCTCAGCGAGCCGATGTGAGAGCTGGATCGGGGCAGGCATGAGCGTCCGCGTCTCGTTCGTCGCATAGCCGAACATGAGGCCTTGATCGCCGGCGCCCTGCTCGTCGAAACGATCAACGGCTCCCGATTCGCGCGCTTCAAGAGAACGGCCTACGCCACCCGCGATATCGGGCGATTGCTGGCCAATGGAGAGCGTAACGCCGCATGAGCGCCCGTCGAAACCAACGGCTGAGGAGGTGTACCCGATCTCGCAAATGGTGTCGCGGACCATCTGCGGAATCTCAACATAGGCATCAGTTGTCACTTCGCCAGCGACGTGGATGAGTCCGGTCGTCGCCATCGTCTCGACGGCTACGCGAGCACGAGGGTCTTCAGCTAACAAGGCGTCAAGAATCGTATCTGAAATCTTGTCACATACCTTGTCGGGATGACCTTCTGTCACTGATTCGGACGTGAAGGGCTGACGGTACATTACTCTCCTCTATCTGGCAGGTTCTGCGCCTGCGGAATGCGGCTAATCGCATCCAAGACGACATGCGCTACGTGAGCTTTCGGGCCTTGGCCAGAGCCGAGCGTATGCCCTTGGGAATCAATAATCGAGATCGAGGTGTCGATCTCCCCAAATCCTTTAGCGGTGCCCACCTCGTTGATCACCATGAGGTCGGCGCCCTTCTTTGCGGCCTTCCGCCTACCGTATTCAAGGACGCTCGCGTGATCGTCTCCAGTTTCAGCGGCAAAGCCGACGACGATTTGACCATTGTGAGGACGGTGAGCCGCAAGATCGGCAAGAATGTCAGGATTTTCTATGAGCTCAAGCGTCCAGATTGCGTCATTCTTCTTGTGCTTAACATCGCTTGCCTCAGCCGGTCGGAAATCTGCCACAGCCGCGGCCATGATGACAACGTCGGCACGAGTGGCCTCCTCATGCATCACACGAGAGAGATCTGCCGCACTGACAACCCGGCGTATCGAGGCGCCGGTTACCTGACTGAGCAAGGATTCGTCGATGTTTGCAGCGACGAGCGTAACCTGTGCGCCTCGCTCGTGGGCGGCGTTAGCGATATGAATTCCGAACGAACCCGTGGAGCGGTTGCCAAGAAAACGCACCGGATCGATTGCTTCACGCGTTCCGCCCGCACTGATAACGATGGACATTCCGCGCAGATCCTGAGGGGTCTGCGGTGTTCCCTCTGTGCCGGTTTTAGCGGCCATCTCCGCCAAACGGGCAAGGACAATGCGCGCTATGTCTTCCGGTTCAGGCATCCGGCCAGGGCCGGAATCTGGTCCAGTCAATCGACCAACGGCAGGCTCAACGACGGTCACGCCCCGCTCGCGAAGAACACTCACGTTCTCCACCGTAGCGGGATTGAGCCACATCTCCGTGTGCATCGCTGGCACGAGGATCACAGGACAACGCGCGGCAATGATCGTCGACGTGAGAAGGTTATCGGCAAAGCCTGCACGAATCTTGGCCAACGTATTCGCCGTCGTTGGTGCTACGACAACAAGATCCGCGTTCTGACCGTATCGCACATGGGCGACACCCGATGCATCGTCGTCGACATCGGTGTACACAGGGTGCCCACTTAATGCTTCCCATGTGGTACGTCCAACCATGCCCAAAGCAGCGCGCGTTGGGACGACGTCCACATCCACGCCGGCCTTTTTCAACTCGCGCACCAGTATGCACGACTTATAGGCCGCAATTCCGCCGGTAACACCGACGACTACACGGAAAGGGCCTCCCATCTGGGAGGCCCGAATTCCGGTTACTCGGCTTGTGTGCTCCACTCGATCTTCCCAGCCGCTACTTCTTCAAGTGCGATCGACAGAGGCTTATCCTCCGGGCCAGCTTCAACCAGCGGACCGAAATGAGTGATGCTGCCATCGCCGCGCTTCATCTCCTGACGGTAGGAGTTGATCTGACGTGCGCGGTTAGCTGCATAAACTGCCAGAGCATACTTAGAATCCACGCGCTCGAGAAGATCATCGATTGGCGGATTTGTAATGCCCTCAGGCTGCGGAACTGTTCCGAACATGTAATACCTCTTCAGTCGGCGTGCAAGCCTTAATTCTACTGTGTTATTCCGAAGATGTGCAGGAGCTTATCCGTGGCACGTGCCACGGTGTCGTTGACGACGACGATATCAAATTCGCTTTCAGCCGCAAGTTCTGTCGTTGCCGTTTCCAAACGACGACGTACCTGATCCTCAGATTCTGTTGCCCTCCCTCGAAGACGACTCTCAAGCTCCTCCCACGATGGAGGGGCGATAAAGACTTGGGACACCTCCGGCATCGTCGAACGAATCTGACGAGCACCATCCAGATCTACTTCGAGGATAACGACTTTTCCAGCTTCAATTGCATCGAGAACAGGCTGACGCGGAGTTCCATATCGATGTTTGCCGTGAACCACCGCCCACTCAAGCATGTCACCGTCAGCAACCAAACGGTCAAATTCGTCGTCGGAGACAAAAAAATAGTGTGTGCCATCCACTTCGCCGGGGCGTGGGGCGCGAGTTGTCGCCGAAATCGACAGCCAACACTCGGGGGCGCGCTTCATGACTTCGGCGAGGACGGTCCCCTTACCTACTCCTGAGGGGCCGGCCACAACAAATGCACGCCCTACATGGGTATTCACATCACTCATGGCACCCATAGTGCCACACTCGCCCCACAGCATCTACGACCTACCCTGTCGTCGACAGCGATCCAAGCAAACTGCCCACACACCATGTTTCGGTGTGTGGGCAGTTCACGGCGTCGATGGTTCAGCCGAACTGCTTAATAAGCGCGTCACGCTGATGCGGGCCAAGGCCTGCAACACGACGGGACTCAGAAATCTTTACCTGTTCCATAATGTGCTTCGACTTTGCAGCACCAATACCGGGAAGCGAACCCAGCAGCGCTGAAACACGAAGCTTGCCGAGGACTTCGTCGTCCTTCGCCATATCAAGCGCCTTCGAGAGCGAAATCTTGCCGCTCTTGAGGTCGCGCTTGAATTCTGCACGCCGCTGACGGGCAACGGCGGCCTTCTCCAGTGCTGCGGCCCGTTGTTCGGGAGTAAGTGTAGGAAGCGCCATGGCAATCTCCTTCTTGCTGTGCGGACTCAGTGGAATCATCAAGCGTGATGCAGACGACTCTCTGCTCTTTATAGCCCAGAATTTGTCTTTTCGCTGCATCTTTAGCCCTACGATTTCGCGGGTAAATAGATATATCCGGTAAAACCGCTGGTAGCGGCCTCACCGGATACATCTGCGTAAATTGGGAAATTTCAGAATGTGGTCACGAAGGCGTGTCGTTTTCTTATGGTCTCGCCAAAATCATCAGCCCACCGCACCAGAAACCACATCACGAGTACGGTCGAGTGCCTCGCGCAAACCGGCTGCACTCGGACCTCCCCGAAGCACGGATCGCGACGCCGAGGCGAGAACACGTTGACGCGCACCTCCGAAAACCTCACGGATCTCCTCGCCACCTGCTCCCTGGGCCCCGATCCCAGGAGCAAGAAACAAGCCGGGGAACTCACTCAGGTCGATACCGAGATCGCGCGCTGCATGTCCGATCGTCGCTCCGATGACAATTCCACAGGGACCGATCGAATCGGGGGCCAGTTCCCTATTCCAACCGGCGACAGCCCTCACAACCCGGCCGGCCACACTATCGCCCGGCTCACCTGCATGTTGAACTTCCTTCCCCTCAGGGTTAGAAGTCAAAGCCAAGACGAAAAGTCCTTGCCCTCCGCGCACCGCACGGCGCGCCGTCGGCTCGATCGAGCTCGGTCCGAGATACGGCGAAACCGTGAAGGCGTCGCTACGCAAACTCCCCGACAGATACGCGTCGGCATACCCATCCATCGTCGAACCGATATCGCCCCGCTTGACGTCCAGAATCACGGGAACGCCGGCTTGACGGCAAGCATCGAGAGTATCTTCAAGCGCCCGGATACCCGCCGAACCATGCCGCTCAAAGAAAGCGGACTGCGGCTTAAATGCCGCAGCGCCCTCCCACAAGGCATCAACCGTACGCAAACCGAACTCGCGAAGATCGTGAGCTGTATCATCCAAATCCCACGCATCGAGCAGGCCCTTATGTGGGTCAATCCCCACGCATACAGGCCCAAGACGAGTCATGCGCTCGTACACCCGATCGCCGAAACCAGGGGTATTCGTCGTCTCAATCACGCTTCTCACTCCCCCACCCTCGCAAGGCGCTCAGCATCATGCTCTTGCAGGCTCATCACCGTGAACTTCTCCTTACGACGCGCAGCAATAGCCTGAACGGCCGCACCAAATTCCTGGACAGTCGTCACGATCGGCTTGTCAGCCGCAGTCGTCGAAGCGCGAATCGCGTACCCATCTTTACGGGACTGGCGCGTATCAGGAGTATTGAGCACCATATCAACCTCGTCAGCAAGGATGAGATCGATGATCGTCGGCTCGCCGTTCGGGCCACGACCCTCTGAATCCTTACGCACAGCGCGCGCTGGCACACCATAACGCTTGAGAACAGCCGCAGTTCCCGACGTCGCGTAAACCTCGAAGCCCATCTCAACAAGCTGAAGAATCGGGAAGATAATCGAGCCCTTATCGCGATCGGCCACCGACACAAAAACGACACCAGAATCCGGCAAACCGCCGTATGCCGCATCCTGCGACTTAGCAAAAGCCACCGGGAAGGTATGTGCAAAGCCCATCACCTCACCCGTCGAACGCATCTCAGGGCCGAGGATCGTATCGACAACGCGCGAACCACGAGTCTGGAACCGCTTAAACGGCAGCACAACTTCCTTCACAGCAATCGCCGAATCAAGATCGATGACAGCCGCATCGTGCACAGGAAGCATCCCCTCGCTGCGCAACGTGGCGATCGACTTGCCCGCCATAATCCACGCAGCAGCACGCGCAAGCGGAACACCCGTCGCCTTAGAAACAAACGGCACCGTGCGCGAAGCACGAGGATTGGCCTCAATGACGTACAAGATGTCGTTCATGAGACCGAACTGGATATTGAGAAGCCCTCGTACATCCACGCCCTGAGCGATCGCGAGAGTCGCCTCACGAATATCGTTGATCACCTTGCGAGAAAGAGTCAAAGGAGGCAGGACACACGCAGAATCTCCCGAATGGATACCGCACTCCTCAATGTGCTCCATAACGCCACCGAGGTAGAGCTCCTCACCGTCATAGAGGGCATCCACATCGATCTCGATAGCAGCATCGAGGAATCGATCGACAAGGAGCGGCGCCGCCTTACGCGAGGCATCCGTACGTGACGTCTCATGACGGGCGAGATACTCACGTAGCTGATTCTCCGAATAGACAATCTCCATGCCGCGCCCACCCAACACATACGAGGGGCGCACAAGCACGGGATACCCAATGCGGTTAGCAATCTCGATTGTCTGCGCGTCGCTCGTCGCAGTGCCATACGCCGGCGCATGGAGCCCAGCCTCAGAAAGCACAGCGCCAAAGTGCGCACGATCCTCAGCAGCGTCAATCGCTGCAGGGCTCGTCCCAATAATCGGGACCCCAGCCCGTTCAAGATCCTTCGCCAAAGAAAGCGGAGTCTGGCCACCGAGCTGCACAAGCATGCCCGCAACTGGGCCCGCAGCCTTCTCCGCCAAATACACCTCGACAACATCCTCAAATGTCAAAGGCTCAAAGTACAAACGTGAAGAAATGTCGTAATCCGTCGAAACCGTCTCCGGATTACAGTTGATCATCACCGTGTCGTACTCGGCCGCAAGCGTCCCACTCGCGTGAACACAGGAGTAATCGAACTCGATGCCCTGGCCGATTCGATTTGGCCCCGAACCAAGGATGATGATGGCCGGGCGCTCGCGAGGCGCAACTTCCGTTTCCTCGTCGTAACTCGAGTAGTGGTAGGGCGTTTTCGCCGCAAATTCCGCGGCGCACGTATCAACTGTCTTGTACACCGGGTGCAAACCGTAAGCCCACCGGATCTGGCGCACGGCCTCCTCGCTGATCCCACGAATGTGAGCGATCTGAGCATCAGAGAATCCGTGCCGCTTCGCGAGCCTCAGAGCCTCAGGCGTGACAGCCTCACCCTGGGCAACGAGTTCAGCAACCTCGTTGATCAGGGCGATCTGGTCGACGAACCACGGGTCGATCTTCGTCGCCTCAAAGACCTCCTCAACACTTGCACCGCCGCGCAGTGCCTGCTGAACCTGGACAAGGCGTCCTTCCGTTGGTGTCGCAGCACACTTGAGCAGGTCACGCACCTCGTCACCAGAGGGAGCCTCACCCTGCCAGTGGAAGACGGAGCCCTTCTTGTCGATCGAGCGCATCGCCTTATTGAGAGCCTCAGTGAAGTTACGGCCAAGTGCCATGGCCTCACCCACAGACTTCATCGTGGTCGTGAGGGTGGCATCGGCGTCCGGGAACTTCTCAAACGCAAAACGCGGCACCTTAACGACGACATAGTCGAGGGTCGGCTCGAAGGAGGCAGGCGTGGACCCCGTGATGTCGTTAGGAATCTCATCAAGCGTGTACCCCACTGCGAGCCGGGCAGCGATCTTCGCAATCGGGAAGCCCGTAGCCTTCGACGCAAGCGCCGAGGATCGCGACACACGGGGATTCATCTCGATAACGATGACACGCCCCGTCGCGGGGTCTACAGCAAACTGAATGTTACAGCCGCCAGTATCCACACCAACAGCGCGGATAATCGCAATACCAATGTCGCGAAGGCGCTGGTACTCACGGTCGGTGAGAGTGAGAGCAGGCGCTACCGTGATGGAGTCACCCGTATGAACGCCGACCGGATCGACGTTCTCGATAGAACAGACGACGACGACGTTATCGGCCTGGTCGCGCATGATCTCGAGCTCGTATTCTTTCCATCCGAGGATGGACTCTTCGAGAAGCACTTCCGTCGTGGCAGAGTAGTGCAGGCCCTGTCCTGCGATACGACGAAGATCGTCGGGCGTGTACGCGAATCCCGATCCAAGGCCACCCATCGTAAACGACGGGCGCACAACGAGGGGGTATCCGAGATCCTCGGCCGCCTCAAGACATTCATCCATCGTGTGACAGATAACCGATCGGGCCGATTCCGCGCCACATTCCTCGACGACCTTCTTGAATTCGTCGCGATCCTCGCCCTTGGAAATAGCTTCGGCACGCGCG
Organism: Arcanobacterium haemolyticum; assembly: GCA_021532125.1. Lineage (GTDB taxonomy): Bacteria > Actinomycetota > Actinomycetes > Actinomycetales > Actinomycetaceae > Changpingibacter > Changpingibacter haemolyticus_A. The sequence continues at coordinate 350,695 of JADYUX010000002.1, forward strand.
CCAATAAGCTCGACGCCGTACTTCTCGAGCACGCCGTTCTCGACAAGAGCCATCGCGGTGTTGAGAGCGGTTTGGCCTCCGAGGGTGGGGAGGAGTGCGTCCGGGCGTTCTTTCGCAATGACTTGCTCGACAACATCCGGAGTGATCGGCTCGATGTAGGTTGCATCCGCCATCTCCGGATCGGTCATGATCGTCGCCGGGTTGGAATTGACGAGGATGACGCGCAAACCTTCTTCGCGCAGCACTCGGCATGCCTGAGTTCCCGAATAGTCAAACTCGCATGCCTGGCCAATGACGATCGGCCCCGAGCCAATGACGAGAACTGAAGAAATATCGTTACGGCGTGGCATCAGGCCTCGTCCTTTCCGCCGGCAGCGCGCCGGGTCACCATCATGTCCATAAAACGATCAAAGAGATACGAGGCGTCGTGCGGTCCAGCCGCAGCCTCCGGGTGGTACTGCACTGAGAAAGCCGGGATGTCGAGGCACGAGAGGCCTTCAACGACATCGTCATTCAGGCCGATGTGGGAAACTTCGACGCGCCCAAAGTGCCCGTCCTTATACGGTGACACGCTTGCACCTTCAAGCGGGGCGTCCACGGCGAAGCCGTGGTTGTGCGCCGTTATCTCCACTTTGCCTGTGGAGCGGTCGAGCACCGGCTGATTGACGCCTCGGTGGCCGTAATCGAGCTTGTAGGTTCCGTAGCCGAGTGCTCGGCCAAGGAGCTGGTTGCCGAAGCAAATTCCGAAGAAGGGGTATCCGGCATCAAGCACACCTCGAAGGAGGTCAACTTCGGTTGTTGCTGCCTCGGGATCGCCTGGACCGTTGGAGAAAAATACGCCGTCAGGTTCGTACGACTCAATTTGCGCAAGAGTGACGTTTGCCGGAACGACGATCACCCGGGCGCCGCGCTCAGCGAGCTGTTGAGGCGTGCGCGCCTTAATTCCCAGATCGACGGCAACAACCGTTGCGCGAGGCTTTCCACCCGGCTCAATCACGTAGGCTTCGTCAGTAGAAACTTCCACGGCAAGGTTTGCGCCGGCCATAGCCGGCTGTTCACGCACGAGGTTGAGAAGTACCTCAAGAGCAGCTGGATTGCGTTCGGCTGCACCTGCTGGCAGGGCCGATCCCGAGAAAATACCAGCGCGCATGACACCCTGTTCTCGCAGATGCCGCGTGAGCGCTCGCGTATCGACATCAGAGATCCCCACGATGCCCTGCTCGGCGAGCGAGGACTCTAGATCACCTGTCGCACGCCAATTGGAGGTACGGCGTGCAGGATCACGAACGACGACACCCGCTGCCCAGTACTGTGCCGATTCGGGATCTTCCGTATTCACGCCAGTATTACCGATGTGCGGCGCCGTCATCACGATGATCTGACGGTGATACGAAGGATCTGTAAACGTTTCCTGGTATCCCGTCATTCCTGTCGAGAAGACGATTTCACCGAGCGTTCGCCCGCGGGCACCGTAGGCATTGCCGACGAAGACGGTTCCGTCTTCGAGAACGACGAGGGCCGGTTCCTGGTTGGTGAGAGTACTCATTTTGTTGCTCCTTCGTCGTTTTCGACACTGGCGAATGTTCGTCGTTCGTCGTGAATCTCGCTCGTTGAACGAAGCTCGCCATTCCAGAGTGTTGGCACGCCTTTGTAGAACGTGTACATCATGCGTCCTGGTAGTGTTCGCCCTTCCCACGGGGCATTTGTTGATTTGGAATGGGAATCATTGCCGTGGATCTCGCGCGTTGCCTTCGGATCGTGGAGGCAGAAATTGGCCGGCTCTCCGGCCTCGATCGGTCGTCCTTGGCCAGGGTTCTGGCAGAGGGCCGCCGGCGCATAGCTCATGAGGCGAGCGACGTCTGCCCACGTGATGAGACCGGGATCAACGAGCGACTGCTGTACCACCGACAATGCGGTTTCCAGGCCGATCATTCCGTTGGCTGCCGCAGCCCACTCACAATCCTTGTCTTCTTCGGGATGGGGTGCATGATCAGTGCCGATGACGTCGATCGTGCCATCGATAACGCCCTGACGAAGTGCCTCAATATCCTCGGCCGTGCGCAGCGGCGGGTTTACCTTGAAACGCGGATCGTAGGAGCGCGCTTCGGTGTGGTCAAGGGAAAGATGGTGTGGCGTGGCCTCGGCAGTCACGGGCATTCCCTGGTGCTTCGCCCATCGAACAAGCCCGACCGATCCCGCAGTGGAGAGATGGAGAATATGCACCCGGCTCCCCACATGCTGGGCTAGAAGGATATCGCGTGCGACGATGGCTTCCTCAGCGACTGCCGGCCATCCCGCCAAACCGAGCTCGGCTGACACATCACCTTCGTGCATTTGAGCGTTTTCCGTCAGACGCGGATCTTGGGCGTGCTGAGCTACGACCCCGTCGAAAGACTTGACGTATTCGAGCGCGCGGCGCATGAGCACCGGATCGGAAACGCACATACCATCGTCAGAAAAATACCGTACCCGTGCATCCGATTCCGCCATTGCACCAAGCTCAGCGAGATGTTCGCCTTTAAGCCCACTCGATACGGCACCCACCGGGCAGACATCCACATATCCGGCCTCGATACCAAGGTTGCGAACTTGTTCGACAACGCCGGCTGTATCTTGTACGGGAGTCGTATTCGCCATCGCATTGACACAGGTGTATCCACCTGCTGCAGCAGCCTGTGACCCCGTGAACACCGTTTCCGAGTCCTCGCGGCCGGGCTCACGCAGATGCGTATGAGGATCAACAAGGCCCGGCAAAGCGATAAGGCCCTCAGCATCGACAACCTTCGCACCGGCAGCTTCAAGATTGTCCCCGACGGCTACGATCACGCCGTCGCGAACGTGGATATCAACCACGTTCTCGCCGAGCACGTTAGCCTTTTTTACCAGATATTCAGTCACTGGATCTCCTCACCATGTGCAAGCAGCAAATAGAGCGCGGCCATGCGGATGGAAATACCATTCGACACCTGCTCAGTAACAACGGATTGTGGTGAATCTGCCGCCTCGGCGGTGATTTCGAGGCCGCGATTCATCGGGCCGGGATGCATAACAATCGCCTCCGAGCCGAGAGCCGCTAAGCGTGCAGCGTTGAGGCCGAAAGCTCGATGGTATTCCAGGGGCGACGGGAAGAAGCCACCACCGCCGTGGCTCATGCGTTCACGCTGGATACGCAGCATCATGACAGCATCAGGCTTCGTTGCAATGGCCTCATCGAGGCTGTACACAACAGTGCACGGCCAATCGTCCATCCCCACGGGAAGAAGCGTGGGTGGTCCGACGAGCGTGACCTTGGCACCGAGGGTTGTCATAAGCTGGACATTCGAGCGGGCCACGCGCGAATGAAGGATGTCGCCGACGATAACGACGTGTGCACCCGTCAGATCCGAGCCGGCTGGCGCCGGATTATTTCCACCTGTCGTGTAGTGGCGACGAAGTGTGAACGCATCGAGGAGTGCCTGCGTGGGATGCTGATGGGTGCCATCACCAGCATTAAGGATCGGCACATCGACCCAACCGGTATCCGCAAGCCTTTGCGGGGCGCCCGAAGCGCGATGACGAACAATGAGCGCTTCAGCGCCCATCGCGACGATCGTCTGCGCAGTGTCCTTGAGTGACTCACCCTTCGAGAGCGAGGAACCTTTTGCCGAGAACGAGATAACATCCATCGACAATCGCTTGGCTGCTGTCTCAAAAGAGAGACGGGTTCGCGTGGAATCTTCAAAGAATAACGTGGCCGCTGTACGTCCACGAAGAACTGGCAACTTCTTGATCGTACGCAATTGAGATGCCGCCATTGCTTCGGCTGTGTCCAAGAGCAAAAGCGCATCATCGCGGCTGAGGTTATGGGTGGAGAGGAGATGCTTCAACGTGTCAGGCCTCCTCGATGAGGACGCCGTCGCGCCCGTCGATCTCGTGAAGCGCGACCTTCACACGTTCGTCACGCGCTGTCGGAAGATTCTTTCCAACGAAGTCTGCACGGATCGGAAGTTCACGATGCCCACGGTCGACGAGAACGGCGAGTTGGATAGCACGTGGACGATCAATATCGGAGATGGCTTCGAGAGCTGACCGGATCGTACGCCCGGAGAAGATCACATCGTCGACGAGAACGACGATCTTATCTCCAAGTCCACACGAGGGGATGACTGTCGGCCCCATGGCGCGGGTTGGCTGGGCAGCGAGGTCGTCGCGATACATCGTGATGTCGAGGGTGCCAACTGGCACATCAAGGCCTTCACCAGCAATGGAAAGGGCATGATGGAGGCGATGAGCGAGAGGAACACCTCGCGTCGGGATGCCGAGGAGAACTACCTCGTCACCGCCCTTATTACGTTCAAGAATTTCGTGCGCGATTCGACGTAACGACCTTGAGATGTCGTCCGCCTCCATCACTGCACGTGTGCGATGTTCATCTGCCACGTGGGCCTCCTTTCCCGCCTCACAGGACGGGGCTTAAAGGACGAAGCTGTGATGCAGCTTCGGCTTTATTCACTTGTATCGGGCGCGTAGGCACCTAGACCATTCTAAACTCCCGTGGGCCGGTTGTCCGACAGGTTTATCTTTCGGTCCACCCCCGTGAGGGTTACTTCCCTCCCATAGGCGCGGTGCATCCACGAACGTCTGCCGGTGATTGAGCATAAAAGAGGGAGTACCCGTAGGTACTCCCTCGTGAAGATGTTAGCCATCCGACATCATTCGGCGTGCTCCGGCGTGTTGCCCGGAACAGTAATCTCGCCGAGAGTTTTTCAACCTTCGTCGTCCGCCCGGGTGGCTTCGTGAGCCGCACGTGTCTGCGCCTCACCTTCGGCCATACCAGCTTCTGCTTCAGTCTCTCGCTTCGTCGGAACGGCCTCACCCAACTCAGCCGCACGAATGTCAGCAACCTTGTTGAGGATACCCATGACGAAACCCACCGACCGTTCAGTCGAGAGTTCACGGGCCAGATTCGCCCACTCCGACACGACGAGCGCACGGCCGGTACCAACCACCATAAGTTCTGCCGCACTCAAGCGAAGAATAGTGCGATCCACGACGTTCATGCGTGAAAGAGCCCAATCTTCACTGGCAGCTTCAAGCATCGGATCGACATCGTCAATATTCGACGCATAAGCGCGGACAAGTTCGCATCCAAACTCGCCGATGGGAACCTGTGCCGTCGAGACAACGCGGCGATCCTCAAGCAGATCGAGAATACCGGCCTCGAAAAGGACGTCCTTTTCGTCGGCCTCAAACACCACGTCGAGCGCTCGATGGCGCTGCGTGGATCGGGATGTCTTCTTTTTGGCCATCAGTCGGTTACGCGAGAAATGTAGGCGCCAGTGCGGGTATCAACCTTGACCTTGTCGCCCTGGTTGAGGAAGAGAGGAACCTGAATTTCGTATCCAGTCTCAACGGTGGCAGGCTTCGTGCCAGCGTTTGAACGATCGCCCTGCAGGCCCGGCTCGGTGTAGGTGATCTCAAGGACAACCGACGCAGGAAGCTCGACGAAGAGGACCGTGCCATCGTTGGAGGCCACAATAACTTCCTGGTTCTCGAGGAGGAAGTTGGCGGCATCCCCGACGATCTCCGGAGTCACCGGAATCTGCTCGTAGGTCTCCATGTCCATGAAGATGAAATCAGTGCCATCATTGTAGAGGTACTGCATGTCGCGGCGATCAACAGTGGCCGTCTCAACCTTGACACCAGCGTTGAGCGTGCGATCGACAATCTTGCCCGAGAGCACGTTCTTCATCTTGGTGCGCACGAATGCGGGGCCCTTGCCCGGCTTAACATGCTGGAATTCGACGATGCTCCAGAGCTGGCCTTCAATACGAAGAACCATGCCATTCTTAAGATCGTTAGTGGTTGCCACGCAATTTCCGTTCTGCTTGTAATCGTGAACATCGCGTATTGACTTCAACCACACATGGACGAAGTCACCTACGCGGTTACTTGCCGCATCCCAGAATACCGCGATTTCATCGAAAAACTAGTGAGAAATCCGTATGAGGCTCGTCGCTTAACGCCGAGCGCTCACGCGTGAGGACCGCTTCCGCCAAGATACTGCTCGACGAGGTCAGCCGATTCCTCCACCGTCCGGTGAGAAGTATTGATTCGTTCTTCGCTCAGCGCCTCATAGAGAGGAGCTCGCTGCGTGAGCTGCTGGTAGAAGATTCGCCGAGGCGAAGATACGGCCGCCATACGCGGGCCGCCCAAGCCATTTCGCTTGACAAGATGCGTGAGGTCGGCTGTCAACCACAAAACACGGGCTCCATTCGTAGCCAACTCAGCCAACCGCTCTCGCACAGAAGCGAAGAATTCGTCGTCAAGATTGTTACCCAGGCTGCCCGATCCAAGCGCAAGAATCCTGTCGTCAGCGGCAGCGATATCGACGAGGCAAGCCAATGCGATGTCCCGTTCGAGAGCACGCACCCGGTCCTCGGAGTGATCGATGGCGAAATCGTCGAGAGTTTCACCTGTTACCTGTTCTGCGATGCTCGTCGTTGTGAGAAACGGCCTGCCCATGCGCTTAGACAGCTCACCCGCAACCTCGTCGAGCAATGCCCCAGGCGGGCCAATGAGGACGATAAGACTCACCGACGCTCACCTGATCCATGAGACTTTTTCGCAGGAAGAACAACCGGAATCTCAGCGTAACCCAAGACCGTGAGAACCGCCGCGACAACTCGTTCAACCGGCCCATCATCCGATGACACCGTATGGCGGGCAACCTCTCGGTAGAAAGGCTCCCTATCCCGCTTCAGTTCGGCGAGCTTAGCCGACGGATCTGTCGCAAGCAGAGGACGAACCGTGTGTGAACGCGAGACGCGACGCAACAGTTCGTCGTGCTCAACATCAATCAGAATGACGGGATGATCACGGAGGATTCTCCGAGTTGATTCCGTGAGGACTGCGCCACCTCCCAAAGAAAGGATGCCGTCGAACTCAACAAGAGCCGTCGCGATAACCTCTGCCTCAATGCGGCGAAACTCCTGTTCACCATCCTCGGCAAAAATGTCGGGGATTGTTCGTCCCGTCGTCTCCTCAATGAGCGCATCTGAATCCCTGAATGGAACATCGAGGCTCAAAGCTACAGCGCGGCCAACCGTCGTTTTCCCCGATCCTGGCATGCCAACAAAAACACCTCTAACACTCATTTGCGGACCTCCGGAATACGCGCCATATAGACCTCGATGTTCGTACGCATGTCGGCCAGAGAATCTCCCCCGAACTTATCGATCAATGCTTCAGCAAGGACGAGCGACACCATTGCTTCAGCTACGACAGCCCCCGGAACGACAGCAGTTGTATCCGACCGTTGATGAAGGGCCGTCGCAGCATCGCCTGTCGTCGTATCGATCGTTTTAAGAGCTCGCGGAACTGTCGAAATCGGCTTGAAAGCCACGCTTGCGCGAATAACCTCACCGTTGGACATGCCTCCTTCTATTCCACCGGCACGGTTGGTAAGGCGACGAAGTACACCGTCCTCACGCACAATCTCGTCATGAGCGCGGCTACCTGGACGTGCCGCCGACGCAAAGCCATCACCGATCTCAACACCTTTGACAGACTGGATCGACATGAGCGCCGCCGCAAGTTGCGCATCAAGACGCCCAAGCGGCGTTGCGTATGAGCCAAGACCTTGAGGAACACCGAACGCCAATACCTCAGCAACACCACCAAGAGTATCGCCGTTTTTCTTAGCTCGATCGATCTCGGCAATCATCAACGATTCCACCTCCGAGTCGAGGCAACGTACCGGCGAGAGGTCCAGCGCCGGTGCGTCCTGTGGGCTCAGCCTGCCAACCGAATCGTCGACCACCGATCCAATACGCGTCACGCGTGAGATGATGCGGATTCCCGCCGCCTGGAAGTTCAGCGCAGCAGCGACGGCGCCTGCCGCAACACGAGCAGCAGTCTCGCGCGCCGATGCCCTCTCAAGAACTGGACGAGCATCGTCGAAACCAAATTTATTCATTCCGACGAGGTCTGCATGACCTGGACGCGGAGTGGTCAGGGGCCGATTACGCGCGATCTCCCGCTCGTCGCCTGTACCGGCATCGATGAGAAGCGAGCTCGGATCGACGGGATCGGCAGCCATAACCGTCTCCCACTTCGGCCACTCCGAGTTTCCGATTTCCAGTGCAATCGGAGTACCCAAAGTTGAGCCGTGACGCACGCCGCTCAGCACAGTCAGCGCATCCTGCTCGAACTTTTGCCGCGCTCCACGACCATAGCCGAGCCGGCGCCGGGCGAGCGCCGCTTTCACAGTCTCAGACGTAAGCTCGACCCCTGCCGGCACTCCTTCAAGGAGGCTTATGAGGGCCTGGCCGTGTGATTCTCCTGCGGTACTCCAGCGAAACATGTTCCGATTGTGTCACAGTGCCTTACCCACTATCCAAGCGACCACACTGTGAACCAGCATGGGGCATGACGCTGAATATCCCAAACACGCTGTCTTTCCGAGCCTCGCGCTTCTCATGAGAGCGGAAATATCCAGCACGCCACCCATGCCAGACAGGCCGCCGCAATAAGATGCGGCCCCAGCGGGATATACGCCCCGCCTCCGCTCCGCAAACGAGCAACACCGCCATGACAAGCGGCCGAAATGCTCGCAAGAGCGACTGCACCGACCATCACAGTGACATCGGCGAGCCACAAGCCGATAACGCCAAGAAGTTTCACGTCCCCCAGACCCATACTGGTGAAACGATGCACGACATATCCGCCGATATACACGCACCCACCCGCGAGGATACCGCTGCGGATGAGAGCACCCGAATCGTTCTTCGCATACCACGCCGCCACGACGACAAGCAAAAGTGCACTCGTTGCAAGGAGAGGATCAGGCAAGACGTAACGCTTTGCGTCAACCACTGCGCTGACAAATAGCGGCCCTGCAGCGATTCCAGCAAGTGCCCGTTCGTCGCCACTGAGCATCACCATGCTGCCCGCACACACGAGAACACCTACACAACCACATGCAAGAGCAACCGGTAGGCTCAGCGCACCGCGAAGCCAGCTATATCGTGTTAATCGTTCCATGACCCAACGCTATGGAATCATGCGGCTTCGTCGTTTAAATCGGCGCCAACCTGTGGACAACGCGCTCGAAGGCGAGACCTGTGGAGAACAATGCCACGAGGCTAGTACTCACAAGGCCGCAATGACCTTTCGCATCGCCTTCATATTCGGCTCCCCCGACGTGAGCAAACGAATCTGGGCAGCAGCAGCATGAAGCTCAACTAGGCCACGTTCAAGGACCTTACCTTCCACCAGGACGTGTGCCAGGCCTTCGTCGTCGCCGATCTCCACCACGGGAGAGGCCGAACCCAACGTCACACCTAGCCGATGGGCCACTGCAGCGGTCATCGGATCACCCTCGGCGTCTACAGGGCCGTACCCAAGCTGCGTCAACGCGGCGACGCTTGCCCATCCGCGGGGGCCTCGTGCACGAATGACACCGGCGCCTTCCGCCTTCTCCTTGCCGCTCGCGTCCTTCAGCGCCGCGACGATGCCTCCAACATAGGAGAGGAAACCAAAAGCATCAGGAAGCGCAGACACCCAGGCAACACAATCCGACCCTCCGACAGCCTTCGCCAATCCGTCGTTGAGCAGACATACACGCAAGCCGTCGACTGCCTGCGAGACCGGGAGAACGACGCCGAGCCAGCTCGATTCTCGCCTCGCCACGAGTGACGGAAGATCCTCATCTACGGCAATGACCGTACACGTGGAGCCTGCGCGAAGGAGACGGCATTCAAGATCGTCGTCGTGCCCGCGCCAGATGAGGGTGCGTTGTTTGAGATCCATGTGAACTCCATCCACGTAGCGATTACCGGCACATCACCCGCGCCGGAGGTTCCCGCACAGCGGGTTCTCCCACCTATCGCTGAGGATTCTTCGCGAGCCAGTCGCGGAACTCTTGAACGTTCTGATTATGCTCATCGAGCGTCGTCGCAAACTTCGTTTCGCCCGTATCGAGATTGACGGTGACGAAGTAGAGCCAGTCCCCCGCCTCTGGTGCAACGGCGGCCGCGATAGCCTCATCACCGGCAGAGCCGATCGGCGACGGCGGAAGGCCCGCATGAATGTACGTATTGTAAGGAGTATCCGACTCGAGTTCGGCCTGTGTTGGTACGCCGCCGGTCTTGCCAAGGCCGTACAAAACCGTGGAATCCATCTGTAGCAGACCATTGACCTGAGTCGTATCAGCCAGACGATTCTCGATCACCCGAGCAACCTTGGCGTAATCAGTTGAGTTACCTTCACGTTCAATGATTGACGCCTTAATGAGCGTCTGCTCCCACGTGGTTCGATCGATGCCGAGATCCGCTAACTGTTCGACGCGAGCCGCCACCATCTCAGTGAGCGCTTCAGCTGCGGTGGTTCCAGGCTCAAAGGTATATGTCAGCGGCGCAAACCATCCTTCCGGGTTGCCTCCGGCCTCAGCAGGCAAACCGATCTCCCCTGCGGCAGCGGACTGAACGTCCGTGACGCTCACCGAGAGCGCCGATGCGAGGCGCTCGTACACCTGCCAGGTTGTGAAACCTTCCGGAATCGTCACCGTAATAGAAGCCTTATTCGAGGGGTCGAGGAGTGCTGCTAGAGCCCCCGATGCCGACATCTCCTTCTTGACGTTGAAGGTGCCGGGCTGGATTGACGATGAGCGGGAATCCGCCGTGTAGGCGTCGACGAAGGCACCCGGCGTGGCAACGACGCCGGCCTCGTGGAGAATCTGAGCTATCTGCCGCCCGGTTGCGCCGGCGGGAATCGTCACTGAGACGGTCTCGGTTCCTGGGCCCGGATAGTCACGAACAGACGAAGAACCGGAAAAGACTCGCGGGAACATCACAACCGCTGTAGCCGTCACTGCCATGAGGAGAAAACACGTGATGGCAAGGGTGCGCCAGCGGCGTCGGCGCCTGGCGTCTTTAGCCGGCGAACCCGCACGTGCTGACCGCTTTGCTCGCGGTGTCGAGGACATATCGTCGAAGAGGTCGCTCATGAGTGCCTTTCTTCCTCAAGGATGACAGCTTCGCCCGGTGCCTCACCAGTGCGGCGCTCGATTTCGAGAGCTGTTTCAAGGATAACGATCGCTGCGGCTTGATCAACGACGGATCGGTGAGTGCGCGAGTCGCGACCTGCTGCCGCGAGTTGGGCGTGCGCTGTGACTGTCGAGAGCCGCTCGTCGACGAGGCGCACAGGAACGGGCTGGATCTTGCGTGCTAGGGCGCGGGCCCAGCGGCGGGCGTCGCGTGCTGAGATTCCTTCGCTGCCGTCCATATTTCGTGGGAGTCCGACGATGACTTCGACGATCTCGTCGCTTGCTACAAGGTTCGCAACTTTTCGGACATCGGAGTTATTGCGTGCGAGCGTATCGACAGGCGTGGCGAGGATCGCGTCGGGGTCGCATGTGGCAACCCCGACGCGTGCCTTACCTACATCAACTGCGATTCGCTTTCCGCGGCGCATCAGGAGAGTTCAGTCTCGATTGCAGCAGCGACGTCACCGATCTTGGTGGCGTCGGTTCCACCGCCCTGGGCGATGTCGTCTTTGCCGCCGCCACCGCCGCCGAGGATTCGAGCTGCAAGTTTGGCGAGGGGGCCTGCCTTGGTACCAAGATCGCGCGCCGCCTGGGTTGTGACGACGACGACCGACGGGCGCCCCTTGGCAATGCCTGTGACGACGATGACGCCAGCTTCGCCTTCGCTCACGCGGGCCTTGATTTCATTTGCGACGGTACGCACGTCGTCTGCCGAAAGCACTTCGCCGAGGTTGTATCGGTAGAAAGTGATTTGACCGATGCGGCGGCGCGACGCCAAGACTGCATCAATACCGGATGTGAGGCGCGCGAGGTTAAGGCTGGCAATCTCCTTTTCAGCGTTCTTGAGGCGGCTGAGGATCGAGTCGATACGCTCAGGGAGTTCCTCCGGGCGCGCCCCAACCATGTGTGCGAGCTGCGAAACAAGCGCCCGTTCCTTGGCTCCTTGTTCGTACGCACCGTTGCCGACGAGGGCCTCGATGCGGCGAACTCCAGAACCGATGGAGGATTCGCCGAGCACGGACACGAGGCCGATTTCGCCGGTTTCACCGACGTGGGTGCCTGCGCAAAGTTCCTTCGACCAATCGCCACCAATGGAGACGACGCGAACGATCTTGCCGTATTTTTCGCCGAAGAGGGCCATTGCACCTGTCTTGCGAGCATCCTCAATCGGCATCTCTTCTGCCGTTACCTCAAGGTTTTCCTGGAGACGCTCATTGACTCGGGCCTCGATCCCTGACAGGACGTCGGTTGGGATTTGCGAGCCGTGGCGGAAGTCGAAACGCATACGCGAGGGCGAGTTCTCCGAACCTGCCTGCGTTGCCTGTTCACCGAGGAATTCGTGAAGCGCCTTGTGCACCATGTGCGTTGACGTGTGCGAACGGGCGATGTCGATACGACGATCGGCGTCAATCGATGCGACGACGGCATCACCAAGTGCCACGGTTCCTTCCGAAAGCGAACCACGGTGCACGTGCAGGCCCTTAACAGGTGCCTGCACGTCCTGGACGTCGATGAAGCCGCCGCCCTGAACGGAGATTGTTCCGTGATCGGCGAGCTGACCGCCCATTTCGGCGTAGAACGGAGTCTGGTCGAGGACAATATCGACGTCAGCTGGTGCTGTGGCAGCGGGAACTTCGACGCCGTCTTGAAGGATGGCGACAATCTTCGCTTCCACTGTCTTTTCGGTGTAGCCAAGGAATCGTGTGGGGCCGCCCTGGGCATCGAGGATCGAGTGGTACACGTGAGCATCCACGTGGCCCGTCTTCTTTGCCTGTGCGTCTGCACGTGCACGATCCTTCTGCTCCTGCATGAGTGCGCGGAAGTTCTTTTCGTCTACCTTGACGCCCTTTTCCTCAGCCATTTCGAGGGTGAGGTCGATGGGGAATCCGTAGGTGTCGTGGAGGGTGAAGGCGTCTTCGCCGGAGAGCTGCCCGCCCTTGGCGCGTGTCACAGCGAGGTCGAAGATCTGCGTTCCCGCAGCGAGTGTACGGCGGAACGCTTCTTCCTCGGCGCTGGCAACCTCGAGAATCTGCGGGAAGTTCGCTTCGATCTCCGGGTAAGACTCTTTCATCGCATCCTTGGAGGCGGTGATGAGGGTAGGTACGACGACCTCGTCGACTCCGAGAAGGCGGATGGAGCGAACGGCGCGGCGCAGGAGACGACGAAGCACATAGCCGCGTCCGTCGTTACCCGGGCGTACACCATCTCCGATGAGCATGAGAGCGCTGCGAATGTGGTCGGCGACGATGCGCATACGAATGTCGGATTGCTCGTCTGCGCCATACCTGCGGCCGGAGATTTCTTCCGTGGCTGCGATAACCGGGAAGACCTGATCCGTCTCGAACATGTTGGCCTTGTCCTGGAGAAGGAAGGCCAGGCGTTCGAGGCCGGCGCCGGTGTCGATGGCGGTCTGGTCAAGGTCGCCAAGGAGCGGGTAGTTCTTGCCTTCGCCCTCGCCACGGAGGTACTGGTCGAAGACGAGGTTCCAGATTTCGAGGTAGCGGTCGCCACCCGGATCAACCGTGCCGCCCTCGGCTTCGGGGCCGAATTCAGGGCCTCGGTCGTAATGAATCTCGGCGCAGGGGCCGGCAGGTCCGGGCTGGCCGGTGGACCAGAAGATTTCTTCACGCGTAAGACGTACGACGTGCTTCGGGTTGAGCCCAATCGTCTTCGTCCACATGTTGTAGGCGACATCATCCTGGTCCCAGATCGTCACCCAGATGCGGTCACCGTCGAGGCCATAGCCGCCGTCTTTGACGGACGACGTGAGGAGGCCCCACGCGAATTCGATTGCGCCTTCCTTGAAGTAGTCACCGAAGGAGAAATTGCCGCACATCTGGAAGAAGGTGCCGTGGCGCGTTGTCTTTCCAACGTTCTCGATGTCATTGGTGCGGATACATTTCTGCACTGAGGCCACTCGGGGGTAGGGCGCCGCTTCTGTACCGACGATGTAGGGAATGAACGGGACCATTCCGGCGATTGTAAAGAGAATCGACGGGTCGGGCGAGACGAGGGGCACCGATGGTGCGATATGGTGTCCGTTCTTCTCGAAGTAGTCGAGCCATCGCTGGCGAATCTCAGCGGTACGCATTCTTTTCCTTCTCCGGCCGTTGGGCCTTGATTCCTTCGCGCCTCATGCGCTCGGAACTCATTATCGTGGGAAGTCCTCTGCTGGTGCTACTTTGCTCCGGCGTGAGTCCCTCACATATTTGTTCGGTTGTCGTAGCGCACCGGGCGGGTGCACTGCCACGATTGTGTCTTAGAACGAGGTCGTGCTATCGGCCTTAGAATTCCCGGCTGCCGTAGCTTCCTGAGTGTGCTCGGCAGTGCCAGTGACGAATCCTTTGACTTTCAGTGCGCCTTTGCGCAGGGCGAGGAATGGCGCGGCGATGGTCGACGTGACGAGTGTCGTCATTGCGGAGACGTCTTCGGCAGTGCGGGCGGCGGCCGCCGTGATCGTGTCGAGGCGGGCTACCTGTCCGTTGGCGTCGCGAACAGTCTTTGCTGCTTCGTCGATCGCTGGAAGTGTGTGGTCGGTGAGCTCTTGGAGAGAATCAGCAAGGCGGTCGAGAACCTGTGCGAGCTTTCCGATGGGGCGGATGAGTGCGATGACGAGGGCGACGAATGCCAGAGCGGCAATAAGACCAGCGATCTGTCCGATGGTGATATCCATAGTTCCTCCGGGTAGCAAGAACGCGCCCCGAAGGGCGCGTTCTCGGTAAGTCTTAGCGCGAGTAGTGCTCGACGACCATCTGGACGTCGCAGGTCACGGGAACTTCGGCGCGCTTGGGGCGGCGCACGAGCGTGAAGCGGAGCTTCTCGAGCTCAACGTCGAGGTATTCCGGAACCTTCGGCAGGACGTCGCGGTGAGCGCCACCGGCGGCTGCGAGGAAGGAGGGGGAAGCCTGCGAGCGAGCCTTGACCTGAACGATCTGGCCGGGCTTGACGCGGAAGGACGGGCGATCAACGATGCGGCCGTCAACGAGGATGTGACGATGGGTCACGATCTGGCGAGCCTGAGCGGTCGTGCGGGCGAAGCCGGCGCGCAGAACGAGAGCATCGAGGCGCATCTCGAGGAGCTCAACGAGGTTCTCACCAGCAAGGCCTTCGGAACGGCGAGCTTCTTCCCAGACACGACGCATCTGAGCTTCACGGATACCGTACTGGGCGCGCAGGCGCTGCTTCTCCTTGAGACGTACCGAGTAATCGGAATCCTTGGTGCGGCCGCGACCGTGCTCACCTGGGCGGTAGGGGCGGCGCTGCATGTAGCGCTCAGCCTTCGGGGTGAGGGCGATGCCGAGGGCGCGGGAAAGGCGCACCTGCTTGCGTGAACGGTTCGAGGACATATCTCTCCTGTCGAAATCAATGCGCAACCTGATGGTTGCGGGGCCAACCGTGGCGGCTGAGGCCCCAGGTCTCTGGGTTCTCGAACAGAAAACCCGTCGGCGCCCTGAGCGGGCAACCACAAAATACTATCAGCTGCCTGGCTCAAGTATCGACCGGATACGGGCGAGGCGTTGTGTGACATTCGCTTCGTAGCCGCGTTCCGTCGGCTCGTAGTAGTGCTTCCCAATCAGCCCCTCGGGCATAAACTCCATGGAGGCAACGCCCGCTTCGTAGTCGTGCGCGTATTTGTAGCCTTCTTTATAGCCAAGCTCTTTCGCGCCTCGGAAGGAATCGTTGCGCAGGGCGAGTGGAACTGGCCCTGCCTTTCCCGCGCGCACATCAGCGATTGCTTCATTGATGGCCATGTATGCACGGTTCGATTTCGGGGCAGTAGCCAAATGAGCGACGGCCTCCGCCAGAATGATCCGGCCTTCCGGCATCCCGACAAGCGCAACAGCTTGGGCCGCAGCGGTTGCCGTTTGGAGGGCCGAGGGATCTGCCATACCCACGTCTTCTGCTGCTGAGATCATAAGACGGCGGGCGATGAAGCGCGGGTCCTCCCCTGCCTCAAGCATTCGGGCAAGGTAATGCATCGCTGCATCGACGTTAGAACCCCGGATCGACTTAATAAACGCAGAGATCACATCGTAGTGATCCTCTTTGTCATATCGGACGCTCGCACCGTCGGCAGCCTGCGAGATGTCGATAAGTTCGATAGTCGACGAACCTCGAAGTTCGGCGCCGTCGGCCGCAGCTTCGAGCAGCGTGAGCGAACGGCGGCCATCCTGCCCGGCAAGGCGCACAAGATTTGCCTGAGCCTCGTCGGTAATCGTCAATTTACCGTTCAGTCCGCGTTCGTCGATGAGCGCGCGCTCGATAAGCGTCGCAATATCGTCGTCGGATAACCCGTGAAGGGTAATGAGGAGCGAACGTGAGAGCAACGGAGAGACAACCGAAAATGCGGGGTTCTCTGTCGTCGCCGCGACGAGCACAACCCATCCGTTTTCCACCGCTGGGAGAAGTACATCCTGTTGGGTCTTCGAGAAACGGTGGACCTCGTCGATAAAAAGGATTGTTTCGCGCCCGCTCGCCGCGAGTCGATGCTTAGCACCCGCGACAACGTTGCGGATGTCGCTGACACCCGCAGATACTGCAGAGATCTCCTCAAAATGACGATCGCCAGCTCGTGCGATGAGGTAGGCAAGTGTTGTTTTCCCAGTGCCAGGCGGCCCCCACAGGAAAATTGACGAGGGCGACTGCGATCCAGGTTCGATCATCCGCCGGATTGGTGAGCCAGGACCTAGCAGGTGGCTTTGACCGACAAGTTCATCGAGTGTACGTGGCCGCATACGCACGGCAAGCGGCCCATGCTCGGGAGTCGGTACACCAGTGGCATCTACCCCGCTGCTCTCAAAAAGGTCCATTCCCCCATCCTAGAGCTCTTGGTCAGGGTTCCCATGAGATTCTCGCTGGGAGCGCACGTAGGCAACATTACGAGACACGACGACAGGTTCAATCTAACGACTAACAAGATTCTTATCACCGGGAATCAAATCTGTGACCAGCATAATTACTTGATTGGCAGCATTTTTCCCGCAATCACGCCGAGAATTCCTTGGAAATTCTATAAGTCCAAGCTAGTATTCGGAGGAGGAAGTTCATCTGAAAGCTTCGTCACGCGCCACATACGAGGAGCAAAATGAAGACCCCCCCCCGCAGTTAAAAAGGTCATTACAGCTCTAACTGTTATTCCTTTATCGTTAGGGATCTACATTGCTTTAGCTTCGACATCAGCTTTAGCTGCGATAACTCCATCTGCTGACGCATCTGATGTAGTTTCAACGCCGGATCAGCAGTACCAAGAAACGGCTCCGCAGTTTCTCGACACCTTGCGCTCCCGGCTCTTTGAGATAATCAATTCGGAACGCAACAATCAGGGTGCAGGCCCACTTAGGATCTCCCTGGAACTCACCGAAGATGCCCAGGCATGGGCCATGTATCAATCTGAACACGGATTTGATGGCTGGCACTATGGCGACTGGAAATACGAGAAGAACAATAACGAGGATCTCCCAGGCAACCATCACAATGGCGGTCTCTTGGAGAACGTCGGGATGTTTTACATCCGCACAGGTGGAATAAGCGGAACTTTCCGTAGCGCTGACGAGATGGCCCAGCACATCTACTCAGCTTTCATGAGGGATGATCATGCGCTCACAATGATGCGCCCCGATCTCGACACATTCGGTATTGGCCTTTATCTGACCAAAAATTCACTAACCGATGCCCCTGCTGTCAATATTGTAATGAATGCCGGCAAATCCAGCTTCTGGAAGAATGATCAGCTCATCAATTCTTATGTAAACCCGAATATTCAGAATGTTGATTTCACTGGTGTAACTAAGATTCTTACTGGCCCAGGCACATTGTATCGCAGCCTAGTTCCAGAAAACGAAGCAACTGAATCACCGTCTTCTCCGAGCACTCACTCTCCCTCCACAGCCCCTGTAAGTGAAGTGCCTCGGCCTACTTATACCGAGGAGCCTACTTCCCCGGCCACTGCACCTGCACAACCCACTGATTCGGAAGAACTGGAAAACACTCCCAAAGCAACAACTTCGTCAGGATCGGAATCGAATTCGCCTTTAGCGTCTGATAACGACGGATCATCCATTGGCGTTCCGAGCTTGCCCTCTTCGGAAACATCGACCATATCTGCGGGTTCCGGAGTGCCAAGTCAATCCCATTCAGCTACGCAAACGAATGAACGGTTAGACGGCACCAATCGCGTTCGAGGTTCACTCGCGTTTTCCGGTAGCAGCAGCATCGTCTTGTGTGCGCTCGGCGTTCTTCTTCTGTTCGGTGGTGCTCTCGCTACACAAAAACTACGTTCTCAGGATTAATCCACTATTTCGGTAGTTCACGAAGTTCGTATCGAAAACTCGGCTAAATAGTCGAATTCCAACGCATTTTGAGTCGACACCGACTCGATTCGCTTCAATCTCATTCCACGAAAGGATCATCATGCGACGTCAAACAAAAATTACAGCAATCACCCTAGCAACCTTAGTGACGTTATCAGCATGCGCTTCGAACGAAAAGGCTAGTGATAACGCATCACCGTCGCCTTCAGTATCGAGCAAGCCTACACAACAAGCCAGCCCATCTCCGGTTCCAACGCCCTCGCCAAGCACCTCCGAGAGCCAAGCACCAACAGGGAATGATAATTATCGGCATGAAGCTGCTTCGACGAATACAGGACGATCAACGTTCAACAGCACATCAAGGTCGTTTGTCAAACGTTACAAGCGGTACATCTCCAATGATGGCGCAACACAGCAAATCCGTCCTTCGGTAAGGCCAGCAGATCCAATTTCACAGCCGGATACAGATTTCATTCGCCGTCAGGCCGAACTCGCAGCAGCAGAGGCCGCTCTTTCCGACGCGAAGACGAACCTCGAGAACGCTCGCGCTAACCTCG
This sequence comes from Arcanobacterium haemolyticum, assembly GCA_021532125.1. Classification (GTDB taxonomy): domain Bacteria; phylum Actinomycetota; class Actinomycetes; order Actinomycetales; family Actinomycetaceae; genus Changpingibacter; species Changpingibacter haemolyticus_A. The sequence goes on from JADYUX010000002.1 coordinate 369,588, forward strand.
AGAACGCTCGTGAGGCCAACGACAGTGCTAAGGCGGCTCACGAGGAAGCGACGAAGAAGCTAGCAGAAGCTCAGGAGAACTACGACAAGGTCATCGCAGAGCATCCGGGGGCTAAGGAGACGCTCGCTAAAGCGAAGGCCGATCTCGAGAACGCGAAGAAGGTAGCGGCGGAAGCTAACGAAGCGCTCACAAAGGCAACGGCAGCAGTTAACGAGACTCGAGCCGCTATTACAAAGGCAGAGACCGACCAGGTAGCAGCGGACGCGAAGCTCGCGGACGCTAAGGCGAAGCTCGCGAAGTCCGAAGAAACTCTCGCGACCCTTATCGCCGAATCCGGCGAAGCCGGAGCCGCGATCGAAGGAGCGGAAGCGAAGCTCGCCTCGGCTAAGGAAGCGGCGGAGCCGAAGAAGGAAGCTTACGATAAGGCGAAGGAAGCGCTCGCGGAATCAACGACAGCGCTTAATAACGCGAATCAGAACCTCGAGGCGGCTAAGCAGGCAGCAGCCTCTTACAGTCTCGATTGGAACAATCTTACTCTCGAGCAGAAGACGGAGCTTACCCGCTCCTTCCTGATCGAAATGATTAACGACTACCGCGTTAAGGCGGGTCTCCCGGCGGTACCAGTGACAAATTACGGACAGGAGCAGGCTCAGTGGTGGGCTAATTACGACGACCACTCCGGCTGTGGCCTTTCCGATAAGGAATACTGGGATCTCCGTAACTCCGGCGGCACCTGTAAGATTACCGACCCGAACCACTCGAATTACGGTAACGAGGCTACCCCGAATATGCATTCAAACCTCGGACTCGATCGTTTTAACGGCGAGCACGACGGAATGAAGATGTATATCCGAGGAGAGAATATGGTCCACCTCGGGTTCCAATACGGATCCGATAAGGTCTGGACCGGAAACCCTCTCGAAACCGCCGCTCGTGCTTTCGAAGCTTGGCGTAACTCTCCGGGGCACGAATCAATTATGTTGGGCGGCGATTATAACTCTATGGCTATCGGCGTCGATCTCGAAACCGGATACATCGTCTACCAGGGATATTATATTCGTTGCGCGAACGATACCGCTCCGAAGGGGTACTACGTCGATAATGAAGATACCTATGGTATCGACGTCTGGGGAGGCAAGGGCGTATCTAAGGTTATTAACGCCTACGGGAACCCTTCTACTAGCGAAGTCCCCGGCGCTCCGCTCGAGACGGAAACTCGCGATCTCGTCGAGACCGATAAGTCGAAGCTCGAAGAAGCCGTCAAGACAGCTCAGGAAGCCGTTACGAAGGCGACGGAAGGTAAGACGAAGGCGGAAGCCGAAGTTAAGGCGGCGGAAGCCGAATACACGCCGGCTAAGGAAGCGGTCGATCAAGCCCAGAACGAGTACGACGCAGCCGTAGCAGCGGCAGGTGAGAACGCGACGAAGATTACCGAAGCTCGCGCCGACGTCGAAACGGATAAGGAAGCCGTAAAGACCGCCGAGGCCGAAGCGAAGGCCGCGACCGAAGCGAAGACCGAAGCGGAAACCGCGCTCCCGGCTCTCGAAGCCGAAGCGAAGGCCGCGACCGAAGCCGATACGAAGGCTAAGGACGCTCTCGAAGCCGCCGAAGCCGCGAACGCTAAGGCCGAAAGCGAGAATAAGCCGGTCGTCGAAGCCGAAGCCGCTCTCGAGGCCGCGAAGACGACCGAGGCGAACGCTAAGACCGCGGCCGATAACGCAGCGGCAGCAGAGACTCAGGCAGAAGCTCAGGTCGAGGCGGCGGAAGGCGCGGTAGGTTCCGCCGAGAAGCGAGTAGACGACGCGAAGGACGCTATGGGAATCACGGTCTACGAACCGACGAAGTAAATAATCTGGGGTGAGGAAGAGACAGTCGCTTTCTTCCTCACCCCAGACAGGCGTTATCTCAAGATTCAGCGAGCCTTATCCTTCAAACTCAATAATTTGAGCAAAATCCTTCCAAAAACGAGGATGAGTTGGCTCCGCCTGAGTATCGTACTTGTCACCGACACGCCAAACGGAATCGCCAAGTAGTTTTAGGCGTGGACGAACATACCTAATAAGTGGAACTTTCCAGCCATAGCTCCCCGTCCTCCCCCACATTGCAACTATATGGTTTGTGTACTGTTCAGTGAATACGAGCCGTGCTATGTAGTTAAATATCTCGATTTCAGAATCGATAAAATAGCACAAACAGCTTGGATCTTTTCGACATTTTTGATTTTTCAGACATTCTTGATATACCGGCGAGTTCTTATCGACAACTTCAGCTTGTTTGCTGGTGCGCTGAGTCGCTAAATTAATAATTGACAGCCGACCTATTTCGCCATATTCATCAACTATCCTCTTGAAAAACTCACTCTCCTCGGAATCTCCCCCAGCTATAAAACGTGTATAGAACTGCCATAAACGCTTGGCCGTAGGATCAGATCGACGCTCACGACCTTGTGTACTCCCTTCAAACGAGCGTGCGTAAGAAGGATTGGCACCAATGAAAACGATCTGATTATCTGAGGACGATACCTGACGAGTAAGGAGGAGCCGCCGTATTTTGACACTCTCTTTAGATTGACCCTCAGATTTCGCAGGAGGATTCTCCAGGTACTGTAGTTCGTTTAAAGTATCACCATAAGCAAAAACAGCGTTTTCTCCGTAGCTTGATCGAGATAAGTTTTTTGCGTCTGTTCCATCATTCGGCGCTAGATCTAGCGTCTCTCTACGAAGAGAACGTTCAATTTCAACGGTAATCCTAGAATCCACTGTTCCTCCTTGAACACTCCAGGCAACGATCGCAGCGACGGTCGCTAAACCTACAGTTTGACGACCGTATCTTGTAAGATCATTCTATTCAGAAATCATGGTAATGGGTATTACAAACGCACTCTTTACCTCAAACTAGACAAACAGCCATAGTGTTTAACTTAAACTCCGAGTAATCTCAAATTCATACCTCGCTCATCTCGCCCGTCGCCCAGTTCTTCAAACGCACCGGCCCCGGGGTGATCGTCTCCATTCGCGCCTCGAAGGTGAAGCCGATTCGCTCGTACACTCGGCGTGCACGGTCGTTAAACGACCACATGGAAAAATGCACAATATCGTCGCGCGCACGTTCAGCGGCGACCACACCGGCCATGAGCGCACCGGCAAAGCCCCGCCCGCGCAACTCCGGATCAGTACCAAGGCCCGACAAATGCGTACCTACACCATCATCAATCGCCCCTACAACGGCAGCGAGCCTCCCATCGTCGTCGTGAATCCCATACCATCGGTACACGTCGAACTGCTCGAAGGCCTCACTCACAGGATTTGACCGCAACAGGAAGCTACGCACGGATTCCCCATCGTCGGGCCCGAGGAATCGTACCCTTTCCTGGAGGGGCTGCGTCGGTAAATCATGGTCGGTCCAGTAGACCTCCCATTGGGCGCCCCTGTGCGCACCGAGCCATTCCCGGAGCTCCACACTCGCGAGATCGTACGTGCCCTCCGGCAACGTCGCCCATCCTGGAGCCGGCAACTCCGAGTGTCGGCGCTCCAATTCCGCGCACACCGCCGCCGGGTCGCCCTGCGAGATAAGGCGCACCGGTGCCGCACCGTCAACGGCAACACCCGCCTCATCGCCAAACATCGTTCCCTCGATACACTCAAGGAGAATAACCGCGTGGTCCGTATCGACACGGAGTAATTCATTCGGCGAGCGCTCAGGCAAAAACCAGGCCGGCACCTCCACTCTCCACAAGAGTGAACGTGCCGGCCGTGTCGTTTCATTACTCACCCGGGAATCATATACCAGGCACGAGCAGGAGGTCAGGCCTCTGCCTTCTCCTCAGCCTTCGCTTCGTCGCCGCGCTTCTTCGGCTTAGCGTCAACGCCAGCCTCCTTGCGCTGCTTCGGATCGATCTCGGCAGGAGCATCAGTGAGCGGATCCCAACCATTACCGATCTTCGGGAAAGCAATGACGTCGCGGATCGACGGAGCCTTCGAGAGCAGGGCCACGATACGATCCCAACCAAAAGCGATACCACCGTGAGGCGGAGCACCGAACTTGAAGGCATCGAGGAGGAATCCGAACTTCTCCTGAGCCTCGTCATCGTCCATGCCCATGACGTTAAACACGCGCTGCTGAATGTCCTGACGGTGAATACGGATCGATCCGCCACCAATCTCGTTGCCGTTGCAGACGATGTCGTAGGCGTAGGCAAGAGCGCTGCCCGGATCAGTATCGAAGGTATCGAGGCACTCTGGCTTCGGCGACGTGAAGGCGTGGTGAACGGCGGTCCATGCCGAGTGGCCAAGCGCCACATCACCTTCCGCAGTGGCTTCGCCCGACGGCTTGAACAGCGGAGCATCCACAACCCATGTAAAGGCCCAGGCATCCGGATCGATGAGGCCACACCGCTTGCCGATCTCAAGACGTGCTGCACCAAGCAGCTCACGCGAAGCGGTGGGCTGGCCTGCAGCGAAGAAGATGCAGTCGCCGGGCTTCGCGCCCGTCACCTCTGCGAGGCCTGCGCGCTCCTCCTCGGAAATATTCTTAGCCACCGGGCCACCCAGCGTGCCATCCTCAGAAATCGTCACGTATGCGAGGCCATGAGCACCGCGAGCCTTCGCCCACTCCTGCCACTTGTCGAAAGTACGACGCGGCTGGGAGGCCCCCCCAGGCATAACAACAGCACCCACATACGGGTTCTGGAACACACGGAACGGCGTGTTTGCGAAGTACTCCGTGAGCTCGACAAGCTCATAACCGAAACGCAGATCCGGCTTATCCGAACCGTACTTCTCCATCGCGTCCTTGTATGTCATGCGCGGGATCGGAGTCTCAAGCTCATAGCCAATCTGCGACCAGACGGCCTTGAGAACATCCTCAGCAACGGCAATGACATCATCCTGATCGACGAACGACATCTCCACGTCAAGCTGGGTGAACTCCGGCTGACGATCCGCACGGAAATCCTCGTCGCGGTAGCAGCGAGCAATCTGGTAATAGCGTTCCATGCCGGCAACCATGAGAAGCTGCTTGAAGAGCTGAGGGGACTGCGGGAGCGCATACCACGTACCCGGGTTGAGGCGTGCCGGAACAATGAAGTCGCGGGCGCCTTCCGGCGTCGAACGAGTGAGTGTTGGCGTTTCGATCTCGACGAAGTCGTGAGAATCAAGAACGCGACGAGCTGCCTGGCTTACCTTGGAACGCAAACGCAGCGCACGCTGCTCGGGCGAACGACGAAGATCAAGGTAGCGGTACTTGAGACGCACCTCTTCAGAAACCTGACCGGCATCATCCGCGTGATCGGAGACTTGGAATGGGAGCGGAGCACTCGGGTTGAGGATGTCGATGGAATCTGCCTCGACCTCAATCTCGCCTGTGGCAAGAGCAGCATTCGCATTACCCTCGGGACGTTCACGAACGGTTCCCGTGACGCTAATGCAGTATTCGTTACGCAGTTCATGGGCAACCTCCTCGCGGATGGTCACCTGTGCGATGCCGGACGCATCGCGAAGATCAATGAAGGCAATTCCGCCATGATCGCGGCGGCGATCTACCCAGCCTGTGAGGGTGACGGTGGAGCCGATGTCTGCACTGCGCAGTGATCCGGCTGTTCGAGTGCGGAGCACGCCGATACCTCTTTCTGTTGGTCCTTCTCGCCCGCGAGACGAGCGGGCTCGGGGCCCCGCGAGACGAGCGGTAGCCCGCAACCATAGTAGTCCCCGATCCTAATATCTCCCTTCCTTATCGTGCCGAGCGTGGGATGCACCTCAGTTTTCGGACGGCTGCCTCACCAGGGCTGTCTGCAAGCATGAAAATCTGCCACACTGGTTCCTTGGGTTCGTGGCGCTACACCACATCCGCCACCCTCGAATACGCCTGCGTGTTTCCCCAAGATCCAGCTAAAACACACGTACTTCGAGCAACGACCCCACGAGGAACGACGAGGAGAAAGGATTTCAGTGAGCACGGCTACCACCCACGAATCAGGCGGGCGCACATTCCTCTCCCCGGCCCAAGAGCGCGTGCTCTTGTGGTTGTCTGTCGCAGTTATCTCGCTTATCGCATTTGAGGCACTGGCCGTTGCCACGGCCATGCCGACGGTTGTCGATGCCCTTGATGGACACAACCTCTATGCCCTGGCTATGGGCGTAGTCCTCGCCACGCAGCTCATGACAACTGCGCTCGCCGGTCCCTGGTCAGATTCGAAGGGGCCGCAATCCTGCCTGTACACCGGAATCGCTCTCTTCACCTTCGGCCTTGTGCTGTGCACCTTCTCGACGAATATGGAGATTTTCGTTGTGGGCCGCGCAATCCAAGGCTTGGGGGCGGGACTATCCGTTGTGCCGCTCTACACGCTCATCGGAAATAACGTCGTGCCAAGCCGCCAGCCGGTGTTCTTCGCCGCATTTGCGGCTGCGTGGGTCGTCCCCTCACTCGTTGGCCCGTTGCTCGCCGGAATTCTCGTCGAAAACGGCTCCTGGCGCTTGGTCTTCGGCATCGTGCCTGTCATCCTCGTCGTTGCCGCACCTCTCCTCGTCATTGTCACGCGAAGGATTCCACACACGCCGGCGAATATCAGCCCTGAACGCACACGCATGACGATTGCGTGTTCATTTGTGGCAGGTATTGCCCTCGCAGTTCTCCAAGTCATGTCGGGGACGAAGGCCGGTAGTTTCACGGGGGTCACGTACATCAGCATCCTCGTCGCTGCCGTCGTGACATTTATCTTCATGAAACCACTACTGCCGAAGGGCACATACATTTCACGCCGCGGCCTCGCATCAACGGTGTTGCTCCGCGGAATTATCAACGGCACCTTCGTCGGTACCGAAACCTTCCTCCCGTTGATGCTGCAGCAAGTCCACGGATGGACACCAACCCAAGCTGGCATCGTCCTCACGATTTCTTCCGTGGCGTGGGCCGCCGGTTCGGCTGTCCAGGGCAAGGTGAAAGATCCAGCGAAACGCCGGGCACTCCCCATCATCGGGAGTATCGCGCAAACGGTCGGCATTGCGATTGCGTGCCTCACCTCGTTCTCCGCGGTCAACGGACTGTTCCTCATTATCGGCTGGCTCATTGGTGGCTTTGGAATCGGCATGGTATTCCCCGCAATGACGGTGCTCGGACTCGCCATGACGCGCCCTGAGAATCAAGGGAAAACCTCGTCGTCCCTCCAACTTGCCGACACCCTAGGCGCAGCCTTCTGCGTGGCAGTTGCCGGCATCATTCAAGCGCTGGTCCTCCCCGCCATCGAGCTCTCCTTCGTCGCGGCGATCGGCGCCCTCACTGTGCTCTCGGCTATCGGAATTATCATCGCTCGCCGAGTCATGCCTCATCCCGGATCGCGTGAAGAAGTCCAGTTACATCTCACACAGTCGCTCCAGTAACGAGCTTGACCACCGGCGGGCACGCCAGTGTGACCTTCGTCGGTGTGCGATCTCACCGTGTTCGCGGTTCCGGCCCGCACGCCGGCGCCCGTAGGATTGAGGGAGCGCTTCAGAGCGCCCAGCTTTCTGCCGTGTGGATGTGTGTGCGGCAGGCGCGCAGTGTTTCCGTCACCTCCTGGCGGGCCGTGAATTGGTTTTTAGCCTCAAGATGTGTGTAGCGCGCGCTGGCCACCCCTTCTACACCGCACAGGATTTCTATGTCTGAATTTGATCAGGCGTCCACGGACGTCAATTCCTCCGACCTCGCTTTCACGGATCTTCCGTTGCCTGAGGATATTCTCCAGGCTGTAACCGATATGGGTTTCACGTCGCCAACGGCGATCCAAGCTCAGGCGATCCCCTTCCTCATGGACAACCGCGACGTACTCGGCGTAGCACAAACAGGTACGGGCAAAACCGCTGCTTTCGGCTTGCCACTTCTCGCCCACGTCGATGCTGATGCCGAGAAAGTTCAAGCTCTCGTCCTCGCCCCCACACGCGAACTCGCCATGCAAGGCGCCCAAGCCCTCGAATCTTTTGCCGCACGCACGCGCAACCTCAACGTTGTCGCCGTCTACGGCGGCTCGGCCTACGGTCCGCAGCTCCGCGCACTTGAAAACGGCGCACAGGTTGTCGTCGGCACACCGGGGCGCATCATGGATCTCATGGAGCGCGGCGCACTCACTCTCGACGACGTCACGTATTTCGTGCTCGACGAAGCTGACGAGATGCTCCGCATGGGCTTTGCTGAGGCCGTCGAGGAAATCGCACAGTCGCTTCCCGATGAGCGCATCTCCGCTCTCTTCTCAGCTACGATGCCTCCCGCAATCCGTCGTATCGCCGATCAGTACCTCAATGACCCGGCTGAGGTGACTATTTCCCGCCCAGCATCAACGGTTTCCACCGTCCACCAGACCTTCGCTATCGTCCCCGAACGTCACAAGATCGGCGCTCTGGCCCGCGTTCTCGCCGTAACTGAAGCCGACGCTGCACTCGTCTTCGTACGCACCCGTGCCACAGCAGAAGATCTTGCCATTGAGCTCTCCGTTCGTGGCGTTGCCGCTTCGGCGCTCTCGGGCGACGTCGCACAGCGTGACCGCGAAAAGCTCGTCCAGCGCTTGCGCGAAGGCACACTTGACGTGCTCGTCGCCACCGACGTTGCTGCACGCGGCCTCGATGTTGAGCGTATCGGCCTCGTCGTCAATTTCGACGTGCCACGCGAGACCGATACCTACGTCCACCGTATCGGCCGAACCGGACGTGCAGGACGTTCAGGCGAGGCTCTCACATTCGTTACTCCCAAGGAGCGCGCTCGTCTTCGCCGTATCGAAAAGTTCACGAACTCGCACATGGAGCAAGTTGAGCTTCCCACTCCTGCGGCCGTCTCAAAGCTGCGCGCTGAAAAGCTGGTTGAGCGCGCCAAGGTCCGTTTCGCTAATGGGCGTCTCCAGGTGTACGCCGAAGTCCTTGAAGCCTTCGACCTCGAACAGGCTGCCGCCGAGAACCCCATGAGCCGTGAGGATCTCATCTACTCGCTTCTCGCCCTTGGGGTGCGCGATCCTGGCCCAGTTGCCGGCGAGGAACCCGAAAAGCTCACGATCGACATGGATGATCGTCACGAGCGTGGCGAACGCGGCCGCGGGCGCGAACGTTCTGGTCGGGAGCGAGGTGGCCGCTCGCGCCTCGAAAACTCAACGCGCTACCGCCTTGAAGTTGGGCATAAGGATCGCGTCAAGCCTGGAGCGATCGTTGGTGCGCTCACGAACGAGGGTGGTCTGCGTGGTTCCGATCTCGGCCACATCGACATCTTCCCCACTTTCTCTCTCGTTGAGATCGGTGTGCCGCTCTCCTCGGAAGCTCGTCGCCGTATCTCCGAGGCGCGAGTTTCTGGCCGTGAGCTTCGGATTTCTGAGGATACCGGCCCTGGTGGTTCGCGTTCGCGTGAGCACGACGAGCGTCGCGGCTTCCGTTCTGGTGGTGGCGATCAGTCTGGCCGCGGAAAGAAGGCCATTGGGGATCGTGACCGCCGTTACCGTGAGGATCGTCGTAACGAACGCGGCTTCGGCCGTACTCGCCGTGACGATTTCGATGGACGCGGCCGATACGGGCGCGACGATCGCCGGGGATATAAGCGGGATCGCTACTGACATGTGGTGAGGGGCGCAGCTTTCAAGCTGCGCCCCTCACCACATTCACCGTCTTACGCGACGTCGTCATTCTTCCACGGCATCAAACGCAATCGGCGCTCGTTATTCTGTGAGCCAGATTCTGCCGCGCCAGAGGCGAGGCGTAAAGCCGATCGTTTGCGAAGTTCGCCGAGGTCGTCGGCTCCTGCGCGTACCTGCGAACCGGAGAGCCCATCGAGCTCACCGTCAGCAAACGCTTGCGCAATTGCCACGACGTCCTCGGGAGCAGTCCACTCCGTGCGGCCCTCGTGCATCTTCATGTCGCGAGTCATGTCTGTGAGCACGACACCGGGCGCCATCTCCAACACGCGCAGCCCCTGTGCGAAGCCCGCTTCATGCATCGACGAGCCCAGTCGGAACAGCGCCGTTTTAGCAACGTAGTACCCGGAAGAATCGTCGCGATCCTTAATGGCAGCGCCAGATGAGAGATCAAGGACACGCCCTCCCCCGTTCTTCAGCATGAGCGGCACGAGCCGATGCTGGATGAGGTAAGGTGCCCTCACGTTAATTTCTTGGGTGCGCCACCATGTACGCGTGTCGCCCTCCCAGGGAGCCACCTCGTCGCCAAAAACACCGGCGCAATTGACTACCATATCCGCGCCACCGTCAGCGACGACAACATCAAGCATCTGCTCGATGTCACCTGGCTTTGCGAGGTCGCAGCCTACTGCGCATACGCTTGCGCCGAGTTCCTCGCACTCAGCCGCAACGGCGTCAAGAGAGGACGCCTTGCGGGCGACGAGTACGAGGGTACGCCCACGGCGGGCCAGGCCGAGGGCCAGGTGCCTCCCGATTCCACGAGATGCACCCGTGATGAGAATTCGTGAGGCCGTACCCGGCCCTCCTGCCATACCCATAATTTCTCCTTATGCGCGAAGTGTCGCACCGAGTTTCTTCTGAGCCTGTTTGAGAATCTTCTTCCGCAAGCCAGCCGTTTCGTCAGCTTTCAGTGTGTGATCCGAACGGAAACGCAGCGCGAACGCAAGCGACTTCTTCCCGTCGTCAACCTGCTCACCCGTGTAGATGTCGAACAGGCGCACATCCTCAAGCGCGGAACCCGCCGCCTTGACGATGACATCATGCACCTGGCGAACCGTCACAGATTCATCGACGACAAGAGCAATATCTTCTTTTGCTACCGGGCTTGTGAGGACCGGATCGACGGAGATGACCGCGCTGCCACGAGCAGCGAAGATGGCATCGGCATTGACTTCGAAAGCGATCGCACGTTTCGGAAGGTCGAAGGCCTTGCACACCGCCGGGGCGAGCTCGCCTGCATAGCCGACGACCTTTCCACCAGACGAAATCTCGGCACAACGGCCCGGGTGGAATGGTGCGTAGCTGCCTTGGGCTACGTCGAGATCAAGGCCGATCGTCCGCCCGATTGAGAGCACAGCGTCAATCGCATCGCGCCAATCCCAGTTTTCGACAGGGTAGCCGAATTGAGCGGCGCTACGAGGGCCTGCAGCTACGCCTGCAATGTGGAGCGGCTGTGCGGGAATCGCCTTCGTGAGAGCCGAGATCTCATCCTCGGACGGGCGAGATCCAACCGCGGGCCCTACCGCCGCCACAATGCCGGAAGGGCGAGCAACGACACCCGATTCAACAATGGCGAGAGTTGGATTCGAGCGGGCAACGTTGAGCTTCGCAGTATCGAGCAACGTATCAAGGAGCGAGGTACGAAGGTAGGGTGCGTCCTCCTGGAGTGGGTTTGCCAAGCGCACGGCAACGCGCCGTTCGTCGTCGCTCGCGATGCCCTGCTTATCGAAGGTGCCATCGCCGACGAACGGGTAGGACAGCACTTCCACCCAACCGGTTTCCGCGAGCGTTGTCATGGCGTCACGACGTTGACGCTGCGACGCGGTGAGTCCACGGCCCGGAACTACGGCCGGGAAAATGCTCGGAATCTCGTCGTACCCGACGAGGCGCGCGATTTCTTCGACAAAATGAGCCGGGCCGACGAGATCTGGGCGCCACGTCGGTGGTGTCACCTTGAGTACGTCGCCGTCACCGTCAACACGGCAGCCGATATCAACAAGAATGGCGCGGATGCGCTCACCCGGAACGTCGAGTCCGGTGAGGCGTGCGACCTCGGCTACAGGGAAATCCTGGGTTTCCACCGGCGCAACATTATTGAGATCGCCAACTTCGGATCCGGCAGTGCCACCGCCGTATTCAACGAGCAGATCGACAACCGCCTGGGCCGCGACGGCCGGAAGGAGCGGATCAACTCCGCGCTCGAAGCGCTTAGCAGCTTCGCTCGGGAGTTTATGGCGCCGTGCAGTGCGCGCAATTGATACGGGCTCGAAGTGGGCCGCCTCAATCAACACATTCGTGGTGTCGTCCGTGATCTCAGTGTCTGCGCCACCCATAACACCGGCGAGGCCGAGGATGCGGGCGCCATGCCCTCCTGCGCAATCTGTGATGAGAAGGTCCTCGGGGTCAAGCTCACGCTCAACATCGTCAAGGGTCACAAGCTTCTCGCCGTCCTTCGCACGGCGCACAACGATTGGTCCCTCCACTTTGTCGAGATCGTATGCGTGCAGCGGCTGACCGAGATCAAGCATGACGTAATTCGTTGCATCGACAGCGAGGGAAATCGGGCGCATACCCGCCTGAGTCAAGCGATCCTGCAGCCACTTTGGCGACGGCGCCTTCGGATCGACACCGCGGACGATTCGCGTGACAAAGCGATCGCACCCTGCCACTCCATGAATCGGCGCCTCGTCGTTAACCTCTACGACAAAAGCATCCGCCGTTGCCGTGGGCAGATCGTCTCGGATACCTGGATCAGTAAAGGCAGCACCAGTCGAATGATGGTATTCACGGGCAACGCCGCGCATCGAGAAGCAGTATCCGCGGTCAGGAGTGATGTTAATCTCGAGCGTACGCCCGCCGATTCCCAAGAGCGGAAGTGCATCCGAACCGAGCTTCGGGAGCCGAGCCTTCGCCTCCTCGTCGTCTGCCTTCGCAAGGACGATAATTCCATGCGACGAATCGTCCGGAAGGCCAAGTTCAGCCGCCGAACAAATCATGCCGTCTGAGGTGTGGCCGTAGGTCTTACGGGCGGCAATAGCAAAACCGCCAGGGAGAACAGCCCCCGGAAGCGAGACAACCACATAGTCTCCCGCTTCGAAATTGTGGGCACCGCAGATAATTCCTCGCGACGGAAGATCGCTCGGTTCCTTGCCTGTTCCGGGTTCGTCGTTGTATTCACCGACATCCACTCGGCAATAGTTGATGACCTTACCGTTGGACTGCTCCTTCGGCTCGCGAGTGAGCACCTTGCCCACGACGACGGGACCCTGAATATCAGCCTCGTGGATTGTTTCCTCTTCCAAACCAACTTTGACGAGAGCCTGAGCTAGTTCTTCCGGTGTGAGCTCAGCCGGCAACTCAACGTGGGCTCCGAGCCATTGAATCGGTACGAGTGGCATCTTTAGTTACCCTTTCCGCGGGTGCCGAACTGAAGTGAGAATCGTTCGTCGCCCTCAACCATGTCGCGCATATCTGCAATACCGTGGCGCAGCATGAGCGTGCGCTCAAGGCCCATTCCGAATGCGAAGCCCGTGTATTCCTCCGGATCGATCCCGGCATTGCGGAGAACTTCGGGGTTGACCATTCCGCAGCCACCCCATTCGATCCAGCCGGGGCCACCCTTCTTCTGAGGGAACCACAAGTCCATCTCGGCAGACGGTTCAGTAAATGGGAAGAACGAGGGGCGCAGACGAGTGTGGGCGTCCGGGCCGAACATTGCCTTCGCGAAATGATCAAGGGTGCCCTTGAGATTCGCCATGGTGAGCCCCTTGTCCACCGCTAGGCCTTCGACCTGGTGGAAGACTGGCGTATGCGTGGAATCGAGGGCATCCGTGCGGAACACCTTGCCTGGGCATGCGATATAGAGTGGTGCACCGCGACGAAGCATCTCATGCGACTGGACTGGCGACGTGTGTGTGCGCATGACGAGGCCGCTCGTGGGTTCCAGTGCATCTGTACCTACGCGCTGGGTGCCCGAGATATAGAACGTATCCTGCATCTGACGCGCGGGGTGATCCGGACCGAAGTTCAGGGCATCGAAGTTGAACCATTCGTGCTCGATCTCTGGGCCTTCGGCAATTTCCCATCCCATACCGACGAAGAAATCCGAGATATCCGAAATCAAGATAGAGAGCGGATGACTAGCCCCAACCGGCGAACGGCGCACGGGAGCCGTAACATCAACAGTTTCTTCAGCGAGCACACGTGCCTCTGCTTCAGCCTCAAGGCGAGCAGTTGCCTCTCCGAGTGCCGCCTGAATTGCTTTACGGGCAGCTCCCATGAGCTTGCCAGCAGTCGGCTTGTCAGCCTTATCTAGGCTCCTGATCTGCGTGTTTGCTTGAGAAATGGGCGCACCGTCACCACTGTGAGCGAGGCGTGCCTCCTTCAATTCATCGAGAGTTTGAGCCTGCGCAAACGCGGCCTGTGCCGCCTCCACTGCCGCTGCAATGCCAGCCTCATCAAGGGGGCTCAGCCCAGTAGCTTCCTCAGACATGTCTGCCTTTCCTTGTCCGCATCTCGCGTCATACCCCACTAATTCTAGTCGCACGCACACTTTCGGCGCGTTCCGGCCCACGTGTGCTCGGCCTCAGACCGTCACGTAAGCGAGCCGAAGCTCACGCGCCTTCGCTGCTCGTCGTCGCATCTTCTCCATGGCGTCTTGTTTAGGCTTACACCATGCGTACCGTGTTTTGTGGATTGACGACGATCGACTTCATCCAGAAAGTTGGGGAACTTCCTGGCCCGAATACCAAAGTGCAATCCGAGAGCGCCATCCTCGATGTCGGTGGACCTGCTGCCAATGCCGCCCGAACGGCTGCAGCTCTTGGCGCATATCCCACTCTCGTCTCGCCGATTGGCCCCGGAATTTTTGGAGAAATGGCTTCGCAGTGGCTTGAGGAATCGCACGTCGCTATCGTCGATCTTGCCGACGAAGGTGACCCTTCGGTCTCCAGCGTCGTCGTTGATGCTCACGGGCAGCGCAACGTCGTCTCATCCAACAGCGCTGGCCGTTCGCATCGCTTCCCCGAGGCGAATATTCTCGATGGAGCGACTGCGCTCCTCCTTGACGGACACCTCCTCGATGTCCAGATCGCACTCGCGCGCACGGCCAAAGCGCAGGGCATCCCGGTTGTCCTCGACGGCGGCTCCTATAAATCCGGTATCGAATCCCTGATCCCCCATTGCAGCCACATCATTGTGTCGGCTGACTTCCATCTTCCCGGTGTTGCCGACGACGTTCTCCTTGAAACTCTCGCGTGGCGCGGAGCGACACTTGTAGCACGAACACGTGGCGACGAACCAGTTGAGGCTGTGTACCAGGAGAAGGCGTATAGCCTGCCAGTTCAGGTCGTTGATGTCGTCGATACCCTGGGCGCTGGCGACGTCCTTCACGGCGCCTTCACCGCCGCTCTCGGCGCGGGCGAGGATCCGTTAGAGTCCCTGGCTGCTGCATCGAGCCTCGCGACTCTGTCGGTTCAAGGCGATGGAGTGATGGCATGGGCGAAACTTCTCGAAGCTGAAGTCGATGAGGAAAGCTAAAAGGCGTACATGATGGTGGTGCCCGAAGCGAAAGCTTCGGGCACCACCATCATGAGATTGTTGTTTATTCCAGCGCAGCAGGCTCAGAATCAGTCGAGGTAATCACGCAGAACCTGGGAACGGCTCGGATGGCGCAACTTCGACATCGTCTTCGATTCAATCTGGCGGATACGTTCACGGGTAACTCCGTAAACCTTGCCGATCTCATCGAGCGTCTTGGGCTGTCCGTCCGTCAATCCGAAACGCATCGAGACAACGCCAGCCTCACGTTCGGAGAGCGTGTCAAGAACTTGGTGAAGCTGCTCTTGGAGGAGGGTGAAACCCACAGCATCGGCCGGCACAACTGCTTCAGAATCCTCGATGAGATCACCGAACTCTGAATCGCCGTCCTCACCGAGTGGCGTATGAAGTGAAATGGGCTCGCGTCCATACTTCTGAACCTCGATAACCTTTTCCTCGGTCATATCGAGTTCCTTTGCCAGCTCCTGTGTGGTTGGTTCGCGGCCAAGATCTTGAAGCATCTGTCGCTGCACACGTGCAAGCTTGTTGATGACTTCAACCATGTGTACCGGAATACGAATCGTACGAGCCTGATCAGCCATAGCACGGGTGATCGCCTGGCGAATCCACCACGTTGCGTAGGTTGAGAACTTGTATCCCTTCGTGTAATCGAACTTCTCGACCGCACGCACAAGGCCGAGGTTGCCTTCCTGAATGAGATCGAGGAAGAGCATTCCACGGCCGGTGTAACGCTTTGCGAGCGAAACGACGAGGCGAAGGTTTGCTTCGAGAAGATGATTCTTCGCAAGCTGGCCATCGCGCATGATGGCCTTGAGCTCACGAATGTAGGGGCGCTCAAGCTCCGCGCCGCTCTTCAAGATATGCTCGGCGTAGAGACCTGCCTCGATGCGCTTAGCGAGCTCGACCTCTTCTTCGGCGTTCAGGAGGGGGACTTTACCGATTTGCTTGAGGTAATCCTTGACCGGATCTGCCGTTGCGCCTGCAACATGTACACGCACAGCAGGTTCATCCGATTCGTCGGAATCCTTCATGGTGAAGGCGCCCTTGGAGGTAACAGGGGTTTCCTCAATTTTTGTCTTGGCGTCTGTCTTTGACTTCTCCGAGTGGTCGTCATCCGAATCATCATCGGAATCGTCGGATTCGTCGTCCGAATCGTCGTCAGTTTCATCAACGTCGTCGATATCGCTTTCGTCGATATCCTCGTCGACGTCGTCAATATCTTCGGGCGACTCGGAGGAGACTGCTACATCTTCTTCTGTCGATTCTGCAGTCTCTGGCTTCGCTTCTTCTTTGGCCTTGCGACCACGCTTCTTGGGAGCTTCCTCAGCGGCGGCCGCATCCTTCTTAGCCGCTGCACTCTTTTTAGCTGCCGTAGCCTTTGCCGGGGCTTTCTTCCGCGCCGTCGTCTTCTTCGGCGTTGCAGCTTCCTCGGTTTCGTCCGTGCTCTTCTTCGCCGCCGACTTCTTCGTGCTTGTCTTTGCCGTGGATGACTTGGCTGCTGCGGACTTCGCAGTGCTCTTCGTAGCCTTCGTGGAGGTTGACTTCTTCGGAGCGGTCTCCTCCTCCACCGCGGTTACTTCGGCGTTTTCAGCGCTCGACTTCTTAGCAGACTTTGTGGCCACGTGAGCCCTTTCATCGACGGAAACGATCTTGCAAGCGGTGCGTGACCTTCATGAGGGCACACTCCGACACATATACTCCAACGCTCATAATCAGCGTCTTGTTCCCGAACAATCCCCCATTTTTATGACGCTCACCACACCATCATGGCGCCCTGGACGGTAATGAGCCTGTTTAGATAGGTCGCCCATACCTACACAGGCTCATTCACGACACGCCGACATTCATTCAGCGCTGTTGCATATCGGTATTACTCGGATGCTTTCTCCTCGAATGCTTCCGGAGGTGGGCACGTGCATTGGAAGTTGCGATCTCCCCACGCACCATCGATCCGCCGCACCGGTGGCCAGTATTTCCCGTCGACGAGCGAGCGAACAAACTCGGGATTTCGCCCGCGACGACGAGCTTCGGCAACTCCCGGATACACAGCTTCGTCCCGCGAGTAAGGATGATTCCATTCTTCGGTGAGACACTCGGCCGTGTGGGGCGCGTTGACCAGCGGATTATCGTCACTACTCCACGTGCCACGCTCGACTTCGTCGACTTCCCCGGAAATCGCAATGAGAGCATCACAGAAGCGATCCAACTCGTCGAGGTCCTCCGACTCTGTCGGCTCCACCATGAGTGTCCCGGCGACGGGGAAACTCATCGTCGGGGCGTGGAAACCGTAGTCGATGAGGCGCTTGGCGATGTCATCTACCGTGATGCCAGCGCGCTGCTTGCATCCACGTACATCGACGATACATTCGTGAGCGACACGTCCACCGGGGCCCGAGTAGAGAATCGGCAGAGTATCTTTCAGGCGTGCAGCAATGTAGTTCGCTGCAAGAACGGCCATGGCCGTCGCCTCCTTGAGGCCCTCAACTCCCATGAGCCTCAGATACGCCCACGACAGCGGGAGCACTCCAACCGAGCCCCACTTCGATGCAGTCACGGCACCTTCACCTGGCCTCCCGCTTTCTCTCACTCCGGGGAACCCCGGGAGGAAGGGTGCGAGATGGGACTTCGCGGCCACCGGCCCGATACCGGGGCCACCACCACCATGAGGGATGGCGAAGGTCTTGTGAAGGTTGAGGTGGGAGACGTCTCCCCCAAAATCACCCGGGCGTGACCAACCGACAAGAGCGTTGAGGTTTGCTCCATCAACGTACACCTGCCCACCCGCGTCATGAATCATGCGCGTGATGTCGGTGATGTCAGACTCGTAGATGCCATGTGTGGAGGGATAGGTGACCATGATGGCGCCAATTCTCCCCTCGTATGTGGCAAGAAGATCAGCCAAATGATCCATGTCAATTGAGCCGTCAGGAGCTGTCTTGACAACAACGACCTTGAACCCTGCGAGCCCAGCGGAGGCCGCGTTCGTCCCGTGTGCTGACGCCGGGATCAGACAGACGTCGCGGGCGCCGTCTCCCCGACTGGCGTGGTAGCCGCGAATCGCCAGGAGGCCGGCGAGTTCTCCCTGGCTACCTGCATTGGGCTGCAAACTGACGCTGTCGTATCCCGTGAGGTCAACGAGCCAGCGTTCCATATCGGCGACGATGCTCGCATACCCTGCGTGATCACTCTCGGGGGCAAGCGGGTGAATTCGCGCGAAGCCTTCGAGCGTCATCGCCGACACTTCAACTGCAGCATTGAGCTTCATCGTGCATGAGCCGAGTGGAATCATCCCGCGATCAAGCGCGTAGTCCTTGGCCGCGAGTCTGCGTAGGTAGCGCATCATCGCTGTCTCGGAGTGATAGGAATGAAACACCGCTTGCGTGAGGAACTCATCGTGGCGGTACATCGCACTCTCGACTTCGATACGTTGAGTCTCTGCGTGGGAGGCGAAAGCCGCCGAGGCTTCAACGATGGTATCGACGATCTGCGGAGTCGTCCGTTCGTCGCAGGAGATCCTCACGCGGCCACCGCCGGCTCGGTACACGGTGATATCGTGCGCTAGCAGCGCCGCGGCGTAGTCGGCTTCACGCTCACCGAGATCGAGTTCAATCGTGTCAAAGAACGACGAATGTCGCACCGGCAATCCGAGCTCGGCGAGCCTCCCCGCGAGCGCGCGCGCACGGTCGTGGATGCGTTGCGCGATCGCCTTGATGCCTTGTGGGCCGTGGTAGACGGCGTACATTGAGGCGATGATGGCGAGGAGCGCTTGTGCGGTGCAGATGTTGCTTGTCGCTTTTTCACGACGAATGTGTTGTTCGCGTGTTTGGAGTGCGAGGCGGACAGCGGGGTGCCCTGCGCGATCTCGCGAGACGCCGACGAGCCTGCCGGGGATTTGGCGTTCGAGTTCGGGAGTTGTCGCGATGTATCCGGCGTGGGGTCCGCCGCCGCTCATGGGGATTCCGAAGCGTTGGACGGTGCCAACGGCGATGTCGGCGCCGAGGGAGGCTGGTGAGCGGAATATGGCTAGGGCCATGAGGTCGGCGGCTACGATGAACTTTCCGCCGGCTGCGTGGATGAGTTCGGCGTAGTTCTCGTAGTCGCTGGCGTTTCTTATACGTCCGGAGGCGCTTGGGTATTGGACGACGAGTCCTGCACAGTCCTTGAGGTCGTCGTCTGTTGGTGCGTCGTCGATCCAGATGAGTTCTATTCCGCTGGCCTCGGCGCGGTTTTCAAGGACTGCCCGCGTCGAATCGAAGATATCGCTGTGGACGGCCAGGCGGGTACGTCCCTTCGTTGCCCGAGATGCGAGCAGCATTGCTTCGGCTACGGCCGAGGCTTCGTCGAGGAGGGATGCTCCAGCGACTCCTAGTCCGGTGAGCTCGGTGATGAGTGTCTGGAAATTGAGGAGTGCTTCGAGGCGGCCTTGGGAGATTTCGGGCTGGTAGGGGGTGTATGCGGTGTACCACGACGGGTTTTCGAGAATTGCGCGTCTGATGACCGCGGGGAGTACGACGTCGTAGAATCCCTGGCCGATCATTGATGTGCGTACTCTATTCATTCCGGCCAGTCGCGCGAGTTCTAATTCGACATCGGCCTCTGTGAGAGGTTCTGGCAGCGCCGTTGCTTCGCATGTTGATCTGATTGTCTCCGGCAAGGCCTCGTCCATGAGAGCAGTGAGGGAGGATACCCCGAGAGTGTCGAGCATACGAGCTCGCGCTTCGTCGCTCGGCCCTATGTGCCGTGCAACAAACTCTGTCATGACTGCTCCTTGCAGAACGTCTCGTATTCGTCGCCGGTCATGAGCGATCCGCGCTCGGAGACTTCGACTTCGTAGAGCCATACGTCGTGTGGGTTGTCGGTGATGATCTTGGGGTCGTCGATGGCCTCCTGATTTACGGCTTTGACGATGCCTGAAGCGGGGGCGACGAGGTCGGATACCGACTTCGTCGATTCGATCTCGCCGCAGGGTTCGCCTGCCGTGATTTCGTCGCCTACCTCGGGGAGGCCGACATACACAGCTTCGTCGAGGGCATCTGCCGCGAACTGGGTAATGCCAACCTTTGCTGGTTCGTCCTCACTGATCCACTCGTGGTCAGCGCTGTAGGTGCGATCAGTTGGGTAGCTCATTTCTTCTCCTTTGAATCTCGTGAGTTTTACGAGGCTGCTTTTATGTCATCGTAATCCAGGTCAAGCACGCCGAGCCGCTCCTCGTGCGGCGGGGCTGTCATGCCCGCGTTCGTGAGTAGAACGGCAGTTTGACGACCGTCATGGGGAGGTCTGTCCCTCGAATATTGGCAATGACGGTGTCGCCCTCCGTCAATCCTGGCTTCACGCGGGCGAGGGCGATCGGGTGCCCAAGAGTTGGCGAGAGTACGCCAGAGGTCACTGTGCCGATAGATTCACCATTGAAGCTGATGTCACTTCCTGCTCGTGCCGCCCGCTTTCCTTCGCCGGCGAGTCCCACTAGCTCCCATTCTTGGGGACGGTCGCGCAGTGCGCTTGCTCCGACGAATGTGTGCTTCCCAATCAGTGGAGCGAGGCCGACGTCCTTAGGGCTGACTGTGCGGTCAAGTTCATGTCCATAGAGGCACATTCCTGCTTCGAGTCGGAGCGTATCGCGGGCCGCGAGGCCACACGGCCGCAGGCCGTATGGTGCACCGACCTCAAGTGCTCGGCGGTATGCCGTGTCTGCAAGCGTCGCTGGCATCATGATTTCGTATCCGATTTCGCCTGTGTATCCAGTGCGGGCTAGACGAACTTTGACGCCGTCGAGATCGAGTTCAGCAATGCGGTAGTAGCGCAGGGCACGAATCGCTTCGTCGTTATCTGGGCCGAAGAGAGCACAGACAGTTTCTACGGAGTTTGGCCCTTGTATAGCAATGAGCGCGCGGTTGAGCGTCTCATCGGTGATGCTCACTCGTGCCTCAGGCAGAGCTGCTCGCGACCTGGCTGTCAGTTCACCGACCACTGTCTCTCGGTTGGCGGCATTGGCGACAACAAGGAAAGTCGATTCGGCGAGTCGATAAACGATGAGATCGTCGATGATTCCACCGTCTTGGTCAAGTATGAGTGAGTATTTCGCGCGCCCAATGTCCATCCGTGAGGGTGCCGTGCACAACGATGCGTCGAGGACGGTGGCCGCGTCTGGCCCTTCGATATCGATTTGCGCCATGTGGGAGAGATCAAAGAGTCCGCAAGCCTCGCGCACTACTGTGTGTTCTTCTTTGTCGGAGGAAAAGCGCAGCGGCATGTGCCAGCCTGCGAAGCTCGTGAATTTCGCACCGACTTCCGAGAGCACTGGCTCGAGAGGCGTACGCACATCTTCCATAGTTCCTCCTTGAACTTCGTTGTGGTGCAGGATTGTGCTTCACCGCGGAGAACCTGCCCGCCATGTACGAATCGAGGCTAGCAGCAGCTCGCTCCGCGTCATCGATGAGCTTCCTGTATTCCCACTGCCAGGGTACAAGTAACTGGCGCGTGACGTGGGCATTTTCACGGAGTCAAACCGAGGAAACATACACGAGTCTCATGTCGAGTTTGATTTCACCATCACCATCCCCGCCCGTGAAGGCAAAACATGGCGACGAGAAGCGACGCGCGCCGTGCCACATCACGCATGCTCGTCAAGGTAATCGTCGGACAAGATCCAGGGCGGGAGGATATGCGCATTGAGTGTCTTGCCAAGGAGGCTCGCGAGAAGGTTGGATTCGTCATGCCTGTGGGCTATATCGATGCGGGCTTTCGCCCATGAATTCGATCCCATCCACCACCAGAGATATCCGGCTGTGGCAGCTGCATCGCCAGTGTCAGGAAGGTCGAGGCTGACACACATATCGACGAGGCTCGCGACGTAGCGTAATCGTTGCGCATGGGGTCGGATTCCCAGAACATCGCCCAGGCCGCAAGTGAGTTCCTCGTCGTCAATATCTTCTAGTGGCAACGCCCCTGCGGGCGACAAGGCATGAAGCAGGACCCGATCCCTCACGCTGGCGTGGGTGAGAGAAAGGGAAGCTCGGGCAAGATCTCCTGTCCGTGTTTCGCGGAGTTCTTCTGGCGGATCAGCGGAGGAGAGAAGATCATTCCATAGGCGCAGAAGGGTGGGGACGGAGGGTTTCTCCCGGATGTACTCTTCCCGTTCTTCGCCTGCTAGTGTGCGTAGTTCTGGGCGTGCGGGAGTGAGAGTCGGAGATGGTTGACGGCGGCTCGGAGCACTTCCGGAATAGACGAGGCTGGCGGCCGCCGGTGCTCCATCGAGTTCCTTCAACGAATGAACGTCTCCCTCACGTGTACACCACCGGCGTTCGTCGGCAAGGAATACGTCGCATAGACCACCTCCGTTGCGTGCCACGGCACGTTTGGCAGCCCGAAAGATTCCCGCGAGTGATATTCGCGCAGCGCTATCGCTCACGTCCGTGATGTATGCGGCGATAATGACGTGCCGCAGGCGAAACTGGTCAATAATACGAACGAGCTCTGCTGCAAGTTCTGGCGGTAGAGCATCGTCGGGTATGGCAACTGTTGCTACGGGCCCCACGCAGGCTTGGTTGCCGCTTATGTCGCGGCCGCGGTGATCGAGGCTCAAGAGGACGACTGTGTGGCGTGGTCGGTATCCGAGGACATGCGGGATGAGAACGAGTGCTTCTTCAGGGCTGTGTATCTTGACGATGTTCATAGGTGAATTGTGAAGGCTTTATCGTCGATCACGTTGGCTGTGCCTCTGCCTTGTGGATAACTGCCTGTGAGCGGCAGTCTGTGGAGAACAACGCCCTGTACTCTTGGAATATGCGCAGTAATCTCGATAGCTTTCGTCGTAGCGTTGGAGAATCAGCCCGTCGTGCTCTCACGATAGCTTCGGCTCACGTCACTTCATCGGAGATATACGACGAATTTCTTGCGCCCGCCCTCACGCTCATGACGGGCGGAAAGCGCACGCGCGCGTTGCTTGTTCTCGCTGGTTATGAGCTTTCCAGTGAGCAACCCTCCGAGAGCGTTACCGCTGCCGCTAGCGCAATGGAGCTTTATCAAGCTTCTGCGCTTATTCACGACGACGTCATCGACGACTCCTCCATGCGCCGTGGGGTGCCCGCTAGCCACGTCCAATTCTCTCGGTTACACAGCGACGAAGGATTCGGAGGATCAGCGTCAACCTTCGGCCAGGCAGGTGCAATTCTCCTTGGCGACTTCGTGTTAGCTGCTTCAATGAGCGAAATTCGTCGCGCCGTGCGCATAGCCGAGCTCTCATCGCAAGGCTCCGATTACAGCGCGGTTGAACAGCTGTTCCATGACATGGCTGCCGAGGTAGCTTTCGGCCAATACCTTGATATACGAACGGAGCATGAACCTCTGGCCCATGCGAACGACGCCCAGCGCAGGGCGTTCGAGGTTATGCGCCATAAGACGGTCGGATATTCCGTTCGCACGCCGTTGCTCCTGGGCGCGCATCTCGGGCAGGCAGAACCGCGCCTCATCGCGTTACTCGAGCAGCTTTCGGAGCCCCTCGGCTTGGCCTTTCAGTTACGCGACGATTCACTCGGCATTTTCGGCGACCCTGCGGATACCGGGAAACCTGCATGTGGCGACATTACCGAAGGAAAACGTACAGTTCTCCTTTCACTCACGCGGGATCTGTGCAGCGACGACGACCGCCGGTGGCTCGACGGCAAGCTCGGCAAAGTTCTTTCCGACGACGAGGTTGAGAGAGTTCGCTCAATAGTTGTGGTGAGTGGCGCCCACGCCGAACATGAGAAGCTCATCGAGAGCTACGAAACGCTTGCCGACGATATCTGCGGAGAGATCTCGCGTGCCGCACGCCGTGAGGGTGTGGAGGTCCTTAACGGAATCATGGCGTCGCTTCGGGGCCGCACATCGTAGCCGCGTTGTGGGGCGGGCTCAGCTCTACCCCACAACGCCGGATTGATGACATCTACGCCACGGTCAAAGTGGGTCAGAAAGCAAGCATTCCCGCAACGCGACGCACTGCGTGAATTCGGCCACTTTTTAGAGCGGTAAGTGGTGCTTCTCCGAGCTCCGCCTCCTCATTGAGCAACCAAGCGATCGCCTCGCCCTGGCTAAATCCACCGTCAATAAGGGTCGTAATTGTTCCTCGCAACGCCGGCAGTGGAGCGAGGGCGCCATCACGCATGACCAGGAATTCTTCAGGAATAACAAGGGGTCCCTCGTCAGTCAGGCGTGTGGCGGCAAGGCGATTTTCAGCGATCATGGTGCGAACGTCGCGCAGGCGAACGTCGAGTCGTTCAGCAACATCTGGAATTGAAAGCCATGTGGCTTGAGGAGTCGTACTCACACGAAAAGGGTATCCATTTTCATCACTTCAGTGGAAACTGCTCCCCTTGAAGCACTATTGTCACATTTAGCACAAATGTAACAATTTGATCTTGCGTCACATCTGTAACACGCTTATCGCAGTGTGAGAAGATGCGGCTCCTGACCAATCGCTGGAGGTTTACCTTGAAGCAATCACGCGCAGTCCGCGCATCTGGCGCGGTTCTCGCAGCCACCACCGCACTTGGCTTCGTCGCGCCTGCCTCGCAGGCAGCACCACACCACCCCTCGACTGACACCTCCGGCAACCTCGCACTTGCCCGCTCAAGCGCACCGGAAAAGCACGCAACACTCGCAATGAGCTACCAAGTCGCTTCAGGTGATACCTTGGCAAGCATTTCGCAGCGCACCGGAACAGACATCTCTGTCCTTGCTCGTGCGAACAAGCTCGCCGAATCGGCACTACTACGTGCAGGGCAGCTTCTCCAGATTCCCGTTCCCTCGCACTCGCGTACAGTCAAGCTTGTCTCCCACGAAACAACGGAATGTACGGTCGAGGCAGGAGACACACTCTCCTCGATCGCACAGCGCTACGGCTCCACGGTCGCCGCGCTCGCCTCTGCTAACGGAATCGCCAACCCGGACCGTATCTATGTCGGCCAAAAGCTCACAATTCCTGGGAGTTCGGCGCCCGCAAGCACTCCAGCAGCCGCAAGCACACCAACTCCAGTAGCCGCAGGAACCTATACCGTTGCGCAGGGAGATACTCTCTCCTCAATTGCTCGGCAGTTTGGCACGAGCGTTGCCGCAATCGCTGCAGCTAATGGCATCTCGAACCCCAACCGCATCTATGTTGGCCAAGTGCTGTCGATTGCTGGGGCTGCCTCCGCAACACCGGTCGTTGAGGCACCGGCCGCGGCGACAACTTCCTCCCAGACGAGCACACCTGCTCCGGCAGCCTCGGGAACATATACCGTTGCCAGTGGTGACACCCTCTCGTCGATCGCGCGCAAGCTCGGGACGACGACCGCCTCACTCGCCTCAGCTAACGGCATTTCAAACCCCAACCGCATTTACGTCGGTCAGGTACTTTCTGTCAGTGGTTCGACGAGCACCTCGTCGGCTCCTTCCGCAGGCGCGACCGGGTCCTCACTTGTTCCCAACACGTTCCTCGGCTACACCTACTCAGACGCCACCGTGGCGGCCGCCAACCACAACAAATCCTCCCTTAACTCATCCTCCGTGCCGTCGCGGGCACAGATGCAGCAGATCGTCCGTGATGTTGCCGTTCAGATGGGTGTCGATCCCTCGCTCGCCCTCGCCCACGCCTACGTCGAGTCCGGTTTCGATGCGCGTGCCGTATCTCCCGCGAACGCTGTGGGAGTTATGCAAGTCATCCCGTCCTCGGGTGAATGGGCCTCAACGATGGTGGGGCGAGATCTCAACCTCCTCGATCCCTACGACAATGCCGTAGCAGGAGTTGCCATTATTCGTTGGCTCCAGCGCAACGCTGATTCTCTCGATCAGGGAATCGCCGGCTACTACCAAGGCCTCGGCGGCGTGCGCAAGAACGGTATGAAATCCGATACGCGCACATACGTGGCAAAGGTTCGCTCAGCGATGTCGTCGTTCTAATCTCTCAGCAAACATTCTGAAATATCGACAACGTGGGGTGTGGTGCATACAAACATGCACCACACCCCACGTTGTCATCACCGGCGATGAAACTGCTCAGGCTTATGCCTTAGACACCTTCGATGCCAGCCTTAATCGCTTTGATAGCGAGCTCTCCCCTACTTGCGCATTTCGTATGTGTAAAGATTTCCGAAACGTAAGAACGAACTGTCGATTCTTGTAGGCCGAGAGCCCGCGCAATGGCTTTATTTGCGCGCGCTTCAAGCAGAAGGTTAAACACTGGGCGCAAATAGTCCGGGAGCGTTTCGACAGCTTGAACAAGATCGTTGAATTGTTCCCTGTTCTGGAGATTTGCTACGTAATTCGAGGCGAGAATATCGGTTGGCCGCGACCCCATAACCGTCTGACCTGCATGAGCTTGTCGGATGAGTTTTGCTAACACGGGAACCGGGATATCCTTCGTGAGAAATCCTCGCACTCCTAGGGATAAAGCCTGACCTAACGAATCTTCGTGCTCGAAGGCGGTGAGCATAACAATCGTCGTATCTGGATAGTTTTCGCGCACGATCTGGGCAGTTGTGATTCCGTCGAGCACAGGCATATCGACGTCAAGGAGAAGAACGTCATAATGCTCCTTGCCCATCTCGACAAGAACATCGCCACCGTTTGCCGCGCGGCCAACGCGAGAGATTCCCTCTGCTTGGGATAAGAGTTCCGAGAGTCCGTCGCGTATAACGGCATCGTCATCGGCAAGAAGAACACTGACATCAGCCATGTCATTCCCCCTTCTTCGGAATGATCGCAAAGAGGATCCACCGCGAGCCGGTGCGTCCAAACGACATCTCGCCGCCCTCGTCACGCACTCGCTGGTGCAGGTTCGTGAGCCCAAATCCTCCTGAGATATGTGGGTTAGAAATACAGTTTTTTACCGTGTTACTTGTTGTGATACTCAAACCAGATTGATCGATATCTAAGCTGATACTTGCTTGGGAACCCTCTGGTGCATATTTGAGGATATTACTTGCCGATTCGCGGATAACCAGCGCACCTATAAGACGCTGCTGTCGCGTGAGACGGCTATCGACGGTGTCGATGGTGAACGAATCATTGAGATCAATATCGATATCAATATCGCGTGTGGAGAGCATCATGAGCGCCTGGGATATTGACGACGAAATACTTGCCCGTTCCTCATAAACATCGAGATTGAGAATTACCGGTCTCAGTCGCTGTGATGCCACCGTTGCGATGCGCGAAAGTTCCGCCAAGTCGTCGGCGGCTCCAGGGTGCTGAGCTATGAGCTTTTGGGAGATAATCGCAATTCTCGCGAGGTCTTTGGCAGTTGTGTCATGGAGCTCCGCTGCGAGATCGCGACGAACTTTGAAGGTAGCTTCCACTGCCTTCTTACGTTCGGAGTCGGCTTGCTGCTTGAGATAAGCAATACGCCTGTCCTGATTTCTCAGAGTTATCCCGACAAACCACGTACACAAGAGGCTAAAGATTGTTGCTACCAGTTGGAAAAGCAGAGAGTCGTAGCGAATCGCATCGAAAATCTGGACGCCTTCGATGACGATGCAGGCAACAACAGCCGGCTTGTACCACAGGCGTCGAATCCAATTGACGACGATAAAGTACGCGCCGACGATTGGCATGCCGATAGATTCTCCCCAGGGAAAGAGGAGGAACGAGGCGAGCAGCGCAATATAGGTGATCTCAAAGAAAGGCACATATCTACTTGAAAACGCCAGGAGAACGCCAAGGAGGGCAAGCTGCGGAGTTTCGAGCAAGTATTCGACAGGATGCTCTGTCCACAGAAACATATCGAGGACGACGACGAGAATTCCGGCGGCAATATAACCGCCACTCATCATGGAGAGATTCTCGGGTGGATCAGGGAAGATACGCGCCCACCATCGAGCGATGTGGCTCTGCGCCACCCGACACGTATCGGCCTGAGCATGATCATCACGCCCAGGCATAGATTCGTGCCTGTCCTCGCGGTGCGCTAGGTCACTCGGTGAGGGCAGCATAGTACGCATCAGCTCTCCTTACTTTTGTCTGCGCCGATCTTAACCAATCTGTCGAGTTGGAGGCACTGCCTTCCGTCAAACGTTGAGACGCTCTCCTCTCAGCGCCGTTCTCTTGCAGCGTGGCGGCACCTACCTTCCCATGACGAGGCAGGTAATCTTGGGTTCGTGGAGCAAACTGACCCTCTTATCGGCACAATTGTTGATGGCCGTTACCTCATTACTGACCACCTTGGCCGTGGCGGTATGGCAACGGTCTACCTTGCGCGCGATAAAAGGCTTGAGCGAGATGTCGCTCTCAAACTCATGCATCCGCATCTGGCTAACATGCCCGATTTCACGGATCGTTTCAATAAGGAGGCGCGATCCGTGGCGCGCCTGTCGAGCCAGTGGGTTGTTTCGGTTCACGACCAAGGCGTATGGTCGAGTCCCCATGGCGCCCAAGCCTATCTCGTCATGGAGTACATCCCCGGCCCCGACGTTCGCACAGAACTCTCACGCCTGGGAAGTTTCACCATCGGAACAGCCCTCAACATCGTCGAACAAACATTCCAGGCGCTTGCCACCGCGCACCGCGCTGGCCTCATTCATCGCGACGTCAAACCAGAAAACATCCTTCTGCAAGCCCCACTAGAATCAGCGAGTGTTTTCGACCAACAGGTTATTCACGCAAAGGTTGCGGATTTCGGTTTGGCACGAGCAGTGTCGGCAACCACAACGGCCTCCGTGCCGATGGGCACCGTTGCCTACATGGCACCCGAAGCCATTTCATCAGGCAAAGTCGAGGCGCCTGCCGACGTGTACGCCGTTGGAATCATGCTCTATGAGTTTCTCACCGGCACGCTTCCTTTCCACGGCGAAACGGCAATCGCAACGGCCTACCAGCACGTCAATGCTCCCATCCCCCGTATTGCCGATTCCGAAGATTGGTTCCCTCCTGCCCTCGATTCGTTCATCGGCCTCCTCACGGCGAAAAGTCCCCATGAGCGCCCTCGTGACGGAGCAGCGGCCCTCGACGCACTCCACGACGTTCTTGCGACAATCCCCGAGGAAATGCGTATCCGCCGCATACCTGTGATTCCTCATGTGCGGCCCTCGTCAGGTGAAACTCTGGCTCTCCCAGATACAGCATCGTCAGCAGCGCTCCCTCGCCCCGTGAGCCCGTCGGAGTCTGAACCAGATACTCCGATTGCACACACGTTGAAGCTCGACACACTCGCTCACGCCCCCGATCCTGGCCCGCAGGAACACTCGACGCGAGAGAGCACCACTCACGCCCTCACCCCCGCCTCGGAACACGAGGCAGGAAATCCTGTTTCTGTCCGCAAGCGTAAGGCGCCTCTCGTCGCGGTCGTCGTCCTTTTCCTCGCTGCTATCTTCGCCGGCTGGTTCTATCTCGCTGGTCCCGGCCATCGGATTGACGTCCCATCTGTGGAAGGGCAGAGTTTCGATGATGCCAAGGCCAAACTCAGCGAGCATGGTTTCACGGTCGAACGGAGAGAAGCTTACTCAGACACAGTCGCTAACGGACTTGTCATCTCGACAGATCCTGCCGGAGGTGACAAGGCACATCCAAGCACGCCCATCGCAGTGACGGTTTCTCTCGGCATCGAGCAGGTGACCGTTCCCGATCTCACGGGAACCACAGAAGTCGAGGCCCAAACCGCTGTCGCGGATGCGCGCCTCACCTGGCAGAAGGACGAAGCCTACTCAGAAACAGTTGCCGCCGGCTCGGTGATTTCGCAAAGTATCGAATCGGGACGTCTCGTCGACCATGATTCCGCCATCACCGTAACGATCTCCAAAGGCCGTGAGCCCATTCCCGTTCCCACCGTCGTCGGAGCTTCACGCGATGCTGCCGTCGCCTCCATCGAGAAGCTCGGCCTAACAGCCACCGTCACCGAAGAATTTTCCGATGATGTCCCCCAAGGCAACGTGATCTCCCAAGACCCGTCAACCGGCACGCGCTATCGGGGCGATGCTATCTCGGTCGTTGTCTCCAAGGGCCCAGAGCTCATCGAAGTACCCAATGTCGTCGGGATGTCCGAATCAAAGGCTCGCGAAACCCTCGAATCGGCGGGTTTCCAAGTCAAAGTCGATAGCATCCTCATCCCCATTCTCAAGACGATCTATTCGCAATCTCCCGGAGCTGGGCAGATGGCACCAGTCGGAAGCGTTGTCACGATCTCAAAGGTGTGATCTCGGCACCGCACAAGGCTCATTACTGAGACTCTCCTGATGAGAAACGACGAGGGCCACCGAACGTTGGCAGCCCTCGTCGTCGCAAACTCACAGATGCTTCTGAAGCTCCTCAGCAACAAGGAATGCCATCTCAAGCGACTGCTGATGGTTGAGACGCGGATCAACGAGCGTCATGTAACGCTCCCCCAACGTATCCTCAACGATCTCCTCAGACCCGCCGAGAACTTCCGTCACATCATCACCAGTGAGTTCGATATGAATACCAGACGGATGCGTCTCGAGCTCGCCGTGCACAGCAAAGAAGCCCTTGATCTCATCAAGAATGTCGGTGAGGCGGCGCGTCTTAAGGCCATTCGAGGCCGTAATCGTATTGCCGTGCATCGGGTCAGTCACCCATGTGACGGGCCGTCCGTCTGCTTTCACGGCCTCGACGAGTGCTGGCAGCCGTTCAGTGATGAGCTTGGCGCCCATACGCGTGATAAACGTGAGCCTCCCAGGTTCGCCCTCGGGATTGAGTTTATCCATGAGAGCGATAGCTTCCTCCGGCGATGTGTTCGGCCCGAGCTTCACGCCGAGAGGATTCTTGACGTGCGACAGCATCTCAACGTGTGCGCCGTCGAGCTCGCGAGTGCGTTCACCGATCCACAGGAGGTGCGCTGAGGTGTTGTATGGCAGGCCTGTGCGCGAGTCGATACGCGTCATAGCTTCTTCGTAGGGCAGTATCAGTGCCTCGTGTGACGAATAGAAATCGACTGTGCGGAATGTGTCGTCGCGGACCCCTGCCGCTTTCATGAAACGCATCGCTCGGTCAATCTCCCCAGCTAACGCTTCGTAGCGTGCGTAGGCCGGGTTGGACATGAAGCCCTTATTCCACTCATGGACTTTCGTGAGGTCAGCGAATCCACCCGTCGTAAACGCGCGAATGAGGTTGAGTGTCGAAGCCGAATGTTGGTAGGCCTCCACAAGCCGATGAGGATCAGGGGTACGCGCCTCGGGCGTAAATTCATGGCCATTCACGGCATCGCCCATGTACGACGGCAACGTCGTGCCTCCATACGTTTCAGTCGGCTTTGATCGCGGCTTGGCAAACTGCCCGGCCATCCGACCGATTTTCACGACCGGCACTGAGGCGCCGTACGTCAAGACAGCCGCCATTTGGAGGACGGTGCGGATTCGCGCACGGATGCGGTCTGCGCGGCAATCCGCGAAAGTCTCCGCGCAATCGCCTCCCATGAGAACGAAGGCCTCGCCACGGGAAGCCGCAGCCATCTCCGCTTTCAGATTGTCGGCTTCGCCAGCGAAAACGAGAGGGGGCAAGGTATACAGATAAGAAACAGTACGCTCAAGCTCGTCGTTATCCGGCCAGGCAGGTTGATGCTTCGCCGGTTTATTACGCCAGGCCAACGTGGAGGCCAAGAGTTCCTTATCTGCAACATCAAACATGGTGGCGATTCTAGTCGGAAACGGCGCACGCCGCCTCAAGCGTCCGCCTCCTCGGGCCTCACAAACGCGGTGAGGGCGCCACGCCAGATGACGCAACGCCCTCACATCTCACTCATAGCTCAGCGAGCAACGATTTCCTGACCGATTTCCTTCATCGTGTCCTGGAACCAATCCTGCGAGATATCGAATGGCTTTGCGCCCTTGATACGCGGGAAAGCGATGTTCGTGAGGACGTTGCCGTTCTCCTCGTCGTGACCGATCACGCCAGGCTTACCAGCGAGAGCGCAATCGACAGCCAGATCAACCATGCCTTTGATGAGGCGGAGGTCGTCTGCATTGGCGTGCCACGAACGTGAGAAGTAGCCGGACTTTTGCACCATGACCTTTTCTGCACCGATGCGCTCAGCAAACTGCTTGGCGAACCACTGGCCAGGGTTGATTGTGTCGAGTTTGACGTGGCCGAACGGGTCGCGCTGAATCTCCTCGCCAGCGGCTTCCTTTTCGGCAATGATTTCTTCAACGCCGGCGCCCTCGGAGAGGAAGATATTGACGTTGCCGATCTCGTCCATGATGCCCCGTAGGCGTGTGGCCTCGGAATCGAGGTCGATCTTCATTTCGGGGAAGTACACGGCGTGGACGTCCCAGCGTTCTTCCGACAGGCCGATGGAAGGTGCCCATTCCTGCTTGCCAACCCAGTCGTGGTAGTAGGCGGCAGACTGTGCCGTGAGGTATCCGCAGTTGCGGCCCATAACCTCGTGAACGATGAGCATACGTGGGTTCGAGCGGTGTTCAGCGATGACGTGCTGAGCGAAATCGGAGGCTTCCTCCGCTGCGGTCCACGCGCCGAGCGACTGACGAATCGGGATGATGTCGTTATCGATCGTCTTGGGCAGGCCAACCACGGTGAGCTCGTAGTTGTTCTCATGAAGGTAGGCAGCCAAATCCGCAGCGGTCGTGTTCGTGTCGTCGCCGCCAATGGTATGGAGGACGTCTACCTTGTCCTTGCGGAGCTGCTCGGCTGCCACTTCGAGGGGGTTCTCCCCTTCCTTGACAAGTCCGCGCTCGACGAGATTCTTTGCGTTGGTGAGCTTCACGCGGGAGTTGCCGATGGGCGAACCACCGAACTTGTGCAAAATTGCGGCGTTCTTCCGGGCGTCTTCGTCGACGACGACGTAGTTACCTGTGAGCAGACCATGGTATCCGTACTGGTAAGCGATGATCTCGACGTCGGGAGCGATCTCGTTGTAACGCTCGATGAGACCGCCAACAGCGGAGGACAGGCAGGGGGCGAAGCCACCGGCGGTGAGTAGTGCAACGCGACGAACTGTCATCGTTAACCTTCCATCGTTAGGCGCAATCATTGCGACAATATCCTGGGCGCCGTTTGCGCCACGCTTCCCATTCTAACCGCCCATGGCTTCGGTCAGAGGGGACCTCCCGCGCGCACCCCATCTCGTGTGATATTCGCGATCGTGCTGGGCCGATTCGCCGCGCGATATTATCGGTGACATGACACGAGAGCCACAGAATTCGGACGACGAGGTGTGGGCAGCGTACGCCGCTGAACTTGAGGACAGCGTCCCTGATTCGTCGCTCCCTTTCCTCGATGAGGAGTCTGCCGCTTACGACGGCGCGCACGATCCTCGCGAGGCGAATTATGACCGGCCTTCCGGGCCGCGGGATTGGACGCCTGCTCCCGATGACGAGCCTTTTGATCCGTCCTCCATCGTGGCAGAGAGTGGACCGACGCCACCGGTGCATCCCGCGAGTAGAGCGTTGTGGCTCGTGGCGGGAATTTCGCTGATCCTCGCGCTACTCATGGCGTTTTCCATTCTTCCGGGTGGCGGCGTGGGCGCGGGAGTCTTCGGGGTTCTCACCTTCGGGTGTGGCGCTGGAGCCGCCTTTGCCAGCTCCCCACGCATGAGTGATTCCGATCCATATGACGACGGTGCGCGTGTGTGATGTCGTTTCGCAAGAATGGAACACCACGCCAGATCGCGGCCGAGGTGGCCGGACTTCTCGATCTCTCCGATGCGGCTCGCGTTGGTGGCGCGCCCGTCGTGCGTCTCCTTACCTTCAATGGGAGGTCGCTTGAGACGGCATCGCTTTCCCACGCAGCCCCTACTGCTGAGGCCGCGCGGGAATTTGGTCGCGCGCTTGCCCATACCCATGCTTACGCACCAGATAGGCCGCGTATCTATGGTCAGGCTCCGCAACAGCTCGCAGCGTTGTACGGCGAGAATGGGGTATCCGAGCTCGTGGAATCCTCGTCGTCGCTCACGATCGGTTACGACGGTGTGATGGGCGACGAGCGTCTACCACTCGTACCTGTGGGCGGGCCTGTACGTTCATGGGGAGAGTTTTACGCGCACGACCGAATAATGCCGTATATGCCTCGCGCCCGAGACAATGGCTCCCTTGACCGCGAGGGTGTGCGGGTTCTCGACGCACTCCTTTCTCGGCTCGTCGCCGGCGATTTCGATGCACCCGAACCGCAGCTCGTCACAGCGGGCGCTTCACTGATTCACGGTGATCTGTGGTCAGGTAACGTGCTGTGGACCACGACGCGCTCGCAGGACGCGATTATAGGGACACGTCCATCATCGTCGACGGGTACCGTTGGGGTACTCATCGATCCGGCTTGTCATAGCGGGCACGGGGAGTCCGACCTCGCCCAGCTCGGCGTCTTTGGCATGCCTTTCCTCTCGGAGATTTACCGGGGGTATAACGACGAATCCGCCCTCGCCGAGGGCTGGAAGGAACGGATTGGGCTCCACCAGATTCACATACTTATCGTGCATGCGGCGCTGTTCGGGGGCAGCTACGGATACGAAACGATCACTCGTGCGCAACGCTACATCTAGGCGCTGCCCAGTCTTCTCAGTGCAAGAAGTGATCTGCAACACCCGTAGTGTGGTGTCGCCAACGGGTCTTACGCTCATCTCATGAAGGAAAAGATCACGGCTCGACCTCGCGGAGGGCGCCTCCCGCTCGACAAAGCTCAGGGGAACGAACGCCAGCTCACATTCGAGGATCTCGGCACACCTCTGGAAGAAGTGACCTTCGTCGTCGTCGATCTCGAAACTACCGGCGAGGCACCAAGCGCACATTCAATTACAGAATTCGGTGCCGTCAAAGTCCGGGGTGGCGAGGTATGTGGAGAGTTTGCCACGCTCGTCAATCCCGGAATGCCCATCCCTCCATTCATTACTGTTCTCACCGGGATTACAACGGCCATGGTGCTAGAGGCACCCGATATTTCATCGGTCATGCCGAGTCTTTTGGAATTTCTGGGAAACTCACCCGACACTGTGCTCGTGGCACACAATGCGTGGTTTGACGTTGGCCATTTGAAGGCGGCAGCTGCCGCTTTGGACATGACATGGCCGAAGGTCCGAGTACTCGACACCGTGAAACTTGCCCGTAAAGTATTTACTCGCGACGAGACTCCAAACTATAAACTCTCCAGCCTCGCACGCCTCTGCTGCGCCACGACCGAGCCGACCCACCGGGCACTTGACGACGCGCGAGCCACAGTCGATGTCTTACATACGATCCTCGCACGCCTCGGTCCGCTTGGCGTTACGCACCTTGACGATCTGGCAACCGCCACAGATCCTGTTCCTGCTGCACGGCGCCGCAAGGCGCACCTCGCTGATTCCCTGCCGCATACCCCCGGTGTTTATCGTTTTATCGGGCCTAGCGACGAGATCCTCTACGTCGGTACGTCAGTTAATATCTATAAGCGAGTTCGCCAGTATTTCACCGCTGCAGAGAATAGAAAACGAATAGGCGAAATGGTCGATCTGGCTGTTCGCGTTGAAGCGACATCAACAGCCACAGTGCTTGAGGCCAGCATCCTTGAACTTCGACAGATCGCGCAGTTTGATCCACCGTACAATCGGCGATCGCGGCGCCCGGAACGACGCCCGTGGCTCGTTCTCACCGAGGAGCCACATCCCCGCCTCGCTGTCACGCGCAAACTCTCGTACGTTCAGATGAATCACGCGCTCGGCCCATTTACGTCCACCCGGGGCGCGAAGGCTGCGGCAGAACTTCTCGCCGACTGGTCGAAGCTGCGCACATGTACGCAACGGCTACCGGCGCATGCCCGCCCAAACGCAGTCGGATGCCATCTCTTTTCCATGGGAAAATGCGGGGCGCCATGTCTTCCGACAGGCACGGATACGATCGCGCTCAGCTCTGTGCGCAGCGCTCTCGGCGGCGACAACACCGCTATCTGGGATTCCACGATGAATCGCCTTCGTGATCTCGGTCAATCGGAGCGCTTCGAGCAGGCCACCACTGAACGAGAGCGGCTGCGAGCACTCATCGCCGCCCAAAAACGACGAGACCGTATCTACCCACTACTTCAGGCACAACGGATCGTCGCTGCTCAACGCGCTGGAGAGGGATGGGATATCGCGCTCATCAGTTTTGGGAGGCTCATGGAAACAGCTCACACGAGTAGCAGCGAGGTGCAGAACACCGCCAACGTCCTTATGCGCACGCATTCAGACATAGCCGCGCCTGAGCTTGCCTGCGGAGCAGCTCCCGTCGAGGAAACCGATATTCTCGCCTCGTGGCTATGGAATGTTCACACCCGGATACTCGATTTCGTTGGCGAACGACCTCTCGCCTTACCCCGCCATTCAGCAGCTCGCCACACTCTCCCGCAGCCTCGTAACAATCACTCCCCCGATGAGTGATGGACTATCGGCTTCCCTCCGGAAATGTTCCAACTGACCTCGTCGCCCAGTACACGATGCTCTGGCGTGGTTGTGAAGCACTCTGCCCACAACCACGCACAGATCAATGCAGTCGAGAAGCTTGGGAAAACTCGACCCATCGTTCAAGGAGTGACTGCGCCGCTCCGGAGTCAATAGCCTTGCGGGCAACCTCAAGGCCCGCCGACATGCGATCAGCAAAGCTACCATCACCGGCGCGCAGCCCTTCTCTGGTGCCTTCGGCGACAAAAGCCACAGCAGCGTTCAGAGCGACCGCGTCACGAACAGGACCCTTCTCCCCTGCGAGCACGCGGCGCGCAACGCCCGCATTAAATTGAGCATCTGCACCACGCAAATCTTCCAACCGAGCACGCGGAATGCCGAGCTCTGTCACGGGATCGAAGTCGATATGTTCAACTGTATGATCACGCACGAGCCACACATCGTTCTCCGTCACGGCGGAGATTTCGTCCATACCGTTACGCGCGCGGAAAACAACCGACTCGGTACCCCGCTCAGCCAACACATCGGCAACGATTGGCGCGTGGCGCTCACTCGCAACACCGATAACGCTGTGGCGTGGGCGCGACGGATTCGTGAGCGGCCCAAGCATGTTGAACGCTGTCCGCACGCCCAATTCCTTACGAGCCTGGGCAGCGTGACGCATCGAAGGATGGAACACGTTGGCGAAAATGAACGTCATGCCGATGCGGCGGAAACATTCTTCGACCGAACGAGCGTCCATCGTGAGATTGACACCGAGTGCTTCAAGACAATCGGCCGATCCCGATGCTGACGACGAGGCCCGGTTTCCGTGTTTCACTACCGGAGTGCCGGCACCTGCGACGACGAGGGAAGCCATCGTCGAAACATTGACCGTACATAATCTATCGCCACCCGTTCCGACGATATCGACCACATCGGAAGGGCAATCTAACGGTAGGGCGTGTGTGAGCATGGCGTCTGCAAAACCACGCAATTCACCTGCCGTCTCACCTTTTGCCGCAAGAGCAGTAAGGAAACCCGCAAGTACCACAGGTGACGTCTCCCCCGACATCACCTGATTCATCGCCCAGGTGGCATCAGATGTCGAAAGATCCTCGCCTGCAATGAGGCTCGTTGTGAGATTTGACCACGTACGCTCGTCAGCCATTGCTAGATCCTTGTTGCAAGAACCTGCGCGACAGCCTCCGACAGCTCGCGCGGGTTAACCGGGTAAGACACTGTTGCGGCCGCACCCGACCATCGGGAAAGCCACTCGTCCTGCTGGCGTCCGATGAGCGCGATAAATGGAATGTTGGGGTCAATTTCGTCATGGATCATTTTTCCAAGACCCATGCCACCGAACTTCGGTGCTTCAGCGTCGAGGATGAGAAGCGCGTAGTCATTCTCACGAGCTTCAGCCATGACGATGTCTGGAGTCGCTACTTCTTTCCATGTGATCTCCGGCTGCCCCTTCGCAGCCCTGCGACCGACAGCGGTCACAACCTCGTGGCGAGTTGTTGCGTCATCAGAAAAAACGAGTACCTTGACGTTTTCAGCCTTCGACGCGAGCTCCTCGGTCATGTCATCCTCCGTAAGTTGAGCAATACCACTCGTCAATACTAGCGATTCTTTGTGGCCAGCGCGGAACCGAATACGTTGATGAGAACCTTTGAGGTTACATTTTCTCTGTTTAACTCATCATGAAATCGTCAGATGTGTCGTCTAAATCTAGGCGATTATCGACGAAGTTGTTCGAGGAGTCGTGTGGCCTCGTCGGCTCGTTTGACAGGGACAAGGAGATGGTCGTGGTAGTAGCCGGCGACAACGTTGCAGGAGATACCAGCTTCAGCAAGAGCGCTGGAGACTAGCGCAGTCAAGCCAACCGAGGTGAGTGCGGAGTGAACGTCCAAGGTGAG
The DNA here is from genome assembly GCA_021532125.1 of Arcanobacterium haemolyticum. Taxonomy (GTDB): domain Bacteria; phylum Actinomycetota; class Actinomycetes; order Actinomycetales; family Actinomycetaceae; genus Changpingibacter; species Changpingibacter haemolyticus_A. Next base: position 408,001 of record JADYUX010000002.1, read on the forward strand.
GCAGGCGAAGATGTCAGAGCAATCGAGGTTGAGCGCGCGAGCGTCGCGAGCAGCAACGACAGCGCTCGATCCTTCTGATTCGTTGAACGTGGCGAGTACCCGACAATCAGAGGGAAGGTCGCTCATAAGTGCATAGACAAATTCGCCCGCGTTTACTACACGCAGTGATGCCAAAATTTCGTTGAGGTCTGTGATCGGTCCATGTGACATGCAATAAATGTAGCGTTGTTGCGTGATGCGCATCTAACACAGCACATCCTTATGTCTCGGCCGTTCCTCCTTCACGATGGTGTTCTCTAGAATTCCGTAATCGGCTCGTGGCGGAATACATCTCACCACCTGTTTATCGGGACAATCGTCCCTATAATAGAAATCGAGGGCTTTCCCAGTTTGCGCATGTATATGCCTCACTTGTGGATACGCGCCCGGCCAATACATCAATCACCAATCTTTGGAGGACAGATGGCCGTTTACACACTTCCCGAACTTCCCTACGATTACGCAGCGCTTGAGCCCCATATTTCGGGCAAGATTATGGAGCTGCACCACGATAAGCACCACGCTACCTATGTTGCAGGTGCAAACGCTGCGCTTGAGAACCTCGCTGCGGCTCGCGAGGCCGGTGATCTTTCGAAGATCAACCAGTTCTCCAAGGATCTTGCGTTCAACCTCGGTGGCCACACGAACCACACGGTGTTCTGGAAGAACCTCTCCCCTAACGGCGGCGGACGCCCCGAGGGTGAGCTTGCTTCGGCGATCGACGATGCATTCGGTTCCTTCGAAGGATTCCAGGCCCAGTTCACTGCTGCCGCTACCGGCATTCAGGGTTCCGGTTGGGCCGTGCTCGGCTACGATTCCATCGCCGGCCGCCTCGCCGTGTTCCAGCTCTTCGATCAGCAGAACAATGTCCCGGTAGGCGTCACCCCGATCTTTATGCTCGACATGTGGGAGCACGCTTTCTACCTTGACTACCTCAACGTCAAGGCGGATTACGTCAAGGCCATCTGGAACATCATCAACTGGGAGGATGTTGCTGAGCGCCTCGCTAACGCTGTTGCAAAGACCGAAGGTCTCATCCTTCGCTGAGTAGCTTCTCATACAGAAGAAGGGGAAAGGGTTCATGCTCTTTCCCCTTCTTCTGTATTCGTTCACGGCAAGCTGCGCGCCAGTCTCGCTTAAAAAAGGAGGGCGCCCTGCAGGGCGCCCTCCGACCATGAATCGTAACTTAGTTCGTCGATCCACCTGTCGATGCCGACGTGGCCGGCGGAATCACATCCAAAATATCCACGACAATCGCCATGGCTGGCGTTGCCGAGCCAGATGTGGAATTTGCCGACGGCGCCGTGAGGAGAACTCGCGAGCCAGCCGGGATACCGTCAAGAAGGTCGAATACCGTCTGGCGTCCGAGAGTCAGAGACACGGGGCCAATAAGCGAAGCAGGGTCGCCCGTCCACGAGTTCTCAGACTGCGATCCATCCCATGAGAGGGCCGCATAGTTGATGACGAGAGTCGATCCCGTGGTTGCACTCGTACCAGTTCCACGCGCGATGACAGTTGCTGAAGCCTCTGTCGGTTCAGCTTGACCATCCTTGAGAGCGAGCGCCGTCACGGGTGCACCTATGGCGCCGGTGAGGCTCACGGGAAGCTGATCGTCGGTTGTTTCCACCGTGGCGTCCGCCTGGCCTGCGCTTTCCTGGTTCAACGCGTCGTGGATCTCGATGTAGAACACGATCGTATCTGTGCCACCGATGTCCGCTGAGGTGTTGCCGTTCTCGCCGTAACCATACTTCGCCGGGATCGAGACGATTACTTTGTCGCCTACATGTGCGCCCGTGAGCGTGTACTTCCAGCCAGTGACAACCCCTGACAGGGAGAATGCGGCTTTTGTACCACGTGAGTACGAGGAATCAAAGGCTTCCGTCTTTCCCCAGACGTAGCCGATGTAATCGACGACGAGGTAGTCGGAATCTGCGATTTCACGGCCTGAGCCTTGCTCAACAGTGGCGATCTGAAGGCCGCCAGGCGCATCAGCTTCTGGGAATGACAGTGCTGGGGTGCCGTTCTCGTCAGTCGCTACGGTCGGCATGCCATCGCTCGACCGGACGACATCTGGTGTGGCTTCGGCCTGAGCTGAGGTCGAAGTCGGTGAGGATGGTGACGTCGTCGCCGAATCGGAACCGCAGGCGGCGAGGGTTAACGTTAGTGCCACCGTAAGGGCGGCTGTCACAAAGCGCTTTCGCATATTTCCTTCCGAGACCGATCAGTGGAACGAATCACCGCAGGCGCATGTTCCCTGAGCGTTCGGGTTGTCGATGGTGAATCCCTGGCGTTCAATCGAATCGGCGAAACCGATCGTCGCGCCGTCAAGATATGGCTTGGACATCTTATCAACGATAACCTCGACGCCGCCGAAGTCGCGTACGCTATCGCCGTCAAGGAAGCGCTCGTCGAAGTACAGCTGGTACATGAGGCCGGAACAGCCGCCGGGCTGCACGGCGATTCGGAGGCGAAGATCGTCTCGCCCCTCCTGTGCCAGCAGCGCGGTAACTTTCGCTGCGGCTTCGTCGGTAAGAATGACATTATGCGTTGCTTGATCAAGCGTTTCAGTCATGGTTGTCCTCCATGTTTCGTGTCTACCGTTTCAGCCTAGTGCTCATTTGACGCATGTACTAGCGAGCTTGCTCTCTGTTTCGCTGTGCGCCGAGGCTATGCGTGTTAGTCCCATCCCCAGGTTCGCGCCACTTTCGTCACGGTGTTCTCGAGGCGTGTAGCGAGCGAGGCGAGGTCGTCGTCGCTCTCGTCGTCGTCGGCGAATGCCCTGTGGGGCCGTAATTCGTAGGCGCCATGCAGACCTAAGTTGGGGAGTTCTCCTCGGCGAAGTGCACCGGAATCGTAGATGAGGACGACGGGGATTCCAACGTCTTGGGCGAGCTGGATCGTCGTCACAAGGCCGGATGGGAGATCATCGGCGATGTGTCCCGAGATGTAGACGACGAGGTCTGCGTCCGTGACGTCGATCCGCTCACGAACGACGAAGTCTCCTACCGGGAAGATTCGTGCACCGAGGATATCGAGCATGAGAGCGACTCCGGAACCGACTCCTGCATATGGCGCACGCAGGTAGCGTTCGTGGAGATCTTGTCGCGATCGAGAGTTGCTTCCATGTGGTTGCAGAAGGTCGGATGAGGGCATTTTCTCCGTGACAAGCTGGAGGGCTGCGACGAGTGCATCGGCTTTATTGCCCAACGTTGCTTCGAGATCTTGTGCGGTATGCGAGTCGAGGCCAAGGCGTACCGACGAGCGAGCAAGGCCTGAGAGTCCGAGCAGGCGTTGCGTGCCGGGAGCTAGAACTGTGATCGACAGGGATGCCAAGAGAGCGCGGGCAGATTCAATTGCGCCTGCCAGAGCATTCGCCGGCGAAGAAGCGTCAAGAGCATCTGGGCGTTCGCCTTGCGGGTCGGAACAGACTGAGAGGAGGCCATAACCGAGGTCTGTCAGGGTTGAGAACTGGGGCAGCACAAGATAGACATCACGGTAATTCTGCTCATACGCCCACGTCAGATCGCGCCCGATGACCTCACTGGTGGATGCCGATTCGGAAGGAACGCCCCCGAGGAGATCTGTGTAATCAACGACGAGCATCCGGCCTGCGCCCCGCGCGAAATGACGTTCATGCGGGAGGCCAAGTTCAATGAGATCGCACTCGTAGTCGTTTTCCACGACGTCGTCAATACCTGATCCCACGTAAGGCATGGCAATGCCGTCAGAAACGGGGAGTGCCGTCACATCGTCTTGTGGACGAACCGCTTGCCAGCTTTCCCGGGCAAGGCTTGTGCCCTGCGCTGCCCGGATACCGGGCAGCGCAGAAGCAGCGAGCACTACCTTCACAGAGTTTCTCCTAGGCGCGCCAACAGCGCGGCCTCAGCGAGAATCGCGTTGCGCCAATCTCCAAGATGGAGCGACTCGTTCTGCGAATGGGCACGAGTATCGGGATCTTCGACACCGGTGACGAGGATCTGAGCCTGTGGGAATACGTCGGCCAGGTCCGAGATAAAGGGAATAGAACCGCCCACGCCGATATCGACCGACGAGGTTCCCCATGCTGATTCGAGCGCCCAGCGAGCAGCGGTCGACGCCGGAGTATCGCCCCCGGCCTTGAAGGATGGCCCAGCTTCTTCCAGAGTGACCTCAACGCGCGCACCAAAAGGCGCATGAGTCTCAAGATGCTTCGTCAACGCCTGTGCAGCCTCGGCCGGGTTCTGACCTGGAGCAATACGCATCGAGAGCCGTGCCGTACACGACGGGATGAGGGTATTCGACGCGTGGTCGAGATCGGTCACATCCATGCCAATGACGGAAATGCAGGGCTGTGTCCACAGTCGCGAGGCGATCGATCCTCGACCGGCAAGCTTGACACCATCCACGACGCCGGCATCTGCGCGCAGTGCTTCCTCCGTGTAGTTGGCCTCGGCTTCGTCATACGAAATCAAACCGTCGACTGCCACAGCACCATCGTCGTCGTGGAGGGTAGAAATGAGCCGGGACATCAGTGTTACGGCGTCAAGGATCGGGCCACCATACGCGCCAGAGTGAAGGGCATGGTCGAGGACATCAAGGCGCACACTTACCGACACGACACCACGCAACGATGTCGTCAATGAAGGCGTACCCACCTGCCAATTGTTGGAGTCAGCGACGACGATGACGTCGGCCGCGAGGCGGTCACGGTATGTATTGAGGAAGTCATGGAACGTCGGCGATCCGACTTCTTCCTCACCCTCGATGAACAAGGTGACACCAGCGGCAAGATCATCACCCAACGCAGAGAGTGCGGCGAGGTGAAGCATGACGCCGGCCTTATCGTCGGCAGTACCGCGGCCGTAGAGGCGGCCATCACGCTCAACAGGCTCGAATGGTGCGGTGAGCCAGCCCTCGGCGTCACCGTCAGGCTGGACGTCGTGGTGACCATACAGGAGAACAGTCGGCTTTCCGGGAGCTGCGGCCTTATGGGCCAGAACGGCAGGGCGCCCGCGGCGGCCGTCCGCTGTTTCCAGCTCAATAACTTCTGCCTCAAGCCCGCGCTGGCGAGCAAGCTCAGCCACAGCCTCCGCGCTCCGGCGAACCTGAACCTGGTCAAATGCCGTTGCCGAAATGGAGGGGATACGCACAAGCGATTCAAGCTCGGCGCGAGTATGGTCAAATTGGGCGTCAACGCGACCCGCAAGATCCTCAAAAGTCATCATTCTCCCAGCCTACTCGTATTTGGGTTCCGGATGCCGGAGAGCCAGTCGCCCGTCGAAGGGTGTGGGTGTGGCAAAGGTTGCCGCGCGGAAGATTCTTCGCTCACTCTCCCCTGACGTGACCGGCGCCGCGCCGCCGACTACACTAGAGGGGTTCGTCGGCAAAAATGGGCCGACTCGATCGAGATGGAGTACGCGTGTTCGGACGCAAGAAGGAATCCGAGGAGCTTACCGCCAGTGAGCCGGTAGTCACCCAGGCTCCCAAGGGCCACACACCTGGCAAGGGCACCCCGACCCCTAAGCGTAAGGATGTTGAGGCGGCGCGGCGCCGGCCGATTATCGCCGATCATTCGAAGATGTCACGCGCTGAGAAGAAGGCTTACAACGCCGAGCGGCGCGCGAAGGCTGACGAGCTCTGGCAGAAGCAACAGCTCGCGATGAAGACTGGCGACGAGCGCAATATGCCGCCAATGCATGCCGGCCCTGTTCGCCGATTTGCACGCGATTATCTTGACGCGCGTTTTAACCTTGGCGTCGTGTTTATGCCCCTGGCTCTCCTTCTGCTCGTCTCGATGTTTATTCAGAGTGCGAACATTGTGAGCCCCCGTGTGTTCTTCTATGCGGTGATCGCGGTGTACATATTCTTCGTCATCATGATCTTCGATTCGTGGTGGGGTGTGCGCAATGCAAAGATTCTCATTGAGCACAAGTTCGGCGAAGGTAAGGTTCCCCGGCAGTTCACGTGGCAGATGATTTCTCGGACGCTCTACCTGCCTCGCTGGCGGATGCCTCGTCCGATGACAAAGTTTGGTGAGTTCCCTGAGGGAGGGACGCCCACCGATCTCAAGGAGGCACGGAAGGCTCGCCGCGCTAAGAAGAAGTGACGCTACGTCTCAAAGCTTGAGTGTGTGTTGTGGGGGCGGTATTCGTACCGCCCCCACTTTGTATTTTCCCCGCTTCGCCACACGCCGCTCAATGAACATTGTTTCACGCATGCCATGAACCAAATTTCACGTCCTTCGTCCTAGAAAATGCCATTTCCGCAGGTCTGCGGCCGTATTCACTCCCTCCGTTCGTCCCTCATTTCACGCCGTGACACTTCCTAGACTGGAAGTGTCTTTCAAGGACGAAGGGAGCGGAAAAATGGCAGTTGTTATTAACGATCTCAAGCGCGACTCCTCCGGTCGCATCGACGCAGTCCACTCGTTCGAGCGTAAGTGGGAGCCCGCGGATACTGCGGTCAAGAACATTGAATCTGGTTGGATCTCGTACGACACTTACGTCAATGGCGAGCGCACAACCGTTCGAGTTCGTCGCACGACGAGCGGTGAGAAGATACTTTCAACAGCCAAGGATGCCGAGACCGGGCACGGACTCGACCACATGTGAGTTTTCAACGCAATAACTAAGCCCCTCGGTAAGGTTTCGTTCTGGGGAGGAACCTCATCGAGGGGCTTGTCGTATACAGACGGGCATCCACCACGACGCCCGCGCCGCACAACTTCGAGCCTGCATAACTTCTCAACGTGGCGCGTGCGACATTATCACTCAGCGGATGCTCATACATTTTTTATTCATTTTGGCGCATGATTATATCCATGCCTTTGTGCGACACCGCTACCTAGGCTTGTTCACTTCATGAAACAAAAGGAGTTCTCATGTCTGGCGAGATCAAAGCACCCGATGCCGTTCAACCATCCGAGAACTCTCTTAAGCGCTCGCTTCACGCGCGACACCTCACCATGATCTCCATTGGCGGTGCCATTGGCACTGGCCTCTTCGTCGCTTCAGGCGAAACAATTTCAACGGCTGGCCCGGGCGGCGCCCTCATCGCCTACACGCTTATCGGCTTCATGGTGTATCTCCTCATGCAGTCGCTGGGCGAGATGGCGACGTATCTTCCTGTTGCTGGCTCATTTGGTGAGTACGGAACGCGATTTATCAGCCCGAGCTTTGGTTTCGCGATCGGATGGAACTACTGGTTTAACTGGGCAATTACCGTAGCTGCGGAGCTCTCAGCAGCGGCGCTCGTCATGAAGTTCTGGTTCCCTGATACTCCTGGTTGGATATGGTCCGCCCTTTTCCTTGCCCTTCTTCTCATTCTCAACGCTTTGTCTGCGCGGGCATACGGTGAGGGCGAATTCTGGTTTGCGGTCATTAAAGTCGTGACGGTTGTTGTATTCCTCGTCCTCGGAGTTCTTGTTATTATCGGGGTCCTCGGAGGGAACTCGCCCGGGTTTACGAATTGGGTAGAAGGCGAAGCTCCATTTGTTGGTGGCGGCATGGGAATTTTGGCGATCTTTATGGTGGCCGGATTCAGTTTCCAGGGCACAGAACTCGTTGGAGTAGCAGCCGGTGAAGCCGACAATCCCGAGCGGAATGTACCACGCGCCATTCGCACAATTTTCTGGCGTATCCTCCTTTTCTACATCGGCACAATCGCCGTCATCGGATTCCTTATCCCCTACACCGATCCAAATCTTCTTAACTCAGACATTTCGGATATCTCGGTATCGCCTTTCACCTTGGTGTTCGACCGGGCTGGCATTGCGGCGGCCGCCGCTGTCATGAATGCCGTTATTCTCACCTCGGTACTTTCCGCTGGAAATTCCGGGCTTTATGCTTCCACCCGTATGCTCTACGCTCTCGCCAAACAGGGCTCGGCGCCGGCGTTCCTTGCCCGCACCACCCGCCATGGCGTGCCCGTTTACGCTCTTATCGTCACGACAGCTATTGGAGCGTTGTGCTTCATCTCGTCGCTTATCGGTGACGGGGCGGCTTACACATGGCTCGTCAACGCTTCCGGCCTCGCGGGTTTCATCACGTGGATGGGAATCGCCTGGTCGCATGTGAAATTCCGGCAGGCGTTGAAAGCGCAGAACTTCGATGTTGCACACCTTCCCTACCGTGCGCGCTTCTATCCGGCTGGACCGATTATTGCTCTCGTCATGTGTGCTGTCGTCATTATCGGCCAGAATGTCGAGGCTCTGCTCGGCAATGCAGATATGACGGCATTGCTCTCCAGCTACATTGGTCTGCCGCTCTTCCTCGCCGTGTGGGCGATTCATAAGATCGTGACGCGCCTGCCGAAGGTTGACCCGGCTCAGGCGGATCTCTCACCGTCACAGGAGTGAGAACCACAACGAGTACCGACGAATGGTTGGGGCGACGAGGTTATTCGTCGCCCTTTCCTTTATTCTCTCGAGTGCCACACAAAGCCCATTCAGCGGCAACCCACGCTACCGGTGACGTAGATCTAGCTCTACCCCAAAAGTATCGTTGGCACAATTGAGAGTTCCGGGTATCTCTCATTGAATAGAGATATAACGATCACACTCTCATGAAGGAGCTACGATGCCCGGAACCGACGTGCTCATCTCACTACGAGATGTCTCGAAAATCTACGGCAAAGCAGATGCCACAGTTCATGCCCTTGACCACGTCGATGTCACGTTTAACTCGGGTGAATTCACCGCGATCATGGGCCCTTCTGGCTCAGGTAAATCGACGATGCTTCACCTCCTCGCAGGCCTGGACACCGCGACATCTGGCCATATCCTTTTTGAAGGCACCGATATTACAGAACTTGGCGACGACGCACTGACCCGCCTGCGACGCGAACGCATCGGCTTCGTCTTCCAGAGTTTTAATCTTGTTCCCACGTTGGACGCCGCGGCGAATATTGAGCTCCCTCTTTCGCTCGCTGGTCGAAAGATTGACCGAGCTTGGCGCGACCAGGTTATCGATGTTCTCGGTCTCGGTGGTCGTCTCAAGCACCGCCCGTCGCAGCTCTCAGGTGGTCAGCAGCAGCGAGTTGCGATCGCACGAGCGCTCGTCATGCATCCGGCCGTCATTGTTGCCGACGAACCGACAGGCAACCTTGATTCTGCTGCCTCGAAGGAAGTTCTTGCCTTGCTGCGTGAGGCGGTCGATAAGCTCGGGCAGAGCGTCATTATGGTGACTCATGATCGCCACGCCGCATCAGTGGCCGATCGTGTACTTATTGTCCGCGACGGCACGATCTCACATGATCTCGCGCATCCAAACGCAGATCAGATTGCGCAGGTGGCCTGATGTCGTCATTGTTGCGTGCTAACGTGCGCGCCCATACGCGCCGATATGTGGCAACGGGTGTTGCTATTGCTATTTCTATGGCTTTTGTTCTTGCGGCGCTCGCCTTTGGGCAGGGATTGAACTCGTCGATTTCCTCGTCTATTTCGGAGAGTTTCCGGGGCGCAAGTGTGGTTGTTGATGCAGCGGATCGTCCTTTTGGCGAGGCCGAGCTTGCACGTCTCGAGAGTGTTGACGGCGTGAGCGAGGCTGTCCCACAGGTCCAGACTGCTTTTCGGCTGACAAAGGACGCTCAGCGTTCGATTGCCATCGCTTCAACCCTGAATCCCGATTCGTTGTATCAGCCTCCGCTTGAGGCTGGGCGTTTGCCGAACAACGATTCAGAAATTGCTCTCTCCACGAGCGATGCCAAGCTGCTCAATGTGTCGATTGGCGATAGCGTTGACGCTCGTAGTTGGGACGACGAAGCTGCGCCGACATCTTTCAGTGTCGTGGGCATCATCAAGTCTGGTGCTTTCTTTTCGATGCGCTCAAGTGTGCTCACTCTCGGGGCTATGCAGAAAATCGACCCGTATATCGCACCCTACCGGGTATTCGTCGTCGCTGATGCTCCCGCTGTCCTTTCCGCTACCGATCAGGATGCCCTTGCGGGCCGCATTAATTCAGATTTAGGGAACGACGAAGCTCGTGCGGCTCACGTCGTCGTCGCTGACCAGCTCTCACGGCAGGGTATGAACTCAGCCGCATCGGCAGCAATGCTCCTTATCTTCCCGGCTATTGCTATTGCTGTTGCCCTCATCGTCGTATCGACAACCTTCAAGGTGATTGTCGAACAGCGCCGGCGTGAACTCGCGCTATTGCGTTGTATCGGCGCCACAGGCAAGCAGGTGCGACGCCTACTTCTCAAGGAAACGCTTATTGTCGGACTTACCTCCTCGCTCATCGGCGTACTCATCGGCGTACTCATCGCGGCTGGCGGGATGAGCTTCGCTGATCTCTCTGAAACATTCCTCGATGCTGTCCTGTCGGTGAACGTGGTCAGCGCCCTTGGAGTCCTCATCCTTGGCACGCTTCTTACCATCATTGCCGGGCTCGCACCCACACGTGGTGCGACGAAGATTCCGCCTCTCGCTGCCCTCGCATCGACTGATAGTGAATCCACGTCGGCGCGCAAGCGCCGCACGGTATCGACGGTTCTCTCTGTGCTTGCTCTCCTTGCCGGCGCTGGCATCCTCTGGCTCGGTATCTCCACCGTGCGCGCAGATCCGAACAGCCCGAATGTTAACGGGTTCCTCATTGCTCTCCTTGGTGGGATCATCGCTTTTATTTCTTCGGTCGCCGTCATGTCGATGCTGCTGCCCGTCCTGACTCGACTGACAGGGAGCATCGGTCGCGGTGTCATTGGACGGCTTGCTGCACGTAACGCTGTACGTAATCCAAGCCGGACCGCAGCCACAGGAACCGCAGTCATCATCGGCACGGCCCTCGTCGTCACGATGCTCACCGGAGCAACCTCCTTGCGGGCGACTCTCAATAGCGAAGTAGATGCTCGTCGTCCGTTCGACTTGACTGTGTCAGGGGCATCAACAAATCTCCCGGAAAATCTCATCGATAAAATCGCAGCAATTTCCGGCGTCGAGGATGCAGGCGCTATTCCCGCGGCAGAAGGCACGTATTCCTTCGCTGACGGCACCGAGGTCACAACAACCATCTATTCGGATCTCAACATGCCCCGCCTCGCTCACTCCGATATCGTCACGGCTGCACCAGGAACTGTCATCGTCGATTCTGAGACGGCACAGCGCCTCAGCTCAGATACCTTGAGCCTGTGCGGACCACGTACCTGTGAAACCTTCACTGTGCGCACTGCGGCATGGGCTAGCAACGGTATGTGGATGAACGAAGCCGACTTCGAAAAGCTCGGGGGAAATTCCGCATCAGTGGGCCTCATCCAGGTCAAACTTTCCGAGGATGCCGACGCGAACTCCGTCATTCGTGACATCCAGAATCTCGATTCCTCTCTCGTAGCTCGCGGAGCAGCCCAGGAACGACAAATGTACGAGAGCGCAATCAACGCCATCCTTCTCGTCGTCACCGCGCTCCTTGGTGTGTCCGTCCTCGTCGCGCTCGTCGGCCTGGCGAACACGCTCTCGCTGTCCGTAGCTGAACGGACTCGCGAAAATGGCCTGCTGCGCGCCATGGGGCTCACGAAAAAGCAGATGATGCAGATGCTTGCCGTCGAATCACTCATTATCGCAGTCACCGCCGCAATCGTCGGTACACTCATCGGCCTCACGTTCGGCTGGCTTGGGCTTGCAGCGCTGCCGCTGGATGTCGAGAAACTCGCTTTCACGGTGCCTTGGCTCCAGCTTGGTGGCGTACTCACCATCGCGATCATCGCTGCCCTCCTTGCCTCGGTCCTTCCAGGACGACGAGCAGCTCGGATTAGCCCAGTTGAAGCACTCGCACACGAGTGAGATCCGCACGCAGGCCTGGGGGAATACGCCGATATCCGTATTTCCTCGGGCCTGCGCCTCTACTTCACTCGTAGCACAGAAGTATTGTCGGTAGGTCCGGGATATGACATCGTCGGTATTACCAGGAGGCACCACGGGAAACCCGGGTTGCCAGGCTCCACACAGTGAGGAGAAATGATGAAGCCTCTGTACACGATTGAAGCACTTGCAACAGGCGATGGACGCAATGGCCACGTGCGTAGCACTTCGGGGCGCGTCAATACCGACCTCGCATCCCCCAAAGAACTCGGCGGGTCGGGAGCGGATCTTCCCAATCCCGAAGAATTCTTCGCTGCGGGTTATGCCGCTTGCTTCCACTCGGCGCTCAAGCTCGTCGCCAGTCAGCGCAAGGCTGATATAGGCGATTCTGCTGTCGGGGCTCGCGTTTCCATCGGCTCCAACGACGCTGGCGGATTTGAGCTCGCCGTCGAACTTGAAGTGACGATCCCCAATCAGCCCCGTAATGTTGCGCAAGAGCTCGCGGATGCTGCCCACCAGGTGTGCCCCTACTCGAATGCAACGCGAGGAAACATCTCGGTGACAGTTTCCGTTGTCGACGAATAATTATGTGTGGGCTCGTCTGGTCATTTCTGGGCGAGCTCTTCACAATTGCGAAAGATCAACATTGCCTATTTTATATACGACATAAAGTCGTTTCTTTATTCGTCCGAATTTAGATAATATTCACCGCACTTAAATCAACATCTCAATACAGCATATTTATGCAAATAAATATGCACATAAACAATAAACCCGCAGGATAATGCCATTTTTCTACCACCTGACGCTTAAGGATAGCGATATAGTTAGGATTTCCTATCTGGAAGAACTTTGGGCGACTAGATAGTTTTATAGCGTCAAGGACATAGAAAAGTAGGAGGCAGAAGATGTCCGCTCACACAACAGTTTCGTCATGCGCCACTACTTCCTGCGCATTCAACAACGGCGGCTGCAACGCCCTCGCAATCACTGTCACTGGCAAGTCGGCCTGTGGTACGTTCATCCAGCTCGATGCCCGCGCAGGCGTAGCGTCAGCCGAAGGCACTGTTGGTGCATGCCAGCGCCTTGAGTGCGTCCATAACGAAGATCTGCTTTGCACAGCGGGCAAGATTGACGTAGCCGAAGGCGCACTCTGCTCGACATTCGAGGCACGCTGACCTTCAAATACCTTATCTTCTCCATCCGGGTGGGACGCTGATCGCCGTCAGCGTCCCACCCGTTTTGCATACTTTGCGATCAAGCGCAGGCCCGCCACGTTCGCGACGAACGCCCTGGCGCTTGTGCCTAGATATACATCGGGATGCTCACACAGGCACGTAGTTTTGCGAGCTCTGTTTGCAGTTCGAGCATCGAATAGACAGCTCGCGTGAAGGGAATGAAGACCGTATTCGCTTCGTCGGTGTCGATGTACATGAAAGTCACACCCGTGTGGTCAATATCGACACACACCATGCCAAGAGCTTCGTCGAGCAATCCCGCGGTCGACTGGGAAGTAAGCATCGCGCCAGCGATGTTGCCAAGCATAAGCGAATCTATAATCGCCGGCGAATCAATGAGTTGCGCACATGCGATGAGTTCAACGGCACTGTATTCATCAAACGGGCGGTATGATCCACGCTCAGCGCGGATACTCCCCCACCGTTCGACGATTGCGGCTTCGGCAAGCGGAGTCACTCCAGCCGAATCGTGAAGCAGCAATCTATCGAAGGTGATGATTGCGATAGCTCCGCCATCCGCGACGATGCTCTCGATGAGTGGGGTGCATTGATTGTGCGCAACGAAAGCCTGCGCAGATTCATCGGTATGCCAGTTGGCAAGCCCCAACAGGTGAAGTGACGAAGCCACGATGCTCACACTCGCCTCTGGCGCCATCTTCTCGATACTAAAACGCACGTCGAGATCAGGAGTTCCAATCGTACGACTCCCTGCACACGCTTCACGCGGGACGGCAACCACAAGCTCGCCCGCCGCAGTGAGACCATGAGCGATGAAATCGTATTCCTCAAGAGGAGTAGACCGGTAGGCCACCATGTGAGCGCGTCCTGAACCAGCAAGGAGCCGGAGGGCTACTGACTGCGCTCTTGCACGTACAAGGCTCGAATCAAGCTCGCGTAGTCCTGGAAAGAGTGCTAGATCGAAGCTCACGTGTTCTCTTTCGTCGTCTCGGTAGGCGCAGCTCTACAACACAGCACCGATTTACGTAAGGTTAGCCTACCGTAATTCGAGAACGGGTGGATACCCTGCTATCACTCTGTAAGACAAGCAACATACCGGCCGTGGTTGTCGCACTGCCAGGAATCGACGAGATTTTAGACTGACGAATTCGTCGTCCCGTCCAAAAGATGACGAAGCGTGGACATCACACCGTTATCATCATTGGAGGGGGCGACAAACCGCGCCACTTTGATGACCTCCGGGTGAGCATTAGCCACCGCAAACGATAAACCAACAGCTTCAAGCATGTCCGAATCATTAAGATAATCGCCAAAAGCCACAACGCCCGCAGGATCAGCCCCATAAGCTGCCATGAGCGCACGAGCCGCAGCTCCCTTACTCACGCGCCGATCCATAATATCGACCCAATTCACACCTGAAATGACGACCGCATGGGTTGCACGTAAGTGCATGATGTGTGGCGCGATTCCCGCCTCGGCGTTCCCAAAGTCAAAAATAGCGATTTTGAGAATATCGTCGTCGTAATCAAGCACATCATTCTGCAGAGAATTAGACCAGTAGTAGCGGTCAACTTCTTGAAGAAAGACAGGATCGTCACATTCGACGTACGCGGCCTTTTTCCCGGCAACAACGATGGCAATCGTCTGGCCCTCATCAATGAGACGACGTAGGAGATGAACAGTCGATACGACGAAGTCACGTGAAAGCGGCATCGATGATACTTCGTCGCCGTCCCGGACAACATAGGCACCGTTATCAGCAATGAAGGGCATACCTTCACCAAAGTCATCGAACATGTGGCGAAGTTTTTGATACTGGCGACCGCTAGCAGGAACGAAAGGGATTCGTCGCTCACGGAGTTCGCTCAAGAGATCCCACAGCCCATCAGGAAAGGCACCCTGTGAATTGAGCAAGGTGCCGTCCATATCGACTAGCACAAGTTCGGGTGATCGGCCCACATACGATTCGCTCGGTGTTGGCACTGGGGTCACGTTGTCAGCCACGTTCTTCCTCTCGACATCCTTTCTACCCCACTAGCCTAATTGCCCGACCGCCCAGCGGGGACGATGTTCGTATGTGTCCATTGTTCTCCACAGGGCGCATAGAACTGTCAGTTATCCACAAAGTGTCGTCCCACTCAGCAGCGCGCCATACGTTTTGAAAGGATAGAACTAGGAAGACACGATCGAGGAGAACAGATGAACCACAACGACCGGCGGCCTGCATGGGCAGACGAGGACCCATTACTACACGAGTATTACGAGCACGTGTGGGGAAGGCCTCTCCACGACGAGCACAAGCTCTTTGCAGCACTCAGCCTCGAAGTATTCCAGACCGGATTATCGTGGCTCACGATCCTGAAGAAAGAGGATCTTCTCTTCTCAGCGTTCGACGACTTCGTTCCAGATTCCGTTGCACAATTCGATCAGTCGAGGGTCGAACAGCTCCTCGTCCTTGACGGAATGATACGAAACCGTCGAAAGATAGAAGCAACAATCCGTAATGCTCGCGCAGTTCTTCGCCTCCGAGAATCCGAGGGGTTCAGTTCACTTGTGTGGACTTTTGCCTGTGACCCCCACGACGAAGCAAATACCCTTTCTCGATCCACATCGCCCGAATCCCACGCCCTGTCGCGCCGTCTACACGAGGAAGGATTCACGATGGTCGGACCAACGAACACACACGCCTTCATGCAAACAGTCGGGATGATCGACCAAGCGTGGACGGCACCGTGGCGGGAGGGATTCTGGGATTCGTCAATCGCGACGAAGAGTAATGGCGTGGAGTACAGATAAAACAGAGGTGTGGCCCAGATCTCCGGGCCACACCTCATGCGTCGAACGAAATTACCGTGCTATTACGCCTCGTGCTTACGCGAAGCGAGGAGCAACGCACCACCTGCACCGAGCAGTGTCACGAAAGCAATTCCGTAACCCAGGGTCGATGCACCGGTGAACGCCAGCTTCTTCGACTTCGCGTTCGCCGTACCCGACGACTTCTCTTGACCGTTATCCTGCGCGGAACCAGATCCATCAGCCGAAGCAGTGTCATTAACCGTCACATTCGCCACAATGGCAAACGACTTCGCTACACCAATATCGAGGGTGAAGTTCACGTAACCAAGCACCGTGAATGTGCCTGCCGTTGCGTACTCTTCCGCATATACCGGCATCCACTCAATCGGCTCGGACGTTACTGAACCATCCGACCAGACAACATTCGTCGTTGCCGGAAGCTCCGGGGCATGCCCGATCGTCGTCACGACATCGATGGTCGGAGTTTCGAGCTTCACAGAATACGGCTTGTCTGACTGCGCGAGTACCGTAATCTTTGCCGTGACGTCAAACGTCACGGGTGCTGCGACATCAAATCGTGCCGCCGCGAGAACAATCGTTCCCGCCGAACGAACTGAGACGGGGGCAGCAGGCGCTGCCGACGTAACTGTTACCTTACCCGCTACCTCGAACTCGCCTGGAGTCTGGAGAAGGCTTGCGTCGTAGCTCTCCCAGACAACAGGTTCAGGAGTGACAGCACCGTTCGACCAGCGAACGTCTACCGTTGACGGCAATTCAAACTGGTTCCCAACCATCGTCGTAATTTCAACGGCAGCGGCTGCCGGTTCGACAGGCTGAGTCGTGGCCGGAGTTGTTTCCTCCTCGGCGGGAGTTGACTCGTCATTGCCTGGCGTGGATTCATCACTTCCTGGCGTGGATTCATCACTTCCTGGCGTGGTTTCCTCATTACCCGGTGTCGTCTCCTCGCTACCTGGGGTAGTCACATCCTCGCTTGGCGTCGTTTCCGTATCACCAGGAGTCGTCACTTCCTCAGCAGGCGTGGTTTCCTCGTCACCAGGAGTCGTCACTTCCTCAGCAGGCGTGGTTTCCTCGCTACCAGGTGTCGTTTCCTCGCTACCAGGTGTCGTTTCCTCATCACCAGGAGTCGTCACTTCCTCAGCAGGAGTGCTTTCCTCGTTGCCTGGCGTGGTTTCCTCGCTACCGGGAGTTGTCTCCTCGCTACCAGGTGTCGTTTCCTCATCACTAGGAGTCGTCTCATCCTCGGCGGGTGTTGTTTCGTCGTCAGCCGGCGTGCTCACCGAGGGCTCAGACTCAGGATTCAGCGCCTTGAGGGCTTCTTCAACTGTCTGTGTCGTCCCATGGCCCGATGTGCCGTCGTCATAAGCAATCTCGAGCACGGTGATCGTTGCACCGGAAGCTGTCTGTGCTACGCCGATTCCGGCGACGTTGCCGAGTTGTGAGATCTCCGTCAGGTAGTGCCCATAGCCTTGTTCAGCGGTCTGGAGCTCGCTAAACCACGAGAGAACGGGATTATGGGAGGAATTCCGATCCGGGAAACCTTTTGCCAGATTCTCGGGGCCAAAAGCTAGCTTTCCCATCTCATACTTTGGGCTCTTCATCGTCGAAGGATAAGTCTCGCCGTCCTGCACAAAGTATGCCCATGACGGGGCCCCGTTGTATGTATCGTCGTGGTTGATTTCACCCAGCTTGGCGAGCTGATCGGCACGAACTTGCGCCCACTTCATCACATCGGAATTAACCTTAAAAGGTTCGAGAATATCGCCCGTTCCAGTCCCAGCCTGAATAAACGATGCATCAACACCATTCGCATCAGCGATTGTCTGTTCGTTCAGCGCCGTGCGTTGAACCCCGCGAACCTCTCGGTTGAGCTGGTCGACGTATTTCAAGGCCTGTTCAACATTCTTGGCCGATGTTGCCGATGATTCATCGGCAGCAATGACATTCGGCACCACGATGGCAGCGCCGCCCACAAGAGCCAGAGTAGCAATTGCGAACACTACTTTCCCTGGTAGTTTCATGTGTTTCCTTTCGCGTGACAAGGTTTGTAGCGCTCAGCGTAAACCTCATACAAACACGAATTCTAATAGTTATTGGCCGCGAAATCGAGATATATCACGCAGTGTATAAAATTAATCCAACAAACATGTAAACACGCAGGTCACAAGTCTATATATAAATAGATCACACAAAAACAATGAATAATAAAATAATTTACAACTTTATTATTTCATCGTTAATGCAGGTCATAGGTTCATATCAGAAGTCATTTCCAACTGCGACTAAAGTCGGCCACACGCCAACTTCCCTTCCGGGGCATCCTCCGCCACGAACTCTACGAGCTCGCCACCACGTCAAGAGCCCCTCGCCCCGAGTCACCCCCGGCTACATACACGTGAAGGCCTCTCCCCCAAGGAAAAGACCTTCACGTGGCATACTCACTTCCGCTTGCGGCGCTCGCGAACTCGCACCGAGATGTCGATGGGAGTCCCGACAAAGCCGAATTCTTGGCGAAGGCGATTCTCGATGAATCTGCGGTAGCCTGCCTCAATAAAGCCCGAGGCAAAGAGAACAAAACGCGGCGGGCAGCTACGCGGCTGGGTAGCAAAAAGGATTCGAGGCTGCTTTCCACCACGCACTGGATGGGGGTGAGCAGCGGCAAGCTCACCCAAGAACGCATTAAGGCGGCCCGTTGGGATACGCTTCTCCCAGGATTCCAAGGCCTCATTCATAGCCCGTGTCAGCCTGTTCGTATGCCAACCAGTCTTTGCCGATAGGTTCACGCGCTCAACCCACTGGAGCTGAACGAGCTCGCGCTCAAGTTCCTTATTGAGCTCCCATTGGCGTTCCTCATCCACGAGATCCCATTTGTTGCAGACGATCACGAGCGCACGCCCAGCATCCACAACCTGCTGAATGACACGAACATCTTGCTCGCTCAGCTTTTCCGACGCATCGAGGAGGACGAGGCCCAGTTCCGCTTTTTCCAAAGCGGCCTGGGTGCGTAACGAGGCGTAAAAGTCGGCGCCCCTTGTCTGATGGACCCGACGACGGATCCCGGCCGTATCGACGAAAGTCCACGGTTCGTCGTCAAGCCAAATAACCTCGTCAACGGGATCGCGCGTTGTGCCAGCCAGCGGGTCGACGACGACACGTTCGGAACCCGCCAGTTGATTAAGGAGCGACGACTTACCAACATTGGGGCGCCCGACAAGCGCGATCCGGCGCGGTCCGGAATGAGGCGTCGCTTCAGCGACACTGGACTCGCGCGGAAGGGCGCGGAGAATGACATCGAGAAGATCACCCATGCCGCGGCCATGCAAAGCCGATACCGCGTATGGTTCTCCAAGACCAAGCCCCCACAATTCTGCCGCATCCGATTCTTGAATGGCCGAATCGACTTTATTAGCGACGAGAATGATAGGCTTATCGACCCCACGCAGGAGGCGAACAATCTGTTCATCGGTATGCGTAATGCCGACAGTTGCATCGACAACGAGGGCCACCGCATCGGAATTCTCAATCGCATATTCCGCCTGGCGTGCTACCGATGCGTCGATACCCGCCACATCGGCTTCCCAACCGCCCGTATCAAGAAGGGTGAAATCGCGCCCATTCCACGATGCCGGGTACGACACCCGATCGCGCGTCACACCAGGGATATCCTGCACAACGGCAACACGTTTCCCGACAATTCGATTGACGAGACTCGACTTACCGACATTCGGCCGGCCAATCACGGCAAGGACCGGAAGGCCCGAGCTACCTCCCCACTCGTCATCCTCTTCCTCGCCAGCAAGTACTGCGAAGTCTTCCTCGGTGAGGTCGTACATATCCAGATTGTCACGCAACAGCTCGAGGCGCTGTTCGTCGTCGTTTACCTCAAAGCTCGAGGATTCACGATTGTCAAAAGTCTCGCTCACATAGACTCCTTCGGTATGAGGGAGATGACTGCTGCGACAACGTCATCAATTCCCATCGAGGACGAATCAATAGTAGTGACACCATCCGGAGCAGTGAGGAACTGCGAAACCGTGGCGTCGTCGCGGTCACGGCGAACAACTTCATCGCGCGTAGCCTCAACAGCTTGTGCGCTTGCTTCGCCACGAACTTCAAGCGCACGGCGGCGTAAGCGAGCCTCCTCCGAAGCAGTGAGAAGCACCCGTACATCCGCATCAGGAGCAACGACAGTAGTAATGTCACGCCCTTCGGCGACAATTCCACGAGGCTGCGCCGCGATGATCTCGCGCTGGCGGCGTTGGAGTTCGGCACGAACGTCGAGATTTGTTGCAACCTTCGAGACGACCTTCGACAAATCTGACGTACGGATTGCCTCGGAAATATCCGTGCCACCGCAGATAATTGTCTGCTCAGCAGGGTCAACCGGCATATCGAGAGGCATAGCAATCGTCGCTGCTGCGACAGCCTGCTTATCCTCAAGGTCGATCCCCGAATTCATTGCCCACCATGCAGCCGCACGGTACATCGCACCCGTGTCGAGGTACCCAAGACCAAGCTTCTCCGCAACCTTGCGCGACACGGTCGATTTCCCCGACCCAGATGGACCATCGATAGCGATGACGAGACTCATCCGCGCATCCCTTCCCTCAATGACTACTTGCCAACCACGATCTTCAAGCGCCGCCGCTAACAGCCTAGCTTGAGCTGGATCCACCGAAAGCATCGCTCGGCCGACACTC
The DNA here is from genome assembly GCA_021532125.1 of Arcanobacterium haemolyticum. GTDB lineage: Bacteria > Actinomycetota > Actinomycetes > Actinomycetales > Actinomycetaceae > Changpingibacter > Changpingibacter haemolyticus_A. The sequence continues at coordinate 428,517 of JADYUX010000002.1, forward strand.
TGCGCAACGGAATGTTCGAGCTGGAGATCTTCGATATTGACGCCAATCTCACCTACCTCGGTGAAAAGGCGCCCTAATTCACCCGGACGATCAGGTACAAGAACAAAAACTTCCGAATAGCGGCGCGGCGCACCGCCATGCTTGCCAGGAATCTTGGCGACACCCTCATTGCCACGCGAGATGACTCGCGAGACACCAGCGAGAACTCCTCGTGCGAAAGGGTCCTCAGCTCCGGGTTCTAGCGCATTGATAAGCCGTGTCAATTCAGCGTGAACAGGCTTGAGCACATCGACAACTGCCGAGGCATTCCCAGCGACAATACTTGCCCACAACGTTGAATCAGAATGAGCGATTCGGGTGACATCGCGTAGCCCTTGGCCAGCTAGTTCCAGAGCCTGAGTTCCACTCGAACGCAAAGCTCCCGCCACCAACGACGACATGAGCTGTGGCATGTGGGAGACGAGAGCCACCGAACGATCATGCTCGCTCGCCGACATCGTCACAGGAATAGCTCCCATATCAAGGGCAAAGGTGCGTAAAGCAGTAACGTAATCGTCGTTCGTCGCCCCGGAAGGGACAATCACCCACGGGCGACCAATGAAGAGATCAGCGTCGGCAGCAATTGCACCTGAACGCTCACGCCCAGCCATCGGGTGCGAGCTGACAAACCGCTCAGCACCCGGGTGCCCGACGACATCAGCAATAACGCGCTCTTTGACCGACGAGACATCAGTGACGATCGCGTGCGGGTACTTCTCTAGCGCCGAACAGACAACCCCTCCCGCAACATCCGGTGGAGTAGCGACGACGACGAGCGCCGGAGAAAGCGAGCGATCCCCCGCGATTTTCCCCGCACCGAGGTCACGTGCTAACGCTTGGGCAGCCGGCGAAGCATCGTCGAGATACACCTCCGCGCCGAGCTGGCGGAGGCGAAGACCAATAGATGCACCGAGAAGCCCCGTGCCGATGATAAGGACAGGCGACAGCATCACATTCCCACCGAGCGCATGAGCGCTGAAAGCTCCGTACCACCCACGACGCGTGTACGTCCAGGCTTAAGATGCCCCACCTCGATCGTCGCAAACTTCGTACGAACGAGCTCCATGACGGGGTGGCCTACTTCTTCCATCATCCGACGAACGATGCGGTTACGGCCCGAGTGAAGCGTCACTTCGATAATGGAATTACGGGCAGCCGATTCACGCAACGTGAACTTATCGACGCGAATCGGGCCGTCCTCTAACGTAATTCCCTTTTCAAGGACGCGTCCGAGGCCGCGCGTGACGGTTCCTTCGACACGTGCGATGTACGTCTTGGGTACCTCGTAGGACGGGTGTGTCAGGCGGTGGGCAAGCTCTCCATCGTTCGTCAGGAGAATGAGCCCCTCGGTGTCCTGGTCAAGGCGGCCAACGTGGAAGAGACGCTCAGGGCGGTCCTCAACGTACTGCGCGAGGCCCGGCCGGCCCATATCATCCTCCATCGTGGAGACGACCCCCGGCGGCTTATAGAGAGCGATAGTGACCTTGTTCTGATCAATCTGAATCGGCATGCCATCGACGTGGATCGTCACAGCCGTTGGATCAACACGCATCCCCAGTTCGGTGATGACCTCGCCGTTTACCGCGACTCGCCCCTGCGAGATGAGGTTTTCGCACAGGCGGCGCGAACCAACACCCGCATGAGCCATAAGCTTTTGCAGGCGCTCTCCGTTAGCGTCGTAAGGATTGGTCATTGAAGTTCCTTTGCTACTTCGTCCAGTTCGGATGCCTCGGGAAGGTACGGGGCAAGCGGAGCTAATTCGTCAAGCGAATTAATCCCCATTGCTTCGAGGAAGAACGGCGTGGTTCCGTAGAGGATCGCACCGGTAGTTTCTGTCAGCCCTACCTCATCAATTAAGCCACGAGTCTGGAGCGTACGAACAACCGAATCTACACTAACACCTCGTATCGCCGCTATTTGGGCACGAGTCACAGGTTGGCGATAGGCGATCACCGCAAGAGTTTCCAGCGCCGGCATCGTCAGCTTGCCAGATTCGTGGGCGACGACATGCGCGGCCACAACATCTGCATAATCCGGATTTGTATATAAGCGCCACCCGCCAGCTACTTCCCTGAGCTGGAAGCCCCGTGGCCGGGCCCCATTCTCACCCGCGAATTCACGAGCGAGATATCGCACATACGACTCCGTGCGAGCTTGTGAGATACCCAGAGTTTTCGCCATCGAAGCAACTGTCATGGGCTCGGCCGCCACAAGGACGAGAGCCTCGATAGCCCCGAGGATACGTGCCTCGTCGTTCTCGTCGTCATGGACGCCGGGATTGGCATCGCTCATAGCTCTCCTCTGCTCTCTCCATCCTCATCGCCGCCTCGTCAAGCTCGGCAGCGTACGGCCGCACCGAAAGTACCAACGCCGCTAGGGGCCGCGTCATTCCGACATGCCATCATCGTCCGTCCCTGCGTCGCCATGGCGCGGATCAACCAACGTAATGACAAGGGGCGCCAAGGCCTCACGCTGCTCAACGACGATCTCGCGCCCACGGATAAGCTCGAGAATCGCCATAAACCTCGACACGATCGTTGCGAGATTTGGCGCTCCCTGACACAGATCTGAAAACGTACGCCCACCACCAGCAAGAGCTTCCCTGATGACGATAACCTGGCTCGCCACAGAAACCAGCGGGTTATGGAGATGCGAAATCGCAACTTCCGGCTCGGAAGCGTCCCGCGTGAACGCCTGGACCGCGAGCATCGCCAGATCTTCCACACCAATCGACAAGCGGACTTCGGGGACCGCCTGGGCATACTGTTCCTCCAAAGGAACGTCACGAGCAACGGAACGCAGTTCTCTCGTGAGGACCTGCGCAAAATCCCCCGCCACTTCCTTGAAAGCCTTGTACTGCAACAGCTTCGCGAAAAGCAGATCTCGCTGCTCCAGAACCTCAAATACCTCGTCGTCCGGCTCCGAATGAGGTAGAAGCATGGCCAACTTCAGATCAAGCAGCGTGGCGGCTACGACCAAAAATTCGCTTATTTGGGAGAGGTCAAGCTTGCTCTGTCTGCCAACAAACGCAATGAACTCGTCCGTCACTTCCGACAAAGCAACTGTCGTCACATCGAGGCGCTTCTTGACGATAAGGGAAAGCAGAACAGAAAACGGCCCCTGAAAAACATCCAGCTCGACAGCAAACGCCTGCTGGCCTTTATCGTCGACAGGGAAAAGAGCCTCATCCATGCTGTCTTAGCACCCTGAAACTTAAGCGCACTGACCTCGGGCAATAACCTCACGAGCAAGCTGACGATACGCAATCGCACCGGGATGATTCGGCGCATACTCCGTAATAGGCTGCGCCGCAATAGTCGCATCGGGGAACTTCACCGTCCGGCTGATGTACGTCTTATAGACCTTGTCGCCGAAGCCTTCCTTGACCGACGCCATGACCTCGCGCGAATGGAGAGTGCGCAAGTCGATCATCGTCAGCAGCACGCCGTCGATATGGAGGCGCGGATTGAGACGATCCTGGATACGCTCAATTTGTTCGGTCAGCAAGGCGACACCACGCATAGCGAAATACTCCGCCTCAAGAGGAATAATCACGCCATGCGCAGCCGTTAATGCATTGACCGTCAGCAGACCGAGCGACGGCTGGCAATCAACAATAATGAGGTCGTAATCGTCAACAACCGGACGAAGCACTCGCGACAAAGCCTGCTCACGAGCCACCTCATTAATCAAAATGATCTCGGCCGCCGACAGATCAATATTCGCCGGGACGATATCGAGGTTCTTCACACCCGTCGGCACGATAATCGAACGGATATCTGGCTTCGCAGCAATGAGCTCGTTATAAATCGTGCGTTCCATCGCACGCGAATTCACACCTAACCCAGCACTCGCCGCAGCCTGCGGGTCGAAATCGACAATGAGAACCTTACGGCCATAGGCCGCGAGCGCAGCAGCAAGATTGATCGTTGTGGTGGTTTTTCCGACGCCGCCCTTTTGATTCGACATGGCGATGATGCGTGCGGGCCCATGAGAAGTAAGGGGCTCGGGCATGGGGATATCGGAATCGTCAAAGCCTGGCAGGAGTGCGTCTTGTTCGGTCACCCTCCTATCTTATCTAAGAATGGGCTGGCTGCGGGTATTCGTCGGCGGCAGATTCGATGCGGATGAGTTATGCGGTGGCGCGCGGATGAGCTGAGGCGTAGACCTCACGCACGGTATCTCGGGTGACGAGGGTGTATATCTGCGTCGTTGTGACAGACGAGTGTCCGAGCATCTCTTGAACAACGCGGATATCCGCGCCTCCTTGGAGGAGGTGGGTAGCGAACGAGTGACGAAGCGTGTGGGGTGAAACATGCGCTGTTATCCCAGCTCGGTGAGCTGCTTCTTGAAGGATGTGCCACGCGCTTTGCCTGGATAGCGGGCGCCCGAGAGTGTTGAGGAACAAGGCAGCCGTTCCGCGACCGTGCTTCGCTAACTCTGGCCTACCACGCACGATATAGGCGTCAAGGGCTTCGAGTGCGTACGCACCCAACGGGAGGATTCGTTCTTTTCTGCCTTTTCCGAACAGGCGGATCGTCCGGGCATCGGTATCAATATCGTCAATTGCGAGGCCGACCGCTTCGGAGATACGTGCGCCTGTGCCATAAAGAATCTCGAGGAGCGCACGGTCGCGCAGACTCGTCGGGCTGTCGTCTACGCTCGCGGATTCGACGAGCCGTGTTACCTCATCAACGTCGAGGGCTTTCGGTAATCTGCTTGGAATCTTCGGTGGTTTGACGAAAGCCGCCGGGTCGCTCGGCGTCACTGATTCGTCGTACAGGAAGCGATGGAAGGAACGCACGCTCGTCATCGCACGCGCAACTGATGCCGGAGCCATCGACGAGAGCGTCTCAGCGAAAGCTGCTACATCTTCTTCCGTAATGCTCTCCGGATTATCACGCCCACGCGATGAGAGATGATCGGAGTATTTCGCCAGGTCTCGGCGGTACGCCCCTACTGTGTTCGCAGAGAGCGAGCGTTCAACTGCCAGATGCTCAAGATAACGGCGAATCGACCGATCAAGCCGAGACGTTGAAACTCCACTCATAGTGAGGAATCTTAGCGCCCACTATGCCTCCCATGATGGTCCAAGCAGGACTTAGGCGCACAATTCTTCCAGCCAACACAGAGTAAGATTGGCACCAGTGCTTCCAGGAAAGCTGGAACTCAGATACTCGAAGGAGTTGCAATGGCGGAGCTTACGTGGACCGAACTCGACCAGCGTGCAGTGGATACTGGGCGCGCGCTTGCGGCTGATGCCGTGCAGAAGGTCGGGAACGGGCACCCTGGAACGGCTGTCTCACTTTCACCAATGGCCTACCTTCTTTTCCAGAAGGTTATGCGCCACGATCCCGCGGACCCACAATGGCTGGGCCGCGATCGTTTCGTTCTGTCCATCGGCCACTCGTCCGTCACCCTGTACAACCAGCTTTACCTCGCTGGTTACGGGCTCGAGCTTGACGATCTCAAGTCGCTGCGTACGTGGGGATCGCTCACGCCGGGCCACCCGGAGTACGGTCACACGAAGGGCGTCGAGATGACCACTGGCCCGCTTGGGCAGGGCCTCTCCACCGCTGTCGGCATGGCAATGGCTGCCCGCCGCGAGCGCGGCCTCCTCGATCCCACGGCTCCTGCGGGTGAATCGCCTTTCGATCACTTCATTTACACGGTTGTTGGCGAAGGGTGCCTCGAAGAAGGTGTGACGTCCGAAGCATCGTCGCTCGCTGGTACGCAGCGCCTGGGCAACCTTATCGTTATTTGGGACGACAACCGGATTTCGATTGAAGGAGACACCTCGGTAGCGTTCACCGAAGATGTCGAGGCCCGTTACGAGGCCTACGGCTGGCACGTTCAGCACGTGGATTGGACGAACGGCGGCACCGATTACAAGGAAGATGTGGACGCCCTGTATGCTGCGATCCTCGCAGCGCAGAAGGAAACTGATCGTCCTTCCTTCATCCGCCTCTCGACGATTATGGCGTGGCCGTCGCCTACTAAGCGCGGTAGCCATGAGGCACACGGATCTGCACTCGGTGCAGAGGAAATCGCCGGTCTCAAGAAGATTCTCGGCCTGGATCCCGAGAAGTCATTTGATGTCGCTCCGGAAGTCATAGAGCATACTCGCACTCAGGCAGCTGCTCATGCTGAGGCTGCTCGCAAGGAGTGGCAGTCGAAGATCGATGCGTGGAAGGCCGCTCACCCCGATGAGGCTGCTCTGCTTGAGCGTCTCTCGGAGAAGAAGCTTCCCGAGGGCTGGACAGATGCTCTGCCCACCTTCGAGGTTGGCACGTCGCTCGCTACCCGCGCTGCCTCCGGCAATGTCCTCACCGCACTTGCGCCTGTTCTCCCTGAGCTTTGGGGAGGCTCTGCAGATCTCGCAGGCTCAAACAACACGACGATGAAGGGCGAGCCGTCCTTCCTCCCCGCAGATCGCGTCACGAAGGACTGGCCAGGTAACGAATACGGCCGCACGCTCCACTTCGGTATCCGCGAGCACGCCATGGGTGCCATCGTCAATGGCATCACCATTCACGGCCTTACCCGCGCATACGGCGGCACCTTCTTCGTATTCTCCGACTACATGCGCCCGGCAGTTCGTCTCGCGGCGCTCATGAATGTCCCCTCCGTGTACGTGTGGACCCACGATTCCATCGGCGTTGGCGAGGATGGCCCCACGCACCAGCCGATCGAACACCTCTGGTCCTACCGAGCTATCCCGAACCTTGCCATGATTCGTCCTGCCGATGCCAACGAGACGGCAGCCGCATGGCGCGGCATCATCGAGCGAAGCGAAGGCGGCCCCTCCGCCCTCATCCTCTCCCGCCAGAACCTCCCCGTCCTTGAAGGCACCTCCACCGAGGGCGTCCTCCGCGGCGGCTACGTCTTGGCGGAGTCCCCCACAGGCAAGGTGGACGTTCAGCTCATCGCTACAGGTTCGGAAGTGCAGCTGGCCGTCGAAGCCCGCAATGCTCTCGAAGCCGAGGGAATTGGCGCGCGCGTCATCTCCCTGCCGTGTCTCGAATGGTTCAATGAGCAGGATGCCGAGTACCGTAACTCGGTCATCCTCCCCGACGTCAAGGCACGAGTCTCCGTCGAAGCTGGTGAAACATTCGGCTGGGCCGGCATCGTCGGCGACCAGGGCAAGAGTGTCGGCATCGACCACTACGGCGCTTCTGCAGCCGCTGGAATTCTCTTCAAGGAATTCGGCATCACGACCGAAGCTGTCGTTGAGGCGGCAAAGGCCTCGCTTGCGTAAGCATCGCATGAATTAATCGTGTGGGGTCGGAGGAATCCGGCCCCACACGCATATTCTGACCCCGTCGGGATGTACGTCGTTCGTCGTTTCTTTCCTGCGCAGATATCACCGTGTCGTGCTGTTCGTCGGGCGACACGTCTGTGATCAAACAACCAGGCCACAACCTCACACTTCGCTGTCGGCGTGCGCTTGTTGGTAAATGCGTCGTCACACGCGCATGATATAAGTGCGCCGCTCCATGGACGCACTGCCTCGGAGCGACAAGTCACGTGTATAACGGCACAAGTACGCACAGGTTTCCCTGCGCGACTGAACGTACGGGTGGTTTTATGACAACGAATCTTCTTCGGGCAGTTCCCGATTCACGTCTCCAGCGTATTGCCATGCCCTGCGGCATCGTCCTCTTCGGTATCACTGGTGATCTCTCCAAGCGCAAGATCCTTCCAGCCCTCTACGACCTGGCAAACCGAGGGCTACTCCCGCCGTCCTTCTCCATTGTCGGCGTTGCACGTAAGCCGCGCGAAGATCTCCTTGCTGTCATCGAAGAATCCATGCGCTCGGGAGCGAAAACAGAGGTCACGGATACCACCCTTCATCAGCTTCTCGAAGGCGTCCGCATCGTCACCGGTCAATACGACGACGACCAGACGTACCGTGACCTCGGCGCCATGATGTCCAAGCTCGACGAAACCCGCGGTACATCAGGTAACTTTGCCTTCTATCTCGCCATTCCGCCCGAGCTCTTCCCCACTGTTCTCGGTGGGCTCGGAAAAGCCGGGCTCCACGATGGTGGCAAAGATACGTGGCGCCGCGTCGTCATCGAAAAACCCTTTGGTCGCGATCTTGAGACAGCGAAGGCCCTCGACGCCGTCGTCACCAAGGTTTTCGATCCGAGTTCTGTCTTCCGAATCGATCATTACCTCGGCAAAGAGACGGTCCAAAACCTCCTCGCGTTGCGTTTCGCCAACGAACTCTTCGAGCCGGTATGGAATTCCAACCACGTCGATCATGTCCAGATCACGATGGCCGAAGATATCGGCATCGGCTCGCGCGCCGGATACTACGACGGTATTGGTGCAGCACGCGACGTCATCCAAAATCACCTCTTCCAGCTCCTTGCCCTCACCGCGATGGAAGAACCCACCTCCTTTAGCGCGGATGCACTGCGCATCGAGAAGGAGAAGGTCCTTGAAGCCACGCACCTTTACGGCCCAGTCGAGGAATCGGCAGTGCGTGCACAGTATGAGGCAGGATGGCAGGGAGGCGAATTCGTCAAGGGGTATCACGACGAAGCGGGCATCCCTGCTGATTCCATCTCCGACACCTACGCCGCCCTCAAGTTGGGTATCGAAACTCGGCGTTGGTCGGGAGTTCCGTTCTATCTTCGGGCTGGTAAGCGCCTTGGCCGGCGCGTTTCAGAGATCGCTGTTGTGTTTAAGTACCCTCCGTTCCTGCCGTTTAATTCGACCGACGGCCTCGGCCATAACACGCTCGTCATTCATGTACAGCCGAACGAAGGAATGACGTTCAAGTTTGGTTCCAAGGTTCCTGGAGCAGCGATGAACCTTCGCGACACGACGATGGACTTCGCCTACGGCCATGCCTTCACCGAGTATTCACCTGAAGCCTATGAGCGCCTCATTCTCGACGTTCTTCTTGGCGAGCCGCCGCTCTTCCCGCAACAGCGCGAAATTGAGCTCTCGTGGAATATTCTCGATGAGGTGGAAGAGTACTGGGCATCATCCCCCGAGACGCTGGCAACCTACGCCCCTGGGTCGTGGGGACCGCAAGCCGCCGACGACATGCTTGCGCGCGACGGCCGCACCTGGCGCCGGCCGTAAACCGCCTGTTCCATCGTTCTATCGCTTTGTCTACCGTGATCACTGTGTACCTCAGTGAGGAGTTGTCATGATCGTCCATATGAACAAGACATCGTCGGCGGCTGTTGGCCTCCGACTCGAAAAGCTACGTGAAACCAGCGGGTCAGTTGCGCTGGGGCGCGTTCTCACCCTCATCATTGTTGCCACCGACGAAGCTGGCGTACGCGACGGTATTCAGGCCGCCGCTGGTGCCTCCCGCGCCCACCCCTTGCGTGTGGTCGTTGTCCTTCCGGTGAACGACGAGGATCCGAAGCTCGACGCTGAGATTCGCGTAGGGCCCGAAGCTGGCCTCTCGGAGATCGCCATTCTTCGCGCTCACAACGGCTCGGCAACAAACCTTGAAACTCTCGTCAGCCCCCTTATCCTTCCCGATACGCCTATTGTGACCTGGTGGATTCAGGAAGCTCCCGCGCCGGCAGCTACGACGGATGTTGGTGCAATTAGCCAACGCCGCATTACGACGGCACTCCAGACCGGGGATCCCGTGGCCGCCCTGGCTCACCTTCGCGATGGATACCATCCTGGCGATACCGATATGGGATGGGCCGGCATTACCTTGTGGCGTAACAACCTGGCGGCGATGCTTGATGAACCACCGTGCGACGACGTTGAATCCGCCGTGGTACGAGGCTCGCTCCAACACACGTCGACGTACCTATTGGCTGGGTGGCTCGCACTGCGCCTGGGAGTTCCCGTCAAGGTGGAAGGCACCCGTGGCGAGGCCGTCGATGGAGTGACGCTCAACCGTGCTTCGGGGCCTATCGCTCTGGATCGTCCACTTGGCTCGGGATTCGGCGATATGACCCGCCCGGGCCGCGCCACCCAACGCGTCCACCTGCCCATGCGAAGCCTCGACACAATGCTGATCGAGGAGCTTCGCGAGGTTACAGCTGACACGGCTTACGAGGATGTCCTCCTCAATGGCCTGAGCCTGCTGGACGTGGAGGGCTTGACGAAATAAGGCTCCCCTCGGGACGTCATGGGGGGGCGAACTCTCGGCTCGCCCCCCCAGCAGCTGACTCTTACGCTGGCTTATGCTTCGTCGTTACCGAAGTATTGCACCACAGCCTTCGAGACGGCCCCCGCCACGCGGTCGTCGAATACGCCGGGGATAATGTAGTTGGAGTTGCGCTGTTCGTCGGCCACGACGTCCGCAATAGCAACTGCAGCGATTCGCAGCATTTCGTCGTCAATGCGAGAAACCCCAGCGTCAAGCATCCCGCGGAATAACCCGGGGAATACCAACACGTTATTGATCTGGTTCGGGAAGTCGGACCGTCCGGTGGCGACGATCGCGGCGGTGCGCGCTGCAGCGGTCGGGTCTACTTCCGGCGTCGGGTTCGCCAGTGCAAATACGATCGCCTTGTCGGCCATCATTGCGATGTCCTCCCCTGTGAGGATGTTGCCAGATGAGACACCGATGAACACGTCGGCGTCCTTGAGGACATCTGTGAGGCTGCCTTCGACTCCGCGCGGGTTGGTGTTCTGGGCGAGCCAGTTGCGGTGCGGGTTGGCCTCCTCGCGGAAGGGTCCGAGCGCACCATTGCGGCCACAGCCGATGACATCCTTAGCGCCGTGGAGCATGAGAAGGCGAATGATTGCTGAGCCTGCTGCTCCTACCCCAGAGACGACAATCCGCACGTCTTCAATGCTTTTCCCGACAATCTTGAGCGCGTTAATGAGCGCCGCCAAGACGACAATTGCGGTGCCGTGCTGATCGTCGTGGAATACCGGAATGTCGAGTTCTTCGCGCAAGCGTTCTTCGATTTCGAAGCAGCGTGGTGCGGAGATGTCTTCAAGATTGATGCCGCCGTAGACCGGCGCAATCGCCTTGACGATAGAGATAATCTCCTCGGTATCCTTCGTGTCGAGGCAAACGGGCCACGCGTCCACGCCGCCGAAGCGCTTGAAGAGCGCTGCCTTTCCTTCCATGACGGGGAGGGCCGCTTCGGGGCCGATATCGCCGAGACCAAGCACGGCGGTTCCATCGGTGACGACCGCTACCGTATTCCGTTTGATGGTGTACTGACGGGCGAAGGTGCGGTCACGTGCGATCTTCTTGCAGACGCGGGCGACGCCGGGGGTGTAGACGCGCGCGAGATCCTGACGTGTACGCAGGGGGTTCTTCAATTCGACGGCGATCTTGCCGCCGTCGTGGGCTTCGAGGGTAGCGTCGGAGATTTCGAGGACTTTGTTGCCGCGGAGCATTTCAATTTGGTCACGCACTTCGCGCACGTGTGCGGAGTTCACACAGTCGCAGGTGACTTCGATAATGAGGTAATCCTCGAAGGATTCGACCATATCGATTCCGGTGACGAGTGCGCCCGCATCGACGGCTGCTTCGACGAGATGCTGGGTTGCTCGTGGGTTTGTCGCGACTTTGACGCGCATGGTGACGGTATAACTCGGGCTGGTGAGCGCCATTGGTTAAGCCTTTCGTAGGTATAGACATCCAAGGAATGATTTTAGAACTTTGTACGCCCAAGTGGCATAACGGTTTCACTGCCGTCATGCTTGACCGCACACATTGGCTCCTTTCACATTGGTGGTGTCCTCGACGACGAACCGCAACTCGCCTGCCGCAGGTTCGTGCAGTGCCGTCGCGGAACGTCCATACCTTCCATAGATAAAGGAGTGGAGGCGAGGGTTGATCCCCCGCCTCCACAGCGCTACCTTGAGTTCTTATTCTTCACGTTGGAAGGACATCGTCGCTTCGTATGTTCCTGATTCACTTGGCCAACGTTCGGTGATAGCTTTCGTGCGAGTGTAGAACTTGAGGCCCTCGGGGCCGTGGATATGGAGATCACCGAGGAGCGAGCCCTTCCATCCACCAAAGGAGTAGTACGCAACGGGTGTTGGGATCGGCACGTTAACTCCCACCATTCCTGCCTCGACTTCCATCTGGAAGCGTCGTGCCACACCGCCGTCGTTCGTGAAGATTGCTGATCCGTTGCCGAATGGCTGGGCATTAACGATAGCGATGGCTTCGTCGTAATCGCGCGCTTCAACAATCGCTAGCACCGGGCCGAAGACTTCGTCGGTGTACAGATCGCAGTCGCGCGGTACGTTCGTGACGATTGTTGGAGCGAGGAAGTGCCCTCCTTCGTATCCTGGGACGACGAAGTTTCGTCCATCGAGCAGGACGTGTGCCCCCGCGGCCTCTGCGCGATCGATCATCCCGACGATGCGCTCCTTGGCTTGCGCCGAGATGACGGGCCCCATCTGCACGCCTTCGTCAAGGCCATAACCAACCTTGATTGTCTTTGCGTGTTGAGCGACTTTTTCGGCAAGCTTCTCGCCGATTCCCCCGACTGCCACGACGATCGGGAGTGCCATGCATCGCTCCCCTGCGGCACCGAATGCCGCGGCGCTGATGTGCTTTGCCGCGAAGGCGATATCGGCGTCGGGCATGACGATAGCGTGGTTGTTGGCGCCACCGAGCGCCTGGACACGCTTTCCTGCTGCGCATCCCTTTTGCTGGATAATCTTGGCTACTGGGGTCGAGCCGACGAACGATATGGCGTCAATTCCCGGATGTTCAAGGATATCTGTCACGATGTCTCGATCGCCGCAGACGATATTGAAGAGGCCGTCGGGCAGGCCTGCCTCCTTGTACAGCTTGGCGATAAGGAATGAGACGGTCGGCGTCGGTGTGGCGGGTTTGAGGATGAAGGCGTTGCCGGCGGCGAGTGCGATGGGGTGCATCCACATCGGGACCATGACGGGGAAGTTGAAGGGGCAGATTCCTGCGACTACTCCGACGGGTTGTTTGATCGTGTGGATATCAACACCGCTTGATACGTCGAAGGAGTACTCCCCCTTGATTGCAGCGTTGATGCCGCAAGCAAAGTCGAGCGTTTCACGGCCTCGTTGGATTTCACCGATCGCATCCGAGTAGTCCTTGCCGTGTTCGGCGACGATGGCTTTGGCTATCTCGTCTTGGTGTGCGAGAACGAGTTCACGCATCTTGTACATGATGGCGACGCGCTTAGCGAGGGAGGTACGTGCCCAGGCCTTTTGTGCGCGTTGGGCAACGTCGACGGCGTGATCGAGGTCGGCTTTCGAGGCGAGCGCGACCTCGCCAATGTTCTCGCCTGTCGCGGGGTTTTCAATGGGAACGATTCGTTCGGGCGTACCTTCGTATGGTGCACCGTCGATCCACTGGTGGACTACCGACATGTTTTCTCCTTAGAGGTGGGTGATGAGTGAGCTTAGACGAGCACGTAGAAGATGCAGCAGAAGGCAAAGGCAACAACCGAGATCACGGAGGAGACAACCGTCCAGAGTTTGAGGTTCGTTGCTGTGTCGATCTGGAGGAATCCTCCGACGAGCCAGAATCCCGAGTCGTTGACGTGGGAAGCGAAGAATGAGCCCGCTCCCATTGCGACAACGATGAGCGCTGCCTGCATTGTGCTGATGTCAGCTGCCGCGACGGCTGAGCCGAGAAGTCCGGCGGTGGTTGTGATGGCGACTGTCGCAGATCCTTGGGCGACGCGCAGTGCAAGAGAGAGAATGTAGGCCGAGACAATGAGCGGCATTCCGATGTTCTCCATGGAATCCGCGAGCGCGGTTCCGATGCCGGTTTCTCGAAGTACGCCGCCGAACATCCCGCCTGCGCCGGCCACCATGATGATGGCGACGACGGGCTTGAATCCGTTGTCGATGATTGCGTTAGCTTTCGCCCAATCGACCTTGCGGAAGTATCCGAGCACAATGAGGGCGACGAAGGTCGTGATAAAGAGCGCTACGGCGGTATCACCGAGGAATCGGAAAAGATTGGCGACGACGTTGGTATCGGCAATTGTTCCGTTTGCTTGGAGCGTCGTCGAAATCGTATTACCGGCGATCAGTGCGATGGGAAGAAGAAGGAGGGTAAGAACTGTTCCGAAGCTTGGGAGCTTGCCGGGAAGTTCACGCTCCTGATCGGAGCTGCCGAGAATTGTCGGGATCTTGACGTCAAACTTCTTTGACCAGAACAGTGTGAAACGGTAGCCAGCGAGGTACCAGGTGGGGATCGAGACGAGCATACCCATGATGAGAACCATGCCGAGGTTGACGCTGGCTAGCTGGGCAGCAGCAACCGGGCCCGGGTGCGGAGGCATAAGGCCGTGCATCACCTGGAAGGAACCCGCGGCGGGAAGTGCGTAAAGGAGCACGGGGCCGTTGAGGCGACGAGCGATGGTGAAGATGATGGGGAACATGACGACGAGGCCCGCGTCGAAGAAGATTGGGAAGCCGAAGAGAAGTGAAGCGACTGAGAGGGCAAGCGGCGCTCGTTTCTCTCCGAAGACTTTGAGCATGGTGTTGGCGAGAACCTCAGCTCCACCGGATTGCTCAAGTATTCGCCCGAATACTGCTCCGAAGCCGATGATGAGCGCGAGTTTTCCAACTGTCGTCGAGAACGATCCGATGAGAAGTTCAGCGAGACCCGTGATGGGGATGCCGGCGACAACTGCTGTCAGGCCGGAAATGAGGATGAGCGCTACGGTTGCGTTCATCTTGAAGTAGATGATGAAGAACAAGAGCAGGGCGATGGAGCCTGCACCTATCAACAGAAGTGTCGCCGTTGACATACTGTTCCTTCCTCGTAGGTGTCGTGGGCTGGCAGCAGTGTCGAGCTGAGCCCGGGATAATCGGCGCCGATGTGGTGCCAGCGTTCGTTGGAGATATGCGGCCTATATTTGCGCGCGTGTGGGTTTGTTAGTGGGCGCACACGAGCTGAGCCGCGCGCGATACCGCTGCCTCAACATCGCCCGACGGCGGGTAAAGCAGGGAACGGCCGATCACGAGCCCAATAACGTTAGGCAACTCAAGGAGAGCTTCCCAACGTGCGAAAGTGGCTTCTTCGTCGTCCTTGACTTCTCCCCCGAGAATGACGAGAGGAAGTGTGGTCGAACGTGCTAGTCGCTCAATGTCGTGCGTATCGGGAACCTTGAGCCATGTGTACGAGCTTGTGCTCCCCAAGCCGGAGGCGATGGCAGCCGAGGTGACGACGGCATCGGTTGTCAGATCGTTGACAACACGGCCATCGCGGCGATTACTCATGAACGGCTCGACCATGGCGATCTTCTGCGCTCGGGCGAGGCCACTGACCACCTTCCCTGACCATTCGAGGGTTTCAAGAGAACCACGGTCGTGCGAGTCGATGCGAAGCAGCATCTTGCCGCCAGCTAGGTTGGCTTCGACGATTCCCTCAACGTCGTATCCGCTCTGTCGATCGTCAAGTTCCCAGTCGGCGCCGAGCACTGCGCCACGGTTCATTGATCCAAAAACCCACTTCTTGTCGAGGGCACCGAGGAGGGCGAGATCTTCGATAGTGTCGGCGCAGCCGAGGTACCCGTCCACCCCTGGGATTGCCAAGGCTGATCGAATTCGCCCGAGCAGATCCCAGCGGTCAGCCATGGCGAAGCTGTCGGGCCCGGCGGCGAAGGCGCCTCGCGCGGGATGATCAGCGGCAATGACAAGAAACTTATGCTCTGGGACGGGCGTTGCCGGGAGCTCACGAGAGATGAGCGCCTGGAACGCCGAACCTGGGTGGCGGCGTGCTGCGATGATCTGCTGAATATCGGAGTTCATTGACATGCTTTCTCGAGATCAGGCCTGTGCGTCGAGGAGAATATCCGTTGTCCCTGCTGCGAGGACGCGGTTAATCTCGTCCTCCGTCGGCATGGCGGTCGAACATTCGAGGCGTGAGGTGACAATTGCGCCAGCGGTGTTCGCGGCTTCGATAATCCGCCGTGGCTCCCAACCTTGGAGAAGGCCATGGACGAGGCTTCCACCAAAGGCATCGCCCGCTCCGGCACCATTGACGACTGTGCACTTTTGGACGGGGATTTCGATGCGTTCGTCTGCTGTCTTAGCGAGAGTTCCGTCGCCTCCCTGTTTGACGATTGCAAGCTCGACGCCCCGTTCAAGGAGGGCATCGGCAGCGCGGTCAGGATCTGATTCTCCGACGGCAATTTCACATTCTTCGCGGTTGCCGACTGCCACGGTTGCGTATTCGAGGACGCCAGCGTAACGGCGGCGCGCTTCGCTCGGGTCTTTCCAGAACATCGGGCGCCAATCCATGTCGAATACGGTATGTGTTGTCCGGCCTCGGAGTTCGAGAGCTTCCATGTGGCTCGAATATGAAGGATCTTCACACAGGCCCGTTCCTGAAACCCACAGGAGCTTAGCGTCGGTGACAGTTTCGCGCGGTAGGTGTTGGCTTGTGATCTGGAGGTCGGGTGCTGAGGGCTGACGATAGAAGAAGAAGGGGAAGTGATCCGGAGGAATGATCTCGCAGAAAGTGACGGGCGTGTTGAGGTTGGGGTCGACGAAGACGAATTCGTCGCTCACGCCGAGTCGGCGCATTTCGATTCGTACCCACCGCCCGAAGGGATCGTCTCCGACACCGGTGAGGGTTGCGCAGTCTTCGCCGAGCCGTGCGGCTGCAACGGCTACGTTCATCGGTGATCCGCCAAGGAACTTTCCGAAGGTGGTGACTTCTTCGAGCGTGCAGTTTGTCTGGAGTGGGTAGATATCGACCCCGCAGCGACCAATCGTTAGTACGTCATGAACTGTCATGGCTTTTCCTCACATCCTTGTGCGCCAAAACGACTCAACACCTGACATGACCGAACAACACGGTTTAATTGTCAGTACATTTATACTGCCACGTCCGCACATGAGTGTCAAACGTTGTGGAAATGAATCCAACAGAACGCCGTTTTGCCCGAGATATCCCCGAATTCACAAGCCGCTCATGTATTCTCATAGCATGGCAAGCAACTCACTGGACGAACCATATCCCGTCAAAATCACCATTGATCGCGATTCGTCGGTACCTCTCCACACACAAGTCTCTGAGCCCATCAGCGCGCTCATCCTCGCCGGAGATCTCCCTGCTGGCCAACTCCTTGAAGACGAAGTCACTCTCGCCGCCCGCCTTCACGTCTCACGCCCCACCGTCCGCCGCGCATTCCAAGACCTCGTTGCAGCCGGATTATTAACACGGCGACGAGGTTCCGGCACGCGAGTCACCCTCCCTCACATTCATCGTAAAGTCGGGCTCACGAGCCTCTACGACGACCTCAAACAAGCCGGGCTTGCTCCACGCACCGACGTCCTCAGCTACGAAGTCTCCCTAGCCGATAGCACCCGAGCGGAGCTTCTCGCCTGCGAGGCGGGTACAGAAATCGTCAGAATCGAACGCCTCCGGTGGAGTAACGACGAGCCCCTCGGCATCATGACAAATATCCTCCCCGTTGAATTCGCCCCCAGTTTCACAGACCTCGCTCATCACGGCCTCTACCAGTGCCTGCGCGACAAGGGAATTAACCTCGCTTCAGCAACCCAACGCGTCGGCGCAAAGCTCGCCGGCACTCGCGAAGCCGAACTTCTTCAGCTCACAGAAGGCTCACCGCTCGTCACCACTGAACGTACAAGTATCGCCGAGAGTGGGAAGATCGTCGAATACGGGCGCCATCTGTACGACGCCAACCAATACCAAGTGACGTTCACACTCTTCGCAGAATCTGCGGCGCTGTAAACGCACAGCGGGGCGTGCGGAAAACTCCGCACGCCCCGCCAACGACAGGAACAGGTTAGCCCTGCACGCGCTCCATAATAAGTTCGCGTACACGAGCTGCGTCAGCCTTGCCCTGGGTGGCCTTCATGACAGCACCCACGATCGCGCCAGCAGCCTGGACCTTGCCGCCACGAATCTTCTCGACAATGCCTGGATTAGCAGCAAGTGCCTCATCGACAGCAGCCACGAGAGCCCCCTCATCCGAGACGACCTCAAGGCCGCGCGCCGCCACGACCTCAGCCGCGCTGCCCTCACCAGCTAACATGCCTTCAAGTGCCTGGCGCGCCAGCTTATCGGTGAGCTTGCCTTCCTGCACAAGGGCGTCGAGCTCTGCAACACCATCTGGAGAAACGGGAACATCCTCAAGCTCAAGCTCCTGCTCCTTGGCGTAACGGGCAATATCACCCATCCACCACTTGCGAGCACCCGCAGGTGTTGCGCCCGCCTTCACCGTCGACTCAACGAGATCAATAGCACCCGCATTAATGAGATCGCGAAGCTCCTCAGCAGACAGGCCCCATTCTTCCTTGATGCGGCGGCGGTGCGCGGCCGGCAGCTCAGGAAGCGAAGCTCGCAGTTCCTCAACCCACTCACGCGCAGGCTTAACCGGGACGAGGTCCGGCTCAGGGAAGTAACGGTAGTCCTCCGAATCTGACTTCGGACGGCCCGAGGATGTGGAACCGTCCTCCTCGTGATAGTGGCGCGTCTCCTGGAGAACTGTCCCGCCCGCAGCGAGGATGGCCGCCTGGCGCTGAATCTCGTAGCGCACGGCGTTCTCAATTCCTCGGAAGGAGTTGACGTTCTTCGTCTCCGTGCGGGTGCCAAACGGGGCATCCGGACTTTCGCGCAGCGAAACGTTAACATCGGCACGCACATTACCGCGCTCCATACGCGCCTCAGAAACTCCGAGAGCCCGGAAAATATCACGGAGCGAACGGACATACGCAGCCGCGACCTCAGGCGCATGTGCACCCACGCCCGTAGCGGGATGGGAAACAATCTCGACGAGCGGCACACCCGCACGGTTGTAATCCACGAGAGAGTACCTCGCACCCTGAATACGGCCGTCCTCGCCGCCTACGTGCGTGTTCTTTCCGGCATCCTCCTCCATGTGAGCACGCTCGATCGGGAAGCGGTAGGTGGAACCATCCGCTAGATCGAGATCGAGGTATCCCTCAGAAGCGATAGGTTCGTCCGACTGGGAGGTCTGGAATGCCTTGACGAGGTCTGGATAAAAGTAGTTCTTCCGAGCAAAACGGCAGCTTTCCGCGATCGAACAGTTGAGCGCCAAGCCAATCTTAATGGCGTACTCAACGGCCTTACGATTGACCACCGGCAACGACCCGGGAAGACCGAGCGACACAGGGGTGACATACCTGTTCGGATCGCCACCAAAAGCATTGGGGGCGCCATCGAACATCTTCGTGTCGGTTCCAAGTTCGACGTGAACTTCCAAACCAATCACGGGATCGAAGCGCGATACGGCCTCGTCGTAATCCATCAGTTCTTCCATCAGGCCTGTTCCTCCCACTTCGCGGCCGGGCAGCTCGACGCAAGAGGCTCACCGAGCCCCGTCTCTAGCGCTCCGGCAATTTCGTACATGACCTCGTCCTTGTGCGATGGTGCGATGATCTGGAATCCGACCGGGAGGCCATCTTCCTCAGCGAGTCCGCACGGGAGCGACATCGCGGGAACACCGGCGAGGTTAGCCGGAATCGTCGCAATGTCGTTGAGATACATCGCCATCGGATCATTCATCTTCTCGCCGAACTTAAAGGCTGTCGTCGGAGCCGTCGGAGATACGAGAACGTCGCACTGAGCAAAAGCGGCATCAAAATCGCGCTGAACAAGCGTACGAACCTTCTGCGCGCTTCCGTAGTAGGCGTCAAAGTAGCCAGCCGAAAGGACGTGCGTACCGAGGATGATGCGGCGCTTGACCTCGTCACCAAATCCAGCCTCGCGGGTTGCCGCCATGACAGTCTCAGCGGTAACCGGGCCCGATTCAGGTTCAACACGGAGCCCGTAACGCATGCCGTCGAAACGGGCGAGGTTCGAGGAAACCTCGGCCGGCATGATGAGGTAGTAGGCAGCGAGAGCGTAATCGAAGGACGGGCAATCCACCTCGACAATCTCAGCGCCTAGCCCCTTGAGGATCTCAACCGAGTCGTTGAAGGCTTTGAGCACGCCGGCCTGATAGCCCTCCCCCTGCAGTTGCTTGACCACGCCAATACGAACGCCGTTGAGGCCTTCGGCATAATGCGACGTGAGGTGTTCAAGCGCCGGAACTGGTTCGTCGAGCGATGTCGAGTCCAGCGGATCGTGTCCACCAATTACCTCCTGGAGAGCAGCAGCATCGGCTACTGTGCGTGATACCGGGCCAATCTGGTCAAGCGAGGATGCCATTGCGACGAGCCCGTAGCGAGAAACAGCTCCGTACGTGGGCTTAGCGCCAACCGTTCCTGTCACGGCACCCGGCTGGCGGATCGAGCCGCCGGTATCCGAACCGAGAGCGAGCGGCACCATAAACGCCGCAACCGCAGCAGCGGAACCACCACCGGAACCGCCCGGGATCCGTTCGATATCCCACGGGTTGAGCGTGGGGCCGAAAGCCGAGTGCTCTGTCGAGGAACCCATGGCGAATTCATCCATATTCGTCTTTCCGACGATCGGCATGCCAGCGCCCTGGAGCTTCTCGACGACAGTGGCGTCATAGGGAGGCAACCAGCCTTCGAGAATCTTCGAGGCACACGTGGTCGGCTTGCCGCGCGTTACCATGTTGTCTTTCACGGCGATCGGCACACCAGCCAGGCGCCCCAACTTCTCGCCAGCGGCCCGCTTCGCATCTACCTCCCGAGCCGTCGCAAGCGCACCTTCGTCGTCAATGAACAAAAAAGCGTTGATCTTCGGGTTGAGAGCGTGGATACGGTCAAGGCATGCCTGCGTTAACTCAACAGAGGTGATCTCACCGGCGGCGAGCATGTCGGCGAGTTCGGTTGCAGAATTCTTCAGTAGATCTTTCATCATTCCTCCCCAAGGATCTGCGGAACGAGGAACTTGCCGTCCTCGCTTGCCGGGGCCGCGGCAAGAACTTCGTCACGATCCAGAGTTGGAACGACGACGTCCTCACGGGCAACGTTGGACAGAGGAATCGGATGGCTCGTTGCCGGGACATCTGGGGTAGCTACCTCAGACACCTTGGCGACTGCTTCAGAAATAACTGCGAGTTCGCCTGCGAGCCGTTCGATCTCATCAGGAGTGAGAGCAATTCGTGCGAGGTTTGCGACGCGCGCGACCTCGTCTACAGAAAATGACGACATACCTTAGATTCTACGTTGTTTGGACCGCCGGCTGCGAACACAACCCGGTGAGGGATTCAGGTAGGGCGACGAGCGACGGCATCGCGGGTTTTCTCGGCGCGTACGGTCCTCGCCTCGCGTCTTGTTCCTCACACCTACTCACTCCGACGCTCACCTCTCGTGGACGATGCGAAGAGACAAGGGCAGCAACCACTCCTTTATTGCGGGTAAAGTAGCAACATGTCGTCCTCACGCAAGCTCATGAAAGCCATCCGCATCGGTACGCTCTCACTCCTCGCAGCTCAAGCGACCGCCATAGCAGCCGTGAGCGGAATCGACGCCATGCGTAAACGCCGCACTCCCCCAACCGGGCGCTTCCCTCACCTTCCTCCTCAGGAAGCAAAAGTCGGGCGCAACACCACAACGCTCTACACCTACGGACGTGAGCTCTACGATGCCATGCTCGACGATATCCGTAACGCTCACGATCACATCTATTTTGAGTGTTTTATCGTCAAAGCTGACGACACCGGCATGGAGTTTCGTGACGCTCTCATCGAAGCCGCGCGTCGCGGCGTAGAAACCTACGTCATCCTCGACACCTGGGGAAACTTCAATCAAGACCCACGTTTCCGGCATTTCCCTCAGATGGAACACCTCCACGCCTTCAACTTCCCCTTCGTCCGCACGGGTATTCTCACCGGACGCTCACGCGACAAAGGGCGCGACCACCGCAAGATCCTGACTGTGGACGGCAAGATCGGGTACGTCGGCGGATACAACATAGGTACTCTCTACGCGCACCAATGGCGCGATACCCACATGCGTATCGAGGGCCCCGGAGCGTGGGAGCTTGAGAGCTCCTTCATCCACATGTGGAACTCCTATAGGAAACAAGACCACCCCGAACTACCCGATTCTGGCATCCACAATTGGGATTCTCATGTCAGCGCGGTAGAGAACACGCCAGCACGCAACATCTACCCCATCAGTTCGCTCTACATGAGCATGCTCTCCCGAGCCTCCAAGAGAGCGTGGATCACGATGGGCTACTTCATTCCAGACGAACCGATGCTCGAATCCCTCACTCGTGCGGCGCGGCGCGGCGTCGATGTTCGCATCCTTATCCCTGAATACTCCAATCACGTCTATTCAGATTGGGCTGGGCGCGGCTATTACGAAGATCTCCTTCGCGCAGGCGTCCACATTTGGCTCTACCAAGAAGCCATGGTGCATGCGAAAACGATGACGATTGACGGGCGCTGGTCTACAGTAGGCACCGCCAACATCGATCGCCTCTCCCTGCGTGGAAACTTCGAGATCAACATGGAGATCTTTGACAAAGATTTCGCGGCGCAGATGGAAGAGATCTTCAACGTGGATCTGACGAATTCTCGGGAGCTCACTCTCGATGAATGGCGCTCGCGTTCCGCTCTTGCCAGAATCGGAGAGCGCCTTATCGGAATGCTCGCCCCGCTTTTCTAGAGATTGTTCCCGGTTTCTCTTCCTGCCGGCCTGCGCCCGAGCGTGGTTCAACCTCCGAGGCAGAATCAATCGTCACAACGCTGAATCCACGAGATATTCCTCTACGACCTAGTCCGGAAGCGCTCCTGTCTCAACGAGAATGTTGAACTCATCTTCATTGATAATCCGAATACCGAGTTGCTCGGCCTTCGTCGCCTTGGAACCGGCATTAGTACCTGCGAGAACATAGTTCGTCTTTTTCGACACCGAACCAGCCGCTTTTCCGCCGTGCGATTCGATGGCCTCCTTGACGGAGTCTCGCGAGTATCCGGTGAGTGTTCCCGTCGCGACGATCGTGAGGCCGGCGAGGGTTTGCTCGACATCACCGCTTTCGTCGTCGCGTGAAAACTCCACTCCTGACTTCTCCCAGCGGTCGACGATCTCGGCGTGCCAATCTTCCGTGAACCACGCGAGGAAAGATTCAGCAATGATCTGCCCGACCCCTTCCACTTGGGAGAGTTCCTCGAGAGAGGATTCCCGTAGCTGCGTGAGGGAGGGCGCTGATGCCGCGAGTGCCTTCGCGGCATTTGGGCCGACGTGCCGGATGGAGAGTGCGACGATTTTCCGCCACAGTTCCTTCGTTTTCGCGATTTCAAGCTCGGCGATGATTTTTTCGATCGCTTTTCCGGGGTGCGATGGTTCGACGAGGGTGGGCTCACCGCCTCTCGGTCGTTTCCATTTGGGTTTGGTCCAGGCAGCGCGCGTGCGTTTGTAGTCTCCGGTGAGTTTTCCTTTGACTTTGACCTCGCTCCATATCCATACGTCCCTCACAGATTCGGTCGTGAGGTCGAAGAGTCCTGCTTCGCTCGTGAGGACGGGAGTCTGCGGGTCGGGAATTCCGAGTTCTCGCGCGAGGTGCTCGGGGATGATGTCGTCGGAGTGGATGATGGCGCCGTCCTCGTCGATGATGCCTGCGGAAACGAGGAAGTCGTGGCTGAGTTCGATCAGGTGGTCGCGCCCGGTCACGGGATCTTCGATGTAGAGTTTGTGTCCGGTTGCGAGGGCTGTGAGGGCATCTGCTCGGGCGTACTCGGGATCGGTGAGCCACAGTGCAGTCACATCACCGAGGGCTTCGATGTCCAATGCGCCTCGCGAGCCGATGTGGCTCACGCGTTCGGTGAGCTGAGCCGGGCAGGAGCGCGTATTGGGGCAGCGAAGATCGACATCGCCTTCTTTCGCTGGGGCGATGGGGGTGCCGCATGATGGGCAGAGTTTCGGCATGGTCCAGATCCGTTCGGAGCCGTCACGGGCGGTCAGGACAGGGCCAACGATTTCGGGAATGACGTCGCCCGCCTTGCGAAGAACGACGAGATCACCGATGCGCACGCCTTTGCGTTCAACTTCTTCCGGATTGTGGAGAGTTGCCTGGGCGACGACCGATCCGGCAACCTTCACGGGTTCCATGACGGCGTAGGGAGTGACGCGCCCGGTTCGGCCAACTTGTGTGCGGATGTCAAGGAGCCGAGTTTCGACTTCTTCGGGTGGATATTTGTATGCGACGGCCCAGCGAGGCACCCGCGAGGTGGCCCCGAGATACTGTTGGAGTCCGCGATCGTTAATCTTGAGCACGGCACCGTCGATGCCGTGGATGAGGGTGTAGCGCGCGCCGGCGTACTTCCCGATAAACGCTTCGATTTCTTCCCAGGTGGAGACGATTTCGGTGTAGGGGGAAATGGGTATGCCCCATTCTCTGAACACCTCGTACACTCCTTCCTGGGTGGAGAGTCGAGCTGCCGTCTTTTCTGGGACATCGGTGAGTGCTCCGATGCCGTGCGCGATGAAGGAAAGCGGACGCGCTGCCGTAATCTTCGGGTCTTTTTGGCGTAGAGATCCGGCTGCGGCGTTGCGTGGGTTGGCGAATTCTTTGAGGCCGCGAGCGCGAAGATCGGCGTTGAATTCGTCGAATTGGACGAGAGGGAAGAAAACTTCTCCTCGAACTTCAAGGGTGGATGGCCATCCTTTTCCGTTGAGGCGACGAGGTATGGCGCCAATCGTCAGGGCGTTGGCTGTGACATCTTCGCCGGTCACTCCGTCGCCACGTGTTGCTGCGACGGCGAGCTCACCGTTGATATAGCGGAGGTTGAGCGCGAGGCCGTCGATTTTTGTCTCGGCTGTGAAGGTGAGCGCAGTGGGTGAATCTGCACAGACGCCGAGATACCAGTCTTTGAGCTCATCCATGGAGAAGACATCTTGGAGGGAAAAGAGGCGTTCAAGGTGCTCGACGGGCGCGAAGGTCGTCGAGATGGGCGCGCCGACTCGGAGGGTCGGTGAGTCCGATGTGGCAAGCTCGGGGAATGTGTCCTCGAGGGCACGCATCTCGTGAATCCAGGTGTCGTACGTATCGTCGGTGGTCTGGGCGCCTGTTTGGTCGCCTGAGTAGTAGGCGTCTTGTGCTGCCCGGACGAGAGGCTCGAGTTCATTCCAGCGCTTTTGTGCCTGCGATAAATCCATGCTCACTCCCCCATTGTCACACGAGAGGGTGGGGAGGTCGTCATCGACTGGGGATGACTTATGCTGAACCTATGTGCGGCCGTTACGCCTCGTTTATGACGACGAAAGATCTCCAGCTTGAATTCGACCTTGACACTGTGCCGGATGAGTTTGTGCCGTCGTGGAATGTTGCACCGACGCAAGATGTTCCTGTCGTCGTCGAACGAGTAAAGGACACGGGCCGGGTGCGTGAACTTTATGCGGCTCGCTGGGGGCTGGTTCCTCCCTGGTCGAAGAATCCACAAGCGGGCCCGTCACTCATCAATGCCCGCGTCGAGACTCTTCGCGACAAACGAGTATTTGCCCCTGCTTTAGCTAAGCGGCGTTGTATCGTGCCTGCCAATGGATACTTTGAATGGCAAACGAGCGCATCTGGGAAGCAGCCGTATTACATTCACGACGAGCGCTTGCTCGCCTTTGCTGGCTTGTACGAGTGGTGGAAGGCGCCCGATGGCACGTGGCTTCTCTCGACGACGATTGTCACGACGAGTGCACGTAGCGAGCTGAGTTTTATCCACGACCGCAGCCCCGTTCTCCTGGAACGTGGCGAGTATTCGTCGTGGTTATCGCCAGCAACCTCCGCCGACGAAGCTTATGCTCTACTGACGAGGACGAATCGGCTCTTACGTGCGGAACCCGTGGGGCAAGGGGTGGGTAATCCGCGACACAACTCGCCTCACAACATTGAGGCTGTTCGCTCCCATGGCGACGACGCGCGCCTCGTCGAGTAGAACGCGGGCGACCCATACCCTACTTGGATCAGGTCACGCACAAGTTTCAAGAGGTTTACCCAGGGGAAAATATCACGTTTTCATCTCTTTACGTACCTCCCCAAACCTGGAAGTCTTAATACAGTTTCGTTTTACGGATTGCAGTTCGCCAGAATCCACCGATCTCGTGTTCTGCTAGCAAAGGAGTACATTCGATGGATTGGCGTCACCGGGCAGCGTGTCTCAACGAGGACCCGGAGCTGTTCTTCCCTATTGGCAACTCTGGCCCTGCGCTCGCGCAAATCGAGCAAGCCAAGCGCGTATGCAACCAGTGTGAAGTCTCAGATGTTTGCCTTAAGTGGGCTCTTGAGACTGGCCAGGATGCCGGCGTCTGGGGCGGTCTCTCGGAAGATGAACGCCGCTCGCTTAAGCGCCGCACAGCTAGGGCTCGTCGTTCGAACGTCGCCTAACAAGCTTGATAAGGGAGGGGGCACACCATGGCGGTGTGTCCCCTCCCTTGCTTTGTCGTTCAACTCCGGGTCAGCAGCGTCTACAGATGTTTCTCAACGAATGCGAGAATCTCTGCTTCAACATCTGCCCGTGATTCCGGCTCGTTGTGAACCTCATGGCGCAGGCCTGAGTAGACGCGAGTTCTCACATCGCTGTGACCCGTGCGCCACAGCGAATTTGCCACAGCATACGCACCCTCGCCGAATCCGCACACAGGGTCCTGATCGCCTGCAACAATCAGCACCCCGAGGCCGCTAGGTATTTGCGTCGGCCATTCCTCGCGATCAACCTGACGATACGCATCAAGAAGGTCCCTCAAGAAGCGCGCCGTCATAGGGGCACCAAAATTATTCAGTGGGTCGCGCGCATGATCCTTCACCACATCTGAGCTGCGCGCAACCCAGGCTGTTGCAACTCCTTCGTCGTACCTATCATTAAATCCGCGGAACAAGGCGGCCACATCTTCCTCACTGGCGAGGATATCCTCTTGTTGAGCAATCGATGCTGCGAGTGCATCCGCGTCAATCGCCTCGCTCAGGCCGTCCCACTTCGCCGCGATTCCACCAAGAATGAGCCCTGCGAGAGTCTGCGAATAGCGCTCAGCGAACTGGCGGGCAATGATTGATCCCCACGAATGGCCGAAAACGACGTACGGCACACCAGGGTAACGTTCCGTCACGATCTTTTGGAGGCTCCGTTCATCTTCGGGATACGTGAGGTGGCCGGTACTCCCTGTATCGACCCATATTCCCGATTCCATTGCCGTCTTGCCGTGCCCGATATGGTCGTTGGCGCACACGATGATTCCTGCGTCGAGGAGTGTCTGAATGAGATGCGAGTAGCGCCGGCAGTGCTCACCCAAGCCATGAACGATATGCACGATGGCGCGCGGCTTGCTGACAGGCGACCATATCCAGCCATAAATCGTGTCGCGCTGGTTGAATGAGGGATACATAACTTCTTCAAGTGCCATAAAATCTCTCGACTTTCTTCACGTCTCTGTGATGTCTCGTGACTCCCCTCGTCGTTAAGAGGATTCACCACGCCAGGGTAGCAAGGCGCACTGACATCGTCCTGGGAAATGAGGGCGGAGTTACCTCACGCCCGCGCCACATCGGGGAGAAGCCAGGGAAGCGCAGGACTGACCAGCGTCGATACCGTGGCTGGACACATTCCCTTACACACGCCTGCGCCCCGGAAAACTTCTCAGCCCGGGGCGCGTCGGAATTATTCGTCAATCGTCATATCTAGGGTGACGCGAGTACCTCCACCCTCGTGTTCACCCCAGGTAATTGTTCCCTTGAGTTCGCCTGCCACCATCGTGCGGACAATCTTCGTCCCCAGGCCTGAGCCCGGCTTCTTATCTCCGCCGAGCCCTTCACCATCATCATCGACATACACGACGAGATGATCGCCATCACGGTTGGCCGTCACCGAAAGATCACCGCCATGCGGCAGGCCGTGTTCAACAGCATTTGAGACAAGCTCATTGAGAACCACCGCGAGGGCAGTCGTCTGATTCGCACCGATTCGCCCAAACGACCCGATCAACTGCGAATTGACGACGACACCCGTAGCTGCGATATCCGATGCCATACGCAGGAGCGGACCAAAAACATTGTCGAAATCGACTGTCTCATCAATTGTCTCCGACAATGTCTGGTGCACAAGAGCAATCGTTGCGACACGACGCTGGGCATCCTCAAGGGCCGACTGTGTCTCGGTATTCGTCGCACGCCGCGCCTGCAAACGCAACAAGGCCGATACGGTCTGCAGGTTGTTCTTCACACGGTGGTTGATCTCGCGGATCGTCGCATCCTTCGTCAACAATTCCATCTCGCGGTGACGAAGCTCCGTGATGTCACGGCACAGGAGAACCGCGCCCCATCGCGTGTTCTTATCATAGAGAGGAACAGCTCGCAGCGAGAGAATCGTGCCGTGCACTTCAATTTCCGTCAGCCATGGGGCGCGCCCCATGACAACGACAGGCAGAGATTCGTCGACAGTTGAATGGTCCTCGATAATGTCAGTGACAAGCTCGACAAGAACTGATCCCTGGATCGATCCTGTAATACCCAAACGGTGGAAGTTCGATACGGCGTTGGGGTTGGCGAACGTCACCTCCCCCTCGTCGTTGAGCAAGAGGAATCCGTCAATGACGCGCGGCGTGCCGTGGCGGTAGCCTGTGGGAGCGCCGTCGAAGGGGAACTCTCCCACGCCGACCATATGGAGCAGCTTGTCGGCGATCTCCTCGTAAATCGACAACGCCTGGGAGGAGACACGATCCCCGACATACGCCGACGCCACGCAGAGCAACGCGATCCGACGATCCTCATGAACCACGGGGTAGAGATCGGCAAACAGTCCAGCGATCTCCATCGAACGCCGCCGTCCATCGGCAAGTACGAGCGGTCCAGAACGGGTGAACTCCTCACTCGCTAAATCACCTACGACATCGTCGTCGAAGAAGGTCACTGCAGTTGCCGGGCGGCAGTGCGCGGCAATCGTAAAAGTATCGTCGCCATTGGGAATGGCAAGCAGCACGTCGGCAAACGCAACGTCAGCAATGACCTGCCAATCGCCAACGAGCTGATGAAGCCAGTCCCGATCTGAGGGCGTAAGTACTGATGAGCGTCCAAGAATATTCGTCAAGGTTGGCACACTTCTAGGGTAAAGCCTCCCATCGAAAATCACTAAAGTGTTCCGGCTTATGTGCGCCACCGCTAGGCGGAGGGTGAGCTGCCATCCGCGCGGCAACTCGCGCCTACGCCAGTAGAATGACGCCATGCACATTGAACGCACAATCATCGCCAATGCTTCACCTCGCGAACTCGTCGACGTTCTGCTCTCCGACTCCCTCATGGCTCGTCGTGCGCGTCTTGCCGGCGTGAACGACTACAGCCATAAGCTCGTTGGCGACGAGGCCGTCAGTAGCATCGTCATTCGCGAAGACCGTATTCCATCTCAAGCGCGCTCGTTCTTACCTCCGGCCATCGAGGTGACAATCGCAGCTGCGGCCCGAGGGCACAAGGTCGGTTATAAAGTGACGACGACGAAGGGCGTCCCGGCGAAGATCACGATGCTCGTCACCATGGAGGAAGCAGATCTTGGGACGATCGCGGCAGGCGAGTTCCCGGTCATTGGCGAAGCTTCAGGCGTCCAGACCCGGGTTTCCCTTGCCATCGACTTCCAGGTGAGCATTCCATTCGTCGGAAAGAAAATCGAACGTGCAGCCGTGCCGTACGTCAATAAGATTCTCGCTCACGATTGCGAACTTATCGGCGAGACTCTCAGCGAACTACGGGCCGCGTAACCGAACCTGCCGCGGCAATATCCGCCTGTCATCACGCCTCCGGCTCTAGCGTGCTCACCACATCGCCCCAACCTTCACCTTGAGCGAACCACACTCAAGTTTTATTGCGGAATACCCGCTCATAGTTGTACGTTGTAGTCAGCAGATCGGGGAAACACCCCGAACAGAGGAGTTGATAAGAATGGCTACATTCACTACTGATCCGTTCCGCGAGTTCGAGCGCATGTTCTCGTCCAACCTACGCACGCCAGGCTCAGCGGCCATGCCCATGGATCTTTTCCGCAAGGGTGACGAGTTCGTCGCGAAGATTGATCTTCCTGGCGTTGACCCGTCCACAATCGACATCGATATCGACGAGCGCACACTCACTGTTCGTGCCGAGCGCGCAGCAGTGAAAGACGAGTCGATCAAGTGGCTCTCTCGCGAACGCCCAACAGGCACGTTTGCCCGCCAGTTGACGCTTGGTTACGGCGTGGCAGTCGATAAGATTTCGGCAGATTACCAGGACGGCGTCCTCACACTCACGCTGCCAGTCAGCGAGGAGTCGAAGCCGCGCAAGGTGTCCGTGACGCACACTGCACATGGCCACGTGCTTGATGCACCTGCTGAGTGATTCAGTCCACGGCAAGGGAGGCTCGCGAGTAGCGGGCCTCCCTTTCTTATGTGCCGAGTTCCGGAAATCCTGCGCACCGATCTTCCGCACACTATCCGGGACACTCGCGGCTTCTTCCCATGTCCGACTAGACTCGCCCCTATGAGTATCAACCGCAGCTATGAAGACCTCCTCGCGGACGTCCTGGCAAACGGAACGCGGAAGTCGGATCGTACAGGCACAGGAACGATATCGGTGTTCGGCCGCCAGATTCGTTTCAACCTTGCTGATGGTTTCCCCCGCATCACGACGAAGTTCGTGCCGATGAAATCGGTGAAGGGCGAGCTTTTGTGGTTTTTGTCAGGATCGACGAATATCTCCTGGCTTCAGGAACATGGCATCACGATTTGGGATGAGTGGGCCGACGAGAATGGTGAGCTTGGACCTGTCTACGGCTACCAGTGGAGGTCGTGGCCAACCCCACGTGGTGAACACATCGATCAGATCGCTGGTCTCGTAAAGCAGTTGACATCAAATCCTGACTCGCGCCGGATGGTCGTATCCGCGTGGAATGTTGCCGATCTTGATGAGATGGCACTCCAGCCGTGCCACGCGCTTTTTCAGTTCTATGTTGCAGACGGCAAGCTCTCGTGCCAGCTGTATCAGCGCAGCGCAGATTTGTTCCTCGGCGTGCCGTTCAATATCGCCTCGTACGCCCTTCTCACTCATATGCTCGCTCAGCAGACTGGCCTCGAGGTCGGGGACTTCGTATGGACGGGCGGCGATTGCCACATCTACCTCAACCACATCGAGCAGGTGAAAGAGCAGCTTTCTCGTGAGCCGTACCCCTTCCCCACACTGCGTTTGAGGAAAGCCGCCTCGATTTTTGATTATTCGATGGACGATATCGACGCCTCGGAAGGCTACCAGCACCATCCGGCCATTAGTGCGCCGGTTGCCGTGTAGGTGATCTCATGCTTGGTCTGATTTGGGCGCAGGGGCACGGGAGGGCGATTGGCGCAGGTGGAGCAATCCCGTGGCACGTCCCGGAAGACTTCGCCTTTTTTAAGCGATCGACTGTGGGGCGCCCGGTGATCATGGGGCGACGAACGTGGCAGTCACTTCCTGAGCGCTTCCGCCCACTTCCAGGGCGACGAAATATCGTCGCCTCCCGCAACGGTATCGAAGCTGACGGGGCCGAGGTTGTCGAGAGTCTCGACGCCGCATTAGCGCTGGTGGCGACCGAGCACCTTGCATGGGTAATAGGCGGCGCCCGCCTGTATGCGGCAGCGCTCCCCCATGCAGATTTTGCCTTTGTCACCTCGCTTGGCGTTGATGTCGACGACGCCGATGCCTTTGCACCCGAGCTTCCTTCAGCATGGCGCGAAGTCGCGTCGGGTACGCCGCTGACGTCACGGACGGGAATCGCCTACCGATTCACCGCTTACGCTCGTCCGGATTTCGACCTTCCAAACGGATTATTTCAACCCTGATATGACGAATGTGCCGGCGACGTGTCGCCGGCACATGTCACTTCCCCATCATCTGATCGAACGGAACAAAATCGGGGAAAAGCTCCGTCGCATCGTCGGGCGTTTCAGCCCTGGCGTCATCTTTCGTCGCCATATCATGCGAAGCCTCCGGCAAAGCGGTATTCCCCCGCGACATGCTTATCAGCGCAGCGAGTTCACGCCCTTCGCGGGCAATTCGCCCCAGGAGCGACGTCCCAGCCGAGCCGTCAAATCCCACCCCGGGAGCACCCCAGTCCTCTGTTGCCGCATACACAGCCGTCGTAGCGACGAGCGCGTGGAGATAGATCATCATAGGGCGCATCGCGTGCTCGACAATCAAACTATGTCGAGGTGATCCTCCTGTAGCTGCGAGAGCAACCGGTTTGCCACGCAACGTCTCCTCAGGCAGCACATCGAAGAAACTGACGAAAAGCCCCGATGGTACCGCATTGTAAATGGGTGTCGCAGCGACAAGCGCATCGGCGCCGGCAACCTCGTCGATAAGCTCGGACAGGGCCGGGCTCGGAAACCCCGTCACCATGGCATCAGCAATATCTCGGGCAAAGGGTCGCAGGAGACGAATCTCAATCGTCGGTTCCCGGCCCGCAGCACGAGCAATCTCGTCCGCGAGGCGAGTCGTATCCGATGCCTCCGACGAGCCGGCACTCAACGCAAGTATTTTCATCGCTCACCCCGCGCCTGGCGCAGAAGCTCGTCTGCGTGCGACACGGCGGCCTCGTCAGATTCCGCCTGGTCATAGAAACTCGCGCCCGTCACGTCGTCGACCGCCCCTTCGCTCCGGGGTGCGCTTGCCACGTACGTTTGACCGGAACGAGCAGCAGCCACACGCGGATGAACCGGAGCATCCGGAACTCCCGCAGCTCGTCGCCCCTCGAACTCGCGACGAAGCACAGGCAAAATCTCAGAACCAAAAAGATCAAGCTGCTTGAGAACTGTCGACAGCGGCAACCCCGCATGGTCAATGAGGAACAGTTGGCGCTGGTAATCACCGACAGACTCACGGAAGCCAAGCGTCCGGTCAATAATCTGCTGAGGTGAACCAACTGTCAAAGGCGTCTGAGCCATAAACTCCTCAAGGCTCGGGCCGTGGCCGTATACCGGAGCCACGTCGAAGTATGGACGGAACTCACGGACAGCCTGTTGTGAATCCTTCGCCACATAGAACTGGCCACCCAGCCCAACGATGGCCTCTTCCGGACGGCCATGCCCATAGTGCGCGAAACGCTGGCGGTAAAGAGCAACCATGCGTGCTGTGTGCTCCGAGGGCCAGAAGATGTTGTTGTGGAAGAAGCCGTCACCATAGTAGGCGGCCTGCTCGGCAATCTCAGGCGAACGAATCGACCCATGCCAAACGAATGGGGCAACTCCGTCAAGCGGACGTGGCGTCGAGGTAAAGCCTCGCAGCGGAGTGCGGAAACGCCCTTCCCAGTCGACTACGTCGTTATCCCACAATTCACGCAAAAGCTGGTAATTCTCGACAGCAAGAGGAATTCCCTGTCGGATATCCTTCCCAAACCACGGGTAGACAGGCCCTGTGTTTCCACGGCCCATCATGAGATCCACCCGGCCATCGGTCAGGTGCTGAAGCATCGCATAATCTTCAGCGATCTTCACCGGATCGTTTGTTGTGATGAGAGTGGTCGATGTCGACAAAAGAATGTTCTTCGTCTGCGCACCGATATATGCCAACGTCGTCGTTGGGGACGACGAAAAGAAGGGCGGATTATGATGCTCACCCAAGGCAAACACGTCTAAACCGATATCTTCGGCGTGCTTGGCAATGGTCACGACGGCATCAATACGTTCTTTTTCCGACGGCATATGGCCTGTCGTGGGATCTTGAGTAATATCCGAAACGGTAAAGATTCCAAACTGCATGGGTTCTCCTAACGTCTACGGCCAGATTAGCGGCCCGAAAAAATTTCGTCGACAACGGGCTGGAATTACTTATTGGGTAGGCACCGCTACTCGTTGTTAGGCGCGGATAAGAATTGTGTTCCCCCACGGGTCCTGAGATGTAATTGCGGCGCCATCATCGGCTACGGCGCAACCAGCCGTGCGCAAGCGGTCCGCCGCAAATTCAACATCAACGCGCTTTGGTACGACGATATCCACGCGCCCCAATCCGAGCGCGGGAGCTCGCATACCGGCACCGGCACTATTCCACGTATTCATCGCCATGTGGTGGTGATACTTTCCGGCGGAGACGAAAAGCGCCGAATTTCCTAGTACTGCAGTCTCTTCAAAGCCGAGCGTCTCAACATAGAATTTCCTTGCACTCGGCACATCTCCAACCTGAAGATGTACATGTCCGAGGGTTGTCGAATTTCCTTGGCTTTCACTATCACGGTTTCGAGCCGATGCTAGGTTATTCTGGACGAATTTTCCGAGATCGATGTACTCCGTGCCCATGACGACGTGATTACCCTCCCACGTCCATGTCTCGCGCGGGCGATCGATGTAGAGCTCAACTCCGTTCCCTTCCGGATCGTCGAGATAGAACGCCTGGGAGACGTAGTGATCGCCGCTGCCGGTGTAGAGCTCGGGGACATTCTGTGCGATGCGGACGAGCGCGGCGGCCAGATCGGAGGCGTCGTCAAAGAGGATTGCTGTATGGAAGAGTCCGGCCGAGCGGACTGAGCGCAGTGGCAGAGAGGGGTCTTCGTGGAGGACGACGATTGTCTCACGAGTTGCTGCACGCCCGAGTTCTGCTCGGCCGTTTGTATCGCTCAGGATGTCGAGGCCGACGATCCGATGATAGAAGTCCACCATTGTTGCGAGGTTTCGGACGTCGAGGAGGACGGTACCCATACGGGTAGTAGACGGAAGGAGATCGGTCGTCATCATGGTCAAACCCCATTAAGTTGTAGCCTTAACTTATCTGGTGGTGAAACCCAGTGGTGGCGCTGTTTATTCCGACGATGATGTGCGTTTAAGCACGTCCGTGGGTTGCGCGACGTCGAGGCCTTCCTCGCAATCCCGCAGAGTGCAGATGGCCTATGTCGCCACCTAGTTCGACTTGTTCTCTCAAGCGCCACTAGCACACGAGGTGGCACGACAGTCGCTTAATGCGTGAGGAGGTGGTGTAACGGCTGACGCAGATGGATGCGTGCCGGAATAAGTGAGACGAGGATAGGAGCCATGACATAAGCCGCGGCAATACCGGCATGGGTGAGTACCACCTGGGGCGTGGCCTGCGTGAAGTAAGCGACGATGCCGATCGACAAGCCCGTTGCGGCGACCGCTCCGATCATGCCAGTCATCCCGGCCTGGCTCACAATCGCTAAAGCAACCCGAGAATCACTCCACCCGGCCGCGCTCAGGCTCGCATATACCGCCCCATCCTCGACCGTGGTAATCCACAGCACAACGCCCACCGACACACACCGGACAGAGCAATGAGTCTTTCGTTTGCCACACGAGACACGCCTACCACCTCACTGTTGATAGTCACTGCCAAGATGTTTGTGTCTACGCTAACAGGCAGGGCGTAGATAGGCAGGACCTTTCGTTCATTTGTCAGGTTGTCACTCCCATTTTTCCTGGCATCGGTGTACTGAAAATACGTTCAAACGTGCAACTCAACATACGAGGGAACCCTCCACCGAGACGGCGGAGGGTTCCCTCGTATGTTGAGGCGAACTTCCCTCGCTCTGGCTTACTCGTCGTCCTGGTCGAACTGCGAGTTGTAAAGGTCGGCGTAGAAACCGCCCTTGGCGAGAAGTTCGTCGTGATTACCTGTCTCGACAATATCGCCGTCACGCATAACGAAAATGATGTCCGCGTTGCGAATTGTCGACAGGCGGTGCGCGATAACGAAGGACGTGCGACCCATAGTGAGTGTGTCGAGCGCATCCTGGATGAGCTTTTCGGTTCGCGTGTCGATAGATGACGTCGCCTCGTCGAGGATGAGCAGCGGATTGTCGGCGATCATTGCGCGGGCGATCGTCACGAGCTGCTTTTGACCCGCAGAAAGCGCTGTTTCGTCGGAAAGCACCGTGTCATATCCGTGCGGGAGCTGCTTGACAAGCTCCGTGAGTCCCACTTCTTCCACGACTTCATCGAGGCGTTCCTGGCTGACATGAGGGGTGCGGTACACAAGGTTCTCTCGTAGTGTCCCTTGGAAAAGCCATGTGTCCTGAAGCACCATCGAGAACAGTGCGTCGACATCCTCGCGGCGCATATCCAAGGTGGATACACCGTCAATATCGATATGGCCTGAATCGACCTCGTAGAAACGCATGAGCAGATTAACGAGTGTCGTTTTACCTGCGCCGGTCGGTCCAACAATGGCAACCTTCTGGCCCGGGTACACATCGGCACTGAAGCCGTGAATGATCTCCTTACCTGGCACGTAAGAGAATTTGACGTCCTCGAAGCGCACATGCCCACGAACAACGTGTTCGACTTCCGGCTTGCCTGATTCGTCGCTCATGTCGTCCTCGTCGAGGAGTTCAAACACGCGAGTGCCGGCGGCTGCCGCGCTTTGGAAGCTCGTTGCAGCTTGGGCGATATTCGATAATGGCTGGGTAAAGAGGCGGATGTACAGCATGAAGGAAACGATCACACCGATCGAGATCGTGTTATGCACGACGAGGACCGCGCCAACCACACATACGACCACATAGCCGAGGTTTCCGACGAAGTTAATGATCGGGAACATGAGGCCCGAGAGGAAGTCAGCTTTCCAGGTGCTCTCATACAGTTTGCCGTTACGTTCAGCGAACTCGGCTTTCGCTCCTTCTTGCCCGTTGTAGGCACGGACAACGATGTGGCCGGAGAGTGTCTCTTCGATGTGACCGTTGAGTGCGCCGAGTTCGCGCTGGCGTGCGACGAAGAACTTTTGGCTCGTTCCCATGATGATCATTGTGAGCATGAACCCGACGATTGCCGACGCGATTCCTGCCAGGGCCATGCGCCACTCAGTAATAAACATCATGGTGGCAGAGCCGAGGAGTGTGACAAGTCCGGTGATGATCGTGCTCACCGAATTGTTGAGGGTTTGCGAGAGAGTATCGACATCGTTGGTCACGCGGGAGAGGGTGTCGCCGTGGCTCGTGCGGTCAAAGTACGCCAGTGGCATCTTGTCGATCTTGTTATTGATCGCGCTGCGCAAGTTCTGGGACATCCGTTGGGTCGCGTACACCATGAGCCGCGCCTGGATGTAACTGAAGAGGAAGCTACCGGCGAGTATCGCAATCGAGATAATGATGAGGCGACGAACCTCGTCCATATCGATCGCAGCCAGGAGTCCTTCAGCGATGGTGTTCGTGATGTCTTGAAGGAATCGCGGTGAGATGACCGAGAGCACAGATCCACCGATTGCCAGGATAAGTGCGACGATCATGTGTGGCCAGTAGGCGCGACCGAAGCCGAGCATACGTTTGAGGGTTGGCCACATGAGCGAGACGGTTTTGGCGTTTACTTCGCCGCCTCCACCGTGCGGGCCGTGCCCCTGACCACCGCGGTTGGCCGTTGCGGATGCGCTTTCAAGTTGCTTGGCACGCGCTTCGTCGGCCTGTGTGATGCCTGCCTGCGCGGAGGCGATCTCCTCGTTTCTGGTCATTGTTGCGGCGCTCATGCCAGTTCCTCCTCGCTGAGCTGCGAGAATGCAATTTCTCGGTAGACTTCGTTGCTCTGCATTAGTTCTTTGTGCGTGCCCGATCCGACGATGCGTCCGCGGTCGACAACAAGAATTCTGTCGGCGTTGCGGACTGTTCCGATTCGTTGCGCGACGATGATAACGGTGGCGCCGGCGGCTTCGCGCACGAGCGCATCGCGGACGTCTCGATCAGTTCGGTAGTCAAGAGCGGAGAAGGAATCATCGAAAATAAGAATTTCGGCACCGCGCGCTACGGCTCGCGCAATCGAGAGGCGCTGCTTCTGCCCGCCAGAGAAGTTTGTTCCTCCTTGCGAGACTCGCGATGAGTATCCATCTTCCTTGCCGAGGATAAATTCGGATGAATGTGAGATATGTGCTGCATCGACGACGTTTTCTGCGGTGATCTCACGCAGCCCCGTTCCATATTTGATATTGGATGCCACGGTCCCGGAGAAGAGGGTGGCTTTCTGCGGCACGTATGCGATCCTGTCGCGAAGCGCTTGAAGGTTCCAGTCCTTGACGTTGACGCCGTCGACGAGCACCTCGCCCTGAGCCGTGTCGAAGAATCGCGGAATGAGGTTGATGATGGAGGTTTTACCTGAGCCTGTAGCGCCGATGATAGCGACTGTTTCGCCCGGCTTCGCTTCGAAGCTGACACTGTGAAGCGCATCGTCTTCTGCATCCGGATAGCGGAAATTGACGTTTTTGAACTCGACGAGGCCGTGAGCACGTCCGTGCGTCGTCGCGCCGTCGGTGATACTGACCTCCGTGGTGAGCACTTCACGGATACGACGGTAGGAGACGCGGGCGCGCGGGAAGAAGATGAAGACGACTGCAAGCATCATGAAGGCGGAAACAACCTGTAGGGCGTATGCGGAGAAGACGATCATCTGCGAGAAAAGCAGCATCTTGTCGTCAAGCGTGCCTGCCGAATTGATCATGGAGGCGCCAAGGGCGTAGATCGCCAACGAGAGGCCAGACATGATGGATGTGAGTGCCGGCATGAGGAACGCCATCGTGTTGTTGACGAACATCGTCGTTCCGGTGAGTTCGTCGTTCGTCGCTTCGAATCGATCCTCGTGGAATTCTTGAGCGTTGTATGCGCGGATAACCCGAAGACCGGAGAGGTGTTCGCGTGTCACTCGGTTGAGGTCGTCTGTGATGCGCTGCATGCGCATCATCTTGGGCATGACGAGCGACATAATGACGGTGAGGATGATGACGACGAGGAGGACGGTGAGTGCTGTCGCTGCCGTCCACGTACCATTTTTCCCTGCGATCTTCGTCATTGCCCAAACTGCAAGGATGGGCGACTTAATCGCCATCTGCATTCCCATGACGACGAACATCTGAATTTGGGTGACGTCGTTCGTATTGCGGGTGATGAGGCTGGCCAGGGAAAACTTGTTAGATTCTGCCATCGAGAAGTCGATGGTCTTATCGAAGACTGCGGCGCGCAGATTTCGGGCTAGCGTTGCTCCTATACGGCTCACCGCATATCCAGTAACGATTGCGGCCAGCATGGAGCCGAGCGCACACCCCAACATGTATGAGCCCTGAACGAGAACATCACGAACTTCTGCGCCAGGCGTGGTGATGATCTGAGTAATGTCCTGCATATAGTCAGGAAGTTTGAGGTCGAAATACACTTGCGTGACGATCGCTGCAAGTGCGATGACCGCAAGCCCCCATTCTCTTTTCCCGATGTATTTCGTTAGTTTCACGGTGTTTTCCCGACCTTCATTGAGTGCTTGTGTGCGTTGTTCGTGTGGCGACGACGATCGCCGCAGTGACGCACGATACAGATGGCTCATTTAGACAAATGTTTCAACGAGACATTTGTATCAACCGTGTGCCATACTGTCAAAGGAGGATGAGCGTGACACTCACGACTCCCCCACTCTCACCCACATCATGACACGACACAACGACAACAATTTCGGAGGCCAAGCAATGCCACGGCAAGCCCGAACGAGCGATAACCTCAAAGAGCGCATGGCAAACGCGCTGTTAGAACTCCTTAAGGCAAAGCCCTACGCAGATATTTCCGTCAGCGAAATCACCGACCTCGCCGACGTTGGCCGCGCAACCTACTACCGCCACTTCACTTCCAAAGACGATGTGCTCTTCTACAAATTCGAGCTCATCTTTGGCTTCAAAGATTTCGACCATAATCCAAGCCATCATCCCGGCCTCGACGAGGTGCGCGCATACTTCGTCGACTACCTCGAACACCTCATCGAAAACCGAGACCTACTTGAACTCATCTACCAGCGCGATCTCGATTACCTTCTCTTCAGCTACACCTACCGAGAGGCCGTGACGCGCTCCGACGCCGAGGGTCTCGTCGCAAAATACCGCGCAGCTATCCACGCGGCAATGGTCTTCGCCATCATCGACCAATGGATCGTCTCCGGTTTCGAACGAGGCCCCCGCGAGATGGCCGACTTCCTCATCTACCAAGTCTTTCCACACGGACACCCAGGAAAACACGAAAACCCCGACGAAGCCTTCAAGAAAGCAGTCGCCGAGCGCGAGCAAGAATTGGCTCGTCTCCTCAACGAACCACACGAGGAATCATAAATCACCGGTATGACGACGAGGGGCGAGCTTCCAATGAAACCCGCCCCTCGTCGTCGTTGATCTACACGTCACTCATTCGCGCTCGGATGAGTCATATCCGCCGGAACAACCCAACGGTCAAAATCCTCAGCGGAGAGGAAGCCCAACTCAAGGGCCGACTCGCGAAGCGAAATACCCTTCTTGTGGGCGTTCTTCGCGATCTTCGAAGCCTTGTCGTAGCCGATGTGACGATTAAGGGCCGTCACCTGCATAAGGTTGATCTCAAGGTTGTGCTCAATCTTCGGCATGTTCGGCTCGATACCGCGAGCGCAGTGCTCCTCGAAGCTCACGCAGGCATCGCCGATGAGCTCGATGGATTCGAGCACCGCCCACGCCATGACAGGCTTGAAGACGTTGAGCTGGAAGTTGCCTTGTGAACCGGCAAATCCCACCGTGGCGTCGTTACCGAACACCTTAGTGGCAACCATTGTCATTGCCTCACACTGCGTCGGATTAACCTTTCCCGGCATGATGGACGAACCCGGCTCGTTCTCAGGAATGAGGAGTTCGCCAATGCCATTACGCGGGCCGGAAGCGTACCAACGCACATCGTTGGCGATCTTCATGAGGGCATCAGCGAGCACGCGAAGTGCACCAGAGACGAGTACGAGGGCGTCGTGAGCCGACAGCGAAGCGAAAAGGTTGTCGGCCTGCTTGAAAGAGTAACCGGATTCTTCACTGATGTAGCGGGCCGCGAGCTTACCGAACTCAGGGTGAGCGTTAAGGCCGGTACCGACCGCCGTACCGCCAATAGCGAGCTCGCGTGCACGCGAATCCGCATACTTGATACCGTCGATCGCGAAGTCGAGCTGTGCAACCCAACCGGAAATCACTTGACCGAGCGTAATCGGGGTCGCGTCCTGAAGGTGGGTACGGCCCACCATAACGATGTCGCGGTACTCTTCGGCCTTCTTGGCGAGAGTCTCACGAAGCTGGCGCACATCCGGGTAGAGCTTCTCGTTGAGCTGGGAAACAACCGCGATGTGCATAGCTGTTGGGAACGTATCGTTCGAGGACTGGCCGCGGTTCACGTGATCGTTAGGATGAACCGGACTCTTTGTGCCCATCTCGCCGCCGGCAAGCTCGATTGCACGGTTCGAGATAACCTCGTTCGCATTCATATTTGACTGCGTGCCAGATCCCGTCTGGAACACGACGAGTGGGAACTCATCATCAAGCTTGCCGGAGATAACTTCGTCGGCAGCCTTCTGGATGAGCTCAGCGATATCTGCAGGAAGTTCGCCAAGCTCAGCGTTAGCGCGGGCGGCAGCCTTCTTCAGCGTGCCGAGCGCCTGAATCATTGGGCGGTTCCAGACGAACGTGGAACGGCCGATGTCGAAATTGTGGAGACTGCGCTCGGTTTGAGCGCCCCAGTAGTGCTGTGCAGGGACTTCGATGGTGCCCATCGAATCGGACTCAGTGCGAGTCTCAATATTCTCGTATGCCATGTTCCCTAGGCTAC
This sequence comes from Arcanobacterium haemolyticum, assembly GCA_021532125.1. Lineage (GTDB taxonomy): Bacteria > Actinomycetota > Actinomycetes > Actinomycetales > Actinomycetaceae > Changpingibacter > Changpingibacter haemolyticus_A. Next base: position 469,916 of record JADYUX010000002.1, read on the forward strand.
CCCAGACCATGCGATAGGCCACATATTTCCTGTGGCCTCTCCCTCAGATAAACGAGCACGACACACCGTCGGTAGCCGCGCCCAGCACGAAACTCCACGACAAAAGACCCAACTTGCGCATGTCACGATGTGAATCGGAATACCTTCACTCACTTTCACGTTCACGTCATGTACAGTAAATCTCCTGTGCACAAGCACGGTGGCATTCGGCGCTCGTGTCAATTGACGCGGATACGACGAATCACCAGCTCATGTACAGAACGCGCAATCAACTGCGCGCCGGCCACGTGCCGGTTGCCTGCGAGCCTCCCGGCTCGCCACCTGACGGAGAGAATCTCTCCTCGTCAGGTTTGAGGAAAAACGGGCGTGGAGCTCAGCTCCGCCCATTGAGGAAAAGAGAAAATAAATGAATATGGATATGGAACGAAAGCTCCGCCACGCACACGCAGAACTCATGTCTGCCCAGGCGGAAGTATCTTCCCTCAGCAGGTCAGCTTCGGCTTCCCGTGCAGAGCGCGCACAGTTTAGGCTCGCCGCAGCTCAGCACGCATGGAACGAACTCACGAGCCTCTCCACGGCAGCGTGAACCTCATGCAATAGAACAGGTAGGCCTCCGGGCCGCCTGCCCAGCTCTCTCGGGGAGGGCAGCGAAAGCTGCCCTCCCCGTTTTTTACCCGCCCGCGTTAGCCACTCCACTCCAGACGCCCGCGACAGTGCAAGCGCCAACCATGTAGCATGATGAGACATGGCAGAGCACGCAATTGGATTTGACCGCGCCACGTATCTCAAGCTCCAAACGGAGCACATTAACGCCCGCCGCGAGAAGTTCGGCGGCAAACTTTACCTCGAATTTGGCGGAAAACTTTTTGACGATATGCACGCGTCTCGCGTGCTCCCCGGATTCCTCCCCGATAACAAGATCGTCATGCTTGAGTCGATGCGCGACGAAGTAGAAATTGTCATCGTCGTTTCGGCCCGTGATTTGCAGCGTAATAAGGTCCGCGAGGATCTCGGTATTACGTACGACGAGGATGTGCTACGCCTGATCGACGCCTTCCGCTCGTACGGTCTGTACGTCGGTTCGGTTGTGATCTCACAGATGAGCGACGATAACCGCCAAGCAAAGGCCTTCAAGCGCAAACTCGAGCGCCTGGGCATGCGCGTATACCGGCACCAACTCATCAAGGGCTACCCGCACGACGTGGAATACGTCGTCTCGGATGCCGGCTACGGCAAGAACGAGTACATCGAGACGAGCCGCGACCTCGTCGTCGTCACCGCCCCTGGCCCCGGAAGCGGCAAGATGGCCACGTGCCTCTCGCAGATTTACCACGACCACAAGCGTGGACTCACGTCAGGTTATGCAAAGTTTGAGACGTTCCCGATCTGGAATTTGCCTCTTGATCACCCGGTGAATATCGCATACGAAGCAGCCACAGCTGATCTTGACGATGTCAATATGGTCGATCCGTACCATCTTGCTGCCTACGGCGAGCAGACAGTCAATTACAACCGAGATGTTGAAATTTTCCCGGTGCTCAATATTCTGTTCGAGCGGATCATGGGAACGTCGCCGTATAAATCTCCCACCGACATGGGAGTAAATATGGCCGGCTTCGCCATTTCCGACGACGAGGTGTGCCGCAGGGCCTCCGAGCAGGAGATTATTCGACGTTATTACAAGGCGCGCGTGGCGGAAACACGTGACGAGCTCGATTCAACAATTTCGGATCGCATCGCCCTTCTCATGGGCAAGGTGGGAATCTCACCAACCGACCGTCCCGTAGTCCAACCGGCCCTCGACAAGCACAAGAAAACAAAGGGGCCCGCAGCAGCGCTCCAACTCCCTGACGGCACAATTATCACGGGTAAAACCTCGGCATTGCTCGGCAGCTCGTCGTCAGTATTGCTCAACGCACTCAAGGTTCTTGCCGGTATTGATGATTCGATTGATGTCCTCTCCCCCGAATCTATTGAGCCGATTCAGAACCTCAAGACAAAGCACCTTGGCTCGCAAAATCCTCGCCTTCACACCGACGAGGTCCTCATTGCGCTCGCGGTAAGCGCGACGACGAACGAGTACGCGCGCCGCGCATTAGATGCGCTTGAGCAGCTTGCTGGCTGCGATCTTCATTCATCGGTCATTCTTGGCCCAGTCGATGAGGATGTGTTCCGTAAGCTTGGCGTGCACGTGACGAGCGAACCTGTCTTCCAGTACAAGCGCCTGTACCGTAAGCGCTGACCTGCCAGCGGCAATTGCGACAACGCCTCCCCGCGCTCGCCCAGCTTCGGGGAGGTAGCAGGTGCCCCTCCCCGAGCAACTCGTGCGTTCAGGCGCCCAGTGCGCAGTCGAGATCGGCGATGAGGTCGTCCGGATCTTCGAGCCCAACAGCGAGTCGTACGAGGTTGGCTGGGATCGCGCTCTCAGCCCCTGCTTTCGCGGCGTGGGTCATTGCCGCGGGGTATTCGATGAGTGATTCTGTCGCTCCGAGCGATACTGCAAGGGCGAATATCGTCGTCGATTCGCATACGGAACGCGCTACTTCAGGCGAGTACGTCTCGAAAGAAAGCACCCCACCGCCTCCGCTCATTTGCTTTGTCGCGAGGTCGTGATGACGGTGGCTGGCAAGCCAGGGGTAGTGCACGGCAGCAACTCGATCGTCGTTCTCAAGGAAATGGGCGATCGCGAGAGCTGTCTCGCTCTGCCGACTGACGCGCACCGCGAGTGTTTTAAGACCACGGTGTGCGAGGTAGCAGTCGCGCGGCGAGGGTACGGCACCTGTCGCATTTTGGAGGTAGTGCACCTCGTCAAGCACACGCCCCGATTCACTCCATCCTGTGACATCTGCGGGCACAACGACATCTTTCGCCGTGATAATCGCTCCGCCAATGATGTCCGAGTGTCCGCCGATGTATTTAGTCGTCGAATGTACAACAACATCGGCGCCGAGTTCGAGTGGTCGCTGGAGCACGGGCGAAGCAAAGGTGTTATCGACAACGAGGAGTGCACCATAGCTGTGTGCCAGAGCGGCGAGCGCTCGGATGTCGAAGACGTGAAGCCGCGGGTTTGACGGGGTTTCCACCCAGAGTACGTGCGCTGGATGGGTGGCGAGGTCGTGTTCGACAGCTTCGAGGTCCGTGAGGTCAAGTGCCGTCGCAGTGCGCCCCTCCCGCGGTAACACTGAGGTGAACAGCCTATATGTGCCTCCGTAGACATCGGCACCAAAGGAGATGTGCCCTCCGATCCTTGTGACGGCTCGCACGAGCGTATCTTCGGCCGATAGCCCCGCCGGGAATGCGAGGGCACCCGCACCGCCTTCCAGTGATGCAAGAGCTCGCTCGTAGGCCGAGCGTGTCGGATTGCCACTCCGAGAATAGTCATAGCCGGCGCGAGCCTCACCGACGCTATCCATGACATATGTCGATGTGACGTGTACTGGTGGAACGACGTCACCCGTGATGGGATCGGGTTCCTGGCCTACGTGAACAGCTCGTGTTGCGAATCCTGTCATGGCCGTGTCCTTTCGGCGGGGGGGGGTGAAAAGCGAAGTGGGAAGGCGAGTTGGGAGTGAACCAGCACGCACTGATTGGCCGTTACTCTGGCCGAGAAATAGTCGTTGTCTCGCCGGCGTCGGCGAGCGGATCGAGAATCCTCCGAAGGAATTGAGCGGTCCTTGGTTGGGTGGGCGAGGTGAGCACCTTCGAGGCGGCGCCGCGTTCAACAACCTCTCCCCCATCGAGAAAGAGAACTTGATCTGCGACGGCTCGCGCGAATGCGATTTCGTGCGTGACGACCACCATTGTCCATCCTTCACGTGCGAGGCGACGCATAACGACGAGTACCTCTCCCACTGTTTCTGGATCAAGTGCGGAGGTCGGTTCGTCAAAGAGGAGGAGCTGTGGTTTGAGCGCGAGTGCGCGGGCGATCCCCACCCGTTGTTGTTGGCCTCCGGAAAGCTGACGTGGAAGGCGATCTTCCAGTCCGGCGAGGCCAACCTCGGCTAGGAGGCTTCGGCCTTCCGCTTCGGCCTCGGTGCGCGAAATTTTCCCTGATCGAATTGGCCCGAGTATGACGTTGTCAAGTGCCGTCAAGTGTGGAAAGAGATGATGAGCTTGGAAAACCATTCCGGATTGAGCTCGAAGCTGGCGCAGCTCTTTCGAGGTTGGTTGTGCACCGTAATCAACTTGTGCCCCGTTGATTGTCACGGTGCCCTTTTCAGGAATTTCTAGCGCGTTCAATGAACGCAAAAGAGTTGTTTTCCCCGATCCGGAGGGACCGATGAGCGCCGTGACGCCCCCGGAATCAACGTCGAGGTCAATTCCGTTGAGGACGTTTTTCGTTCCGAATGACTTGTGGAGACCACGAACTTCAAGCAGCGACATAACGTGATCCTTCCTGGACAAATGTCTTGTTGAGACGCCGCTCAAGGAAACCTTGTCCTATCGAAAGCACGGTGCAGATAACCCAGTAATAGATAGCGGCGAGTGAATACAAGGCAAGGAATTGGAACGTCGGGGCAGCAATTTCCTGCGCCTCGCGTAGGAGTTCAACAACCATGATCGACGAAGCAAGCGACGTATCTTTGACAAGAGAGATAAATGTATTGGAGAGGGGCGGGATCGCGACACGCACAGCTTGCGGCAGAATCACGCGGCTAAGGGACTGCCAGTATGTCAGCCCAACCATTTCTGCAGCTTCCCACTGCCCTACCGGCACAGACGCTATTGCTGAACGAATGATCTCCGACGCGTATCCGCCAACATTCAATGAGAATGCAATAACGGCCGATGTAAACGGGTCGATAACAATACCCAAGGATGGCAAGGCATAGAAAATAATGAAAAGTTGGACGAGCAGTGGCGTGCCGCGAATAATCGAGATATAGATTTGCGCAATTGTCCGAAGCAGACGGAAACGAGAGATTCGAGCAAGTGCGACCACTAAGGCGAGAATAATCCCGATGGTAAAGGAAAGAAGGGTGAGCGGGATTGTCGCTTTCATGGCCCCCTCAGCCAACGGGCCGAGCGAACGTAGCACAAGGTCCCATGTCGACGTCGTCATACTGTTATCTCCTCGAGCCTCACTTCGAGATGTCTGTACCGAAATACTGAGATCCGATGCGTGCGATCGTTCCATCGGCTTCGAGTTCGGCAAGCGTCTGCGAAATTACTTCGTTCAGGCCCGAGTTCTTTCGAAAGGCGAAGGCTTGACGTGATTCTTGGCCGGGAATTTCGAATGCGATTTTGACCGAATTATCGTTCGTCGTCGTGAAGTATTCGAGAGCGGCAAGATTATCGTTCACGGTAAGATCCACGCGGCCATCACGCAGTGCTGCGACAGCTTCCGTGAACCCATCAACGCCGACGACGTTCGCCCCCAAGCTCGTTGCGAGTTCCGCCCAGTTCGACGTGACCGACTGCGCCGACTTCTTCCCCGATACATCAGCCTGCGAGGTGATCGACGAGTTGTCGGATTTGACGATAACGACAGGGCTTGACACGGCATATTTGGTCGAAAAGTCGTAGAGCGCTTCACGTTCGTCTGTGACGGCTACCTGGTTGGCGACGACGTCGTAGCGTCCCGCCTCCAGCCCAGCGAAGATGCCGTCCCATTTGACTTCGGAATACTCGGTTGTGACACCGAGCTTGTCGGCAACTGCTTCGATGATGTCGATGTCGTATCCGGTGAGCTTTCCTTCCGAATCATGGAAGGTGAAAGGGGCATATGTTCCTTCGGTGCCGATTCGGAGTACGCCTTCCTCAAGGAGATTGGCGCGTGCTTCCTCCGCACTCACACTTTCGGTAGAGGACGGAGCAGCGTCCGTATGTGATGCCGAATTGCCTGCCCCGCATGCGCCCAGGGCGAGGGTGAGAGCGGTAAAAACGGTAGGGAGGATGAACTTGCGATTTTTCATGATGATCCTTTGTCGTGAGCGGGCGGCGCCTATAGGTACACGTCGCCTCAGAAAAAGGTGGGGGTGGGGATGCTCTGCTGTCGTGTGCGACGACAGGCTTGCACGTATGGCGGCTCTCAGTTAGCCGAATGACACATTCGCATACACAGGCGCATCGGCATGGCGGCGCTCAACGCCGATCCGATGGCAGCCACATGTGATGCGATGTCGTTTCTCACGAGATCGAAAATAGCAGAGGCGGCAGCTGATCTTTCCAGCCCGTCCAATAGTTGAGATTCCTAGTATGGAAATGGGTATATAGCAGCAGAAGAAGGGCTGATCAGGGAATCAACTCCCCGATCAGCCCTTCAGATTCATACCGCGGATTTCGCGAACGTTACTTACTTCTCGCGACGGGCCTTAGCTCCGAAGAGAACAACCCCTCCGCCAAGGACGAGCACCGCAGCAGCAATACCGAAGCCAATCGCACTCGCGCCAGTGAAGGGAAGCGTTGCCGCTGCCGGAGCTGGCTTAGTCGGTTGAGCATCGGGTTTGCCGATAGTAATTGTCATCTCGTCGATCGTCTTACCGTTCGGGTCCTTAACAGTCACCGTGATCGTATCGCCAGGCTTGGCATCATCACCCGGCGTGACCGTAATCGAACCATCCGGGTTAATCACTGCAGTACCGGGACCATCAACCTCAATAGTCGTCCCCTCATCGACAGGACCACCAGTGTTAGGAACCGTAATCGGCTCACCCGGCTTCGTCGTGGAATCCTCCCACTTCGGCTCGCACACAGCAGCCTTCTGCGAACTAAAGGTCCACGTCGTCGTCGCATCTGCAGGGAAAGCGAATCCCTCAGCAGGCGATGCCGTGACTGTCACTTCCGTGCCGTAAGCGTACACGTAATGACCGGACGCATCAGGCTCGATGACGTTGCCATTGGCATCCGTGACAACATAGGTCACACCCTCATCGTTCGGAAGAACAACGTAAGGCTTAACCGTACACTCAGCCGGGTCATCCGCCGAAGGATTGACGACGAAGGGGTTACCATCCTCATCCGTACCATTCGGATCAAATGTCGGCGTTGTCGGCGTATCGTCGATAGTGACTGTGATCTCGTCGATCGTCTTACCGTTCGGGTCCTTCACAGTCACCGTGATCGTATCGCCAGGCTTGGCATCATCACCCGGCGTGACCGTAATCGAACCGTCCGGGTTAATCACTGCAGTACCGGGACCATCAACCTCAACAGTCGTCCCCTCATCGACAGGACCACCAGTGTTAGGAACCGTAATCGGCTCACCCGGAATTGTTGTCGCATCATCCCAGCTAGGCTGGCACTCTGCAGTCTTCTCAACGGTCACAGTCCATGTGGTCGTCGCCCCCTCAGGGAACGAGTAGCCCTCACCAGGAGCAGCCGTCACTGTCACTTCCGTTCCATACGCGATGACATAGTGACCAGAAGCATCCGGAGTGACAACGGCACCCTTCGCATCCTTGACCGTGTAAATCACACCAGCATCAGCCGGGAGAACAATGTAGGGCTTAACCCCACATTCCTGACTTCCGTTAGCCGAAGGATTGACGACGAAGGGGTTACCATCCTCATCCGTACCATTCGGATCAAATCCGGGCGTTGTACTCTTCGTCGTAACGGTGACCTTCGCAATTGCGTCAGTCGTTCCGCCGTTTGTTCCTGGGAACGTCACAGTAACTGGGACATCGTAGGTCTTGGGCTCAACCGAGTATCCAGGCTTAACCTTGATCGCGCCGGTAGCAGCATCGACACTCTCAACCCAGTCAGGAGCCCCATCAGCCTTCGCGAAGGTCGTACCTTCTGGCGCAGCACCAGTCTCAACATCAGACGTCAACGTGTTGTCGAATGTTGGCGCAACGACTGTGCCTTCGTCACCTTGATTCACCGAGATAGCGGTGTAACTCGGAGTGTATGCCTTATTGAACGGAAGAAGGTCAAGATAGATTTGACCACGCTTCCCATCTATCGAAATCGTTGCATTCGGATATGCGTAGGTTGTATACGGATAATTCGGGACATCAATAACGTATCCCTCATCAGCAATTGTATCTTCACCCTCAACGATCACAGTGTAGTCACCGAAAGGAATGAGCTTCTCTCCAAATCCTTGGTAAGCAGGGAAGTTATCGGGACATCCCCAACCGTTGACATCAGAACGGTACTTCGTGCCATCTTCAGCGACAAGAACGATCGATACGCCATCTTTAAGGTTCCCAAGAGCCTCACAAGAATTCGTACCGCCTAGCCACTGGTTACCAACTGAAATACCAAACGTGACGTTCTGTGCGTTTGCCGCCTCGACCGTCACCTTAGCGACGGCAGTAGTACTGCCACCGTTTGTTCCTGGGAACGTCACAGTAACTGGGACATCGTAGGTCTTGGGCTCAACCGAGTATCCAGGCTTAACCTTGATCGCGCCGGTAGCAGCATCGACACTCTCAACCCAGTCAGGAGCCCCATCAGCCTTCGCGAAGGTCGT